>DBHX01000042.1:0-13663 GCA_002296285.1 bacterium UBP8_UBA817
AATTCTCAATAATGCCATTGTGAACAACTGAAAAACGTCGCTTAGCATCAAAATGAGGATGAGAATTCACTTCATTTGGAATACCATGCGTGGCCCAACGGGTATGCCCGACCCCAGCATTCCCATCAATACTTTTTGATTCAAGCTCTTTGGCCAAAACATGAACTTTGCCAGGTTTTTTCCAAACACTAATCTCATCATCCGATACAATGGCAACACCCGCAGAGTCATACCCTCGATAACTTAACCGCTCCAGTCCAACGATTAACACGGATAAAATATTACGATCACCAACGTATCCAACAATTCCACACATAGTTATTTAATTATAGATGCCACCACATCACCCCCAACCATTCGTTGAAGTTCAATGGGAACATCATCCTTTAATATTTGATTCATACTAACACAACTCGACCCATTTTCGATAGTCTTGGTAATTTTAAAGTGATGTTGAGCACATCGTGCAATCTGGGGCAAATGGGTCACAACAATCAATTGCACACTTTCAGCCATCTTTTGAAGCATGGTGCCAATGTAATTTGCCGTCATCCCACCAATCCCGACATCAATTTCATCAAACACAACAAGCGGCTGATTTAATGCGCCATTATTGCTCACCAGAAGTGCCAATAAAACCCGTGAAAGCTCACCCCCGGAGGCCACTTTTTTCAACGGTTGCAAGGGCATATTTGGGTTGGCCGAAAATAAAAATGAAATATCATCCTGTCCATGATGGGTAAAATCATCCAAAGAATGCATGGCCAATTTAAATTGAGCATCCACCATCCCCAATTGCCGAATTTGATTTAACACCACATATTCAAACGATTCCACATGACGTTTTCGAAGCTCACTTAACTCAATGCTCAAATCCACCAAACGCCGATATTGGATGGATACTTTTTTGCTAATCTCATCCTTATCATTCATATGCAAATCAATGGTTGTTAATTTCTCTTTCGAATAATCACGTAACGCCAACAATTCTGAGAGTGAATTCACCCGATATTTAACCTTGTACTGAAAAATATGATTTAGGCGGGCATTGATCTCATCCAAATCAATGGATTCCAAATACTCAATTTCCATGCGTTCATTTGACATGGATTGATGCAACTGTGCCAAATCCTCCAAGGTGTTCAATGAATCAAATGGCATCTTTTTTGATCCGGCTTGATTTAATTCACTCAAAGCCGAATCCATTTCATGAACCTGATCAATTAAATCATTTGAAAGCGCCAACACCTTTTGAACCAATCCACGACGATGGTTTAAATCCTCGCACTTTTTTTGTTGAATCAATAATGAATCTTCTTCTTCAACTGAAAAGTCTTGCGCATCAATGTCTGAAACTAAACTCGATAAGTCATTAATTTCGTTACTCAATGCATCACTTTTCTCTAACACATTTTGGGCTTGTTGTTTCAAATCTCGATACGTTTTATATTCAAGCTGATACTTCGAATTAAGAACCGTCGCATCATTGCCAATAAATTGATCAAACATCCCCAAATGTTTACTGGCATCCATAAGGTCCATGACCTGATGCTGTGCAGTTAAAAAAATAACATGTTGCATCACACGCTTCAATTCTTTTAAAGGAACCGATTCAAAATTCAGCTTATTTACCGTTGGTCGATTACGATGAATGCGACGACTCACCGTTAAACGCCCCTGCTCCAAGTATTCCGAAGGAACCAATGACAAGTCTTTAATTAAAAATGTGGCTTCAATGAATGCCATATCTTCTTCAGGGTGAATCACAGAATCCGATGCATTCGCACCCAACAACAGTTCCAATGATTTTATAATCAATGATTTTCCAGCCCCTGTTTCACCCGTAATTACATTAAACCCATGGTTAAAGTCAATCAACATATCCTTTACTAGGACAACATTTTTCAAATGAAGCGATTCAAGCATGCTTGTAATAATATACGCTAGCCTCACCCCATGCAAATATTTCACGAGTTTTTTGCAACTCAACAAAGGATGGATGACACATGCCATGACTCACAGAAATAAATATAGCGCCCTTTGGAATGATGGATGACAATCGAGATACCATGACCCGACGATTTTCAGATGACCATGACGTCCAAACACACAAAAACACACTCGGCACCGGGTACACATCAGACAAATCGTTTGAACATGTAACACGGGACACAAAAAAACAATGAACAAAGAACGATATCATTCGTAAAAAATCCGATTGAATATCATGCAAAATGACGGTCTTTTGTTTAACCAGCCGAACAAACAAACCCACCAAGCCCTCTCCACACCCAATATCAACAAACACATATTCTTTGCCCAGAATTGGATGAGACAATATGCGATTCATCGTCAATATTGGTGAGGACAAGTAATTGGTATTATCCGTAATTTTTGGACGAAACAATAAACGAAACACGCGGTAATGAATCACATAAAAGTAAAACAAAAAAAATCGAATCATTGATAAATATAGTGAATTCTTTTTTTATGATGCATGGCATCCATGGTTAAACAAGAATGCACCGGCAAAATGAACAAACGATCACCAATATGAATACGATCAATAATATCTGGTGTTGTCACAACAACCGCATGCTCTTGATACAATGCATGAACCACCGTGTTCGAAAATGGTACCCAACCATTATCCATGGCACACACATGTCCATATTGAATCGATGGATCATCATGGCGCTCTTTTGATAAATGAATACTGCCACAATGAAGCACGAATCGACAGTCAAAGGCATTTTTACTAATAACCACCGCCTCAATCGCACAAGCAATATCACCACGATCACACACCCCTTTGTGATAAATGGTTAAATCATTGAACAAAAAATTTCCAGCACGGACTTCATTGACTTCATCAAAATAATCCATTGTCAATAATGACGGGGTATCCCCAATCGCTAAGGAAATGGGAGCGGAATAATGCCGATCCAATTGTTCTTTTAATTGCAACATTTTCATCATATGATTGGCACATTCTGAAAAAATCTCATCTTTTGTATTGCAAAAGTAGAGTTCTCCAAAATGAGCACTTAATCCATCCAGCGAATGATTGGATAATTGAATCTGATCAATCATAGAAATGATTCGTGAGCGATGCTTCCATTCAATCCCTGAACGTTGCTGACCAGTATCAATTTCAATGGACAATCGAAACGATACCGGAACATTCATTAGACGTTCAATTTGTGATTCATTATCAACATACAAAGTTAATTTCAAATCTGTGGTTTCACATAATTCAACCAAGGCATCAATGGAACTCATTGGAAACGGAATCGCCAAACAAATATCACGCCAACCAGCATCAATAAAAGCCCGCATCATCGAAATATTGGACACAGAGATTTTATCAATTCCGGACGCCCTTAAAATATCAGACAATTGGGGATCATGAATGGTTTTAACGTGGGGCCTAAGATTAACAGACATTAAATCAAGCTTTGATTTAATCTTGTTTAAATTACACTCTACAACATCCTTATTAACCAATAGTCTTGGGTACAAATCCATAAAAATATTATACAATAAAGTCATGTCTTCATTCAGTATTATTAATCCCTATACCAATAAAATCATTGAATCAAGAACCAATGAATCTTTATCAGAGATTGAAAACAAACTCAAACGTTTAAACGAAGGGTTTCAAGAGTGGCGATTTGAACCAATGGAGTATCGAAAAACCATAATTAATCGCCTCAGCAACGCACTCAATAAAAACAAAGATTCAATTGCATCTGTCATCAGCTCAGACATGGGAAAACCCATTACTCAAGCAAAAAAAGAGGTGGAGAAATGCATTCAATGCTGCAACCATTTCATAAAAATCGCACCAAAAATAGAAGCTCGATTAACTGAAGAAATGGGGTTAAGAGAGCCCCTCGGCATCATTTTAGGCATCATGCCATGGAACTTCCCCCTATGGCAAATCATTCGCTATATGATTCCCTGCTGGATAACCGGCAATACGTGCTTGGTAAAACCGGCATTTAATACCGTTCGAATTGCCGACATCCTCAACGATCTAGTAAAAGATACACGCATATTTGATACCTGCATGCCAACCAATCCCGTCACCGAAGAATTAATACAGCACCCAAAAATTGCAGGGGTGTCATTTACAGGAAGTGTCCAGGCTGGAAAAATTGTCGGTGGAATATCAGCCCAATATTTAAAACCTTGTGTATTGGAACTGGGTGGATCCGATCCTTTCATTGTGTTTAACGATGCCGACTTAAATCAAGCAATGGAACACGCCGTGCACGCTAGATTTAGCAATGCAGGGCAAGTATGCATTGCAGCCAAACGATTCTTATTTGACAACATCATTTTTGATTCTGCGGTTGAATTATTTAAAGAAAAAACCAATGAATTCATACACTATAATGATCCCAGTTTATCATCCACAACCCTTGGCCCAATGGCAAGAATTGACATCAAAAATAATCTAACCACGCAGTTAAATCGTGCCAATATATCAAACGAACAGATAATTTATGAATATCAAAGCAACAACAAACAAGGAAACTTCTTCCCCCCAATGATTATTGACGGTCGGTCATTGCCATCAAACAATGTCTTATATCAAGAAGAAACCTTTGGCCCGATCGCCATTTGCGATTCATTTGCATCCCCGGAAGAAGCCATTCAAAAAGCCAACGATACGGTGTTTGGATTGGGCACCAGCATTTGGACAAAAAACAAAAAAATCATTTCAGATTGCACATTAAATATTGAATGCGGAACAATGGCGATAAACAGCAATGTTCACTCCAATTTCAATGTTCCCTTTGGGGGTCGCAAACAATCTGGATTGGGCCTTGAACTGGGCATTGAAGGCGCCCTTAGCTTTACTGGCTTTAAGGCGATTCTTAAATAAAAATCAATGATTTTGTTTTAGGGGCTTTTTAGATTTTTCTAATGCCTGGGCAACAATATCACTAAGACTGAACACATGACAGTCACAAAATTGTTGCATATCCGATTGTTTTAACTGTTGAACCAATGCCGTTAAGGCATCCGATGCAGCGGTTGAATTAACCACCAAACAAAACAAGGGCTTCGATGAATCAACACTGGGTTGACAATAATACCCAGATCGAACCAAAGACTGACCTTGCAAATGTTGGGTATAGTAGTCCACAACAATCTCACGAGAATCATCAAGCACATCATCAAAAAATACGTGTCCCAATTCAGCCAATAAGGTCGAGGTATCCAATCGTTGGGGTTGGGAAATCAATGCCAACAATTTAAACTCATTTCGTGTAATCAATACGGTATGCCCTGATTGAGAAGTAACCGTAATGGCCAAAATATCATCAAAACTTTGCGCTTGAAAACACAAAAAATCAGCGAATATTTTTTGAAAAGCCAAGCCATGCTGTCCCATTTGATCATTAAATACCTCTGAATTTGTAAAAGAACAAATAAGGTTTCCTTGAAAATCAATTTGTTCATCATCCATGTTATTTGGAAATGTATAAATCAGAGCATTTGGATCATCTGAGGACTGAGTTGTAATTGGAACAAATAATTTGGATGTTAACAAGGCCTTGTAAAAAAGCAATCGATTGGTTTGAGATTCATCTGATTTTAACACTTCAATGGCCTCATCCAAGTGAGGCTGTTTAAAAAACTGATCAATCCCAAACTCTACGGACAACTCTGTGCTAAATGATAAGGTCTGCCTCGACCACGTTGTTTCAATAGAAGGCCCCAACTCATTGTAAAAAGTCGTTTTTTTCTTAAAATCAAACACACAAATGATTCTCTCATTAATAAGTAATGCTGATCGCTCACCCGATGAATTCCAACGAATGGCCACATCATGATGGTCATTGGGCAGATCCAAGATTACTTGATCAACAATTTTGGGATCACTCACCGAAGGTAAAACAGCATAAAATACAGATAGGTCTTCATCAGACTCAAATATTGCAATAAAGGGTGCATTGGGAGACTGCAATTGCACCAAACTTTTCGCATCAAAATTAATCTCATTTGACATAAATTTACTTTATCACACTGGATTCAAAAATGTGAACGCCATTTTCAAAACCCAAAGCATGTTCCGCCATCAGCTTGGCCAACACAAACGAGTCTGTGGGGTGGTATTTTTTAGGAATGGCCCAAAAAAAGCATCGAAAAAACAATGCCATGACCAATTCACCGAACCGCTTTTTTTCCCGATGGCCCAACAATAACGATGGGCGGTAAATCATCAATCGATGAAACCCATTTTTTTTAAGCTCATTCTCAATAGATCCTTTAACTCTCAAATAAAATGAACCGGATAATGGATTGGCACCCAAACTCGATACCAAACTATACGACTCAATTCCTGTTTCTTTGGCCAAACGGGCAACCACTTTGGGAATATAGTGATCAACAATTTGAAATTTCTCTCGGGTTTTGGCCACCTTCATGGTTGTTCCAATGCAACAAATTACTGCAGACGCCCCATCAAAAAGATTCCGTGACTGATCCAAATTCATAAAGTCAACCACATGAGCACGGGCTTTTTCAATGCCAAGATTTACCGGACGCCGAAGCAAACATGTAACTTCAGAAACACCGTCATTGGCTTGAAGAATGGGTAGCAATTGTTTTCCAACCAACCCTGTTGCACCAACAAGAACCACCTTTTTTGACATAATTTATTCTACCTTATGGTCTTGAATAATCGATACCACTTTGTCAGGAACCACACCAACAAGTGACGCCTTCTTTTGAAGCATAACCCGTATCCTTGAAGATGAAATATTGGTTGGCAACACATTATGATAACTAAATCGATGAAGGTATGGCATCAGCTCTTCAGGAAATGCACGCATTAACAAATCATCATCAATCCCATCACGGGGAATGGCCAGCACATCACATTGACTCAAAATTTGATCAAATTGTCGCCATCGATGAAATTGATACAATTGATCAAATCCAACAACAAACGTTAACGTATCAACATGATATGTTTTCATCAAATGAGTCATAGTATCCACAGTATAAGACGGCTGAGAACGATCAATTTCATACGTACAAATATCAATTTTAGGATGATCGTCAAACATATCAGATAACATGGCCAAACGCACATTGGCCGAAAACATCATTTTACTTTTGTATACAGGACTTCCCGTTGGCACCAAACACAAGCGATCATATTCTTTTAACGTCAATAAATAATGAATAATATCGACATGACCGTTATGCAATGGATCAAACGCACCCCCGTAAACCAAAACATTCATTAGTAAGATTCCTCCCTAGAAAAAACAACAAAAAATGTTTTCAAACAAATTTTAATATCAAACAAGAATGACCAATGATTAATGTAATAGATATCATATTTAATTTTATGCTCTGGTCGACGAGTTAATATGGAGCGTCCATTGATTTGAGCCCACCCTGTAATGCCAACAGGGACAACATGACGTTCATTAAAATAGGGAACCTTCGTTGAAAACTGCTTTACAAAATATGGACGCTCAGGCCGTGGGCCCACAATGCTCATCTCCCCCATCAACACATTCCATAATTGAGGTAATTCATCCAATGAAAACTGCCGTAAAAACTGCCCCCCCTTGATGTATCTAGCATCGCCAGACTCATCAACCATGACTGGCCCGGTCCCCTGCTCAGCATCTGGAATCATGGATCGAAACTTTAACATGTTAAATTCTTGACCAAACTGCCCCGCACGGGATTGTCGAAATAGAATTGGGCCAGCCGGTGACACCTGTTTTATCCAAAAGGAAATCAATAAAAACAACGGAGACAATGCTATTAATCCAACCAAAGCAACCCCAACATCAAACAATCGTTTGAGTTTTTTTTCAATATATCTCTGTTGCATCGTCATGGTTGAGATCATCGATATTCCATCAAATGACCCCACTCGTGTAAATGGCGTGTCCACGATTGGCTCCGATAATACATTGAGTTGAATATTGTGCTTCAAAGAAAATTGGGTCAACTGTCGATACGCTACATTTGGGATATCACGCTTAATTAAAAAGATAGCATCAATTTGATGAGTCAAACAAATCTGGGCATACTGATCCATGGCCCCCAACAATTTGAATCGATCTTTCAAGTGAAAATGAATATGTTCTGGAGGCGCATCATCAATCGTCCCAACATAATAATACCCCATGGCCGGATAGATAATCATACGTTCTGCAATATCTTGGGACAACATCGATGCCCCAATAATCAATGCGCGCCTGGCACCCATTCCTTTCGCGTAGAAGGAGGACTCAAATCGCAAAATAATCAATCGTCCCAATGATAGCAAAGCAATTGAAAATACCCAAAAATACAAAACTACCATGCGTGATCCTGGAATAATATCCACAAAAAACTGCACCAAAATGATGGTAATAACCACCAAACTCATGGCCTTTACAACTTTAATCATCTCATCAATGCCAGGTAAAATACCCACCGTTGGACGGTACCCATCAAAAGCCAACAAAAATAAAAATGCAATCATTGAAACAGCCCAAATCGATGATAAGTACGGTTCAATTTGAGCATGATGCTGAATAATCCCCCATTGAAAATCCCAAAAATAAAGTGTGATCTGAGGAATTTTAAATTTAACAATATAAGCCAATATAAATGAGCCTGTCACAGCAACAAAATCAAAACATATTTTACAAACAATAAATCGCTTCAAATTAATTGATCGAACTCTGATTTTAATCCTCTTTCCATTAAATCTTGAATAATCTCTTGCGGAGATATCTTCTCTGTAAGAAATAAACGGCCAACTGACATAATTATCGGTAAATTTAAAGACTCATTCACCAACATATCTGACATCAGACGAATGGTTCGTAGACCCTCCGTTTGACCACGATTGGACGATTCCCAAGTATCGCGATCGGGATTGGTCACCACCGTATACCCCAATTGCCAATTTCGTGATTGCTTTGAAGAACACGTTGCAATTAAATCTCCCAGTCCTGACAATCCCCACACAGTCGAATCTTCAGCTCCAAAAAAAGAAAACAAACGCTTCAATTCCACCATCCCACGGGTAATCATGGCTGATTTCGCATTATCCCCCAATTCCAATCCATCAATGCAACCCGCTGCAATGGCAAATACATTTTTAAAGATCCCACCACATTGAACCCCACGCATATCATTGGAGGTATACACCCGAAAATAATGATTGCTTAAAAGGGCTTGAATATCAGAGGCCACCAAAGGGTTTGTCGCGCCCACAACACTGGCTGAGGGCTTTCGCTTCGCAATCTCCAACGCTAAGTTTGGCCCAGACAGCACCGCAATATCCCCTGAAAATTTCTGTTTAAGCCAATCGGAAATAAACCATTGGGGCTCAATAATCCCTTTGGCCAAAAACAAAATAGGCGCGTTAATTTGACCCCAGTCAATATCATTCTCATAAGCGATCAGTTGACTCGAAGATAGTCCCAAGACCAACAATTCAACATCATAGCAATCCGATAACTGAGTCGTCGTCGTTATTTTTTTTGACAACTGAATCCCGGGAAGACGGTGATGGGCTTGATCATTGGCAATCTTTTCAGCGATGGATTCTTTGTAACACCACAAACAAACATCATGCCCATTGTCAGCCAAAATATTGGCAACCACACTCCCCCATGCACCTGCCCCGATGACACCAATTGTGGTCATTTCAACTTATTTTCTGTCCCCTGAATAATTCGCTGAATATTTCCACGGTGTTTTAACACAATAAAAAAAGCAACCACACTCACTGACACCACCAATAATTTCGGCTCTTTAAATTGAATCAATAATAATGGCAAAAGGATGCACCCCGCCAATGTTCCAACAGATACCATTCGAGTCATTAAAATCAATGCAATCACAACCAAAAATGTCATACCAAATGGAATGGGAGATAGCACCGCAAATACGCCGGCCGCTGTGGCCACGCCTTTCCCGCCTTTAAACCCTAAAAACAAACTAAAAGTATGACCAAAAATCGCTGTAAACCCAATTAAAATATGAATAATGGGTGATGGAAATAATGTCATGGCATACCATACGGGCAAAGCACCTTTTAACGCATCCAACAAAAAAACAAATAAGGCATACTTTAAACCCAATGCCCGATAAACATTCGTCGCGCCAAAGTTTCCAGAACCAACGGTTCTTAAATCAACCCCTTTCAATTTCGTAATTAGCACCGAAAAAGGAATCGCACCCAATAAATAAGCCACAGTTAACAGCAATCCAAAGACAGCTGGTGCATTAATCATAGTGATAAATCCGTGACATCATCAAATACATGTTCTGCCAAATACGAACTTCGAACCAATGGCCCAGAAAAGACATAACGAATCCCAGCCTCTTGCGCGAGTGTTTTATAAAGTTCAAATTCTTCAGGCGTATAATATTTTTTCACATCCGCATTGTCTTTGGATGGTTTTAAATATTGACCAAGCGTCAAAATATCAACCCCACGGTCAGCCACATCTTTAAACGTGGTCAATAACTCATCATGATCCTCACCCAAACCCAACATAATCCCTGTCTTGGTTAATGTTTTGGGCGAAACATCTTTTATGTAACTTAAAACATCCAATGAACGACCATAAAGCGACCCTTTACGAATGCCTTTATAAAGCGAAGGCACCGTTTCAATATTATGATTCAAGACATCCGGCTTTGCGGACAATACCACATCCAAATCCGCTGTCGTCCCCTGAAAATCAGGAATCAACACTTCAACTTTAACTTCAGGATAAGCCGCATGAATTTTAGAAACAATGGTCGCATAATGGCTGGCCCCACCATCTGGCAAATCATCCCGGTTTGGAGAAGTTAAGACCACAAAACGTAAACTTAATGTTTCAATCGCATGCAAGATTTGATTAAGCTCAGATAAATCAGGCGGCATTGGCTTTCCATGCCGAACACTACAAAATGCACAGTTTCGAGTACAAACAGTACCTAAAATCAAAAAGGTCAATACTCCTTTGGAAAAACATTCGCCACGGTTGGGGCACTTGGCCTCTTGGCAAATGGAATTGGGAACTTCTTTTTCAAGCCATTGAGACAACTTCTTCGTGGCCTTTAACTTTGTTTTAGATTGCTTCAACCAACTGGGCAACCGTAGGGGTTTTGAAGTATCCGATACATCAATCGTTGGCAAATCAAGATCTTTTGTAACCATGCTCAAATACTACCAGCTCGGTGAATGGGGATCAAGGCTAACCATGCTTTACAAGCCATAAAAACTTAGTTAAATTAAATTCAATGCTTCAAAAAAAAATAGTCATAATTTTTTGCCTTCTATTTTTCTGCGCACATTCATTCGCGCTGGATATCTCTAACTTAGAAAAATTTCGGTCCGTAATTACCACTGAATTTAAAGGCTACGACATATCATCCACTGAACATATTCAATTGTATGGGGCCAAACACCGAAAATTTATAACCGACCAATGGTATTGGGGAGAAGCAGGTTATGGCGCCCTATTTGGAAAACGATCCGGATATCTGGAAGGCGGGGTGTTTATTGGGCACATGTCCAAAGGCCCAGGGGATAGCATTGTTGATATTCGTTTATTTACAGGTGCTGGCGGCGGTGGATCGGCCCCACAAGGTGGGGGCTTTATTGTTCATCCAACCATCGGGTTAGGAAAAGCAATATCCTCAACGCTATTCATTATGACAGAACTTGGCTACATGCACTTCGTCAATGGTGACATCTCAAGCATTAGCTTGGGCATCAGCATCAACATGAACATGTGGCACTTAAAAGAAAGGATTCAATAATGAAAAACATCGTCGCAACATTACTATTTTTGACAACAATCTCAATGGCAGCCCCCCTATCTGAACAAGATATTCAACAGTTAGAGAAGCGAAAGATTAAAGAACATATCATTTACGAAACGTATTTGGAAACAGATAAAGGACTGGCATCGGTCTTTGGGTATCAATTCGATACGTTTTTTAACGACCATCAGTGCTTTATCCTGGCCATTTCAGGAGCCGTTAATGGGGAGCGAGGGGGCTACGGATTTGCAGCCTTTGGTTTAGGGCAGGAAATTCCACTCATTGAACAAGTCAGTTTGAACCTTCGGGGCTTTATTGGGTCTGGTGGCGGCGGCGGATTAGCCGCAGGAGGCGGGTTGATGCTCGAAGGTCACATAGGACTGGTATATCACCTATCAAACACCTTTGGCATTGAAATCAATACCGGGTACTTGGCATTTCCAACGGGCACCTTTGAATCCCCAATGGTGAACCTAGGCATTCAATTTAGTGAACATCAAGTGTTCCTTCCCTGGAATAATTAACGATCCACTTGATCTGAATACGTGCTTTCAAAAATAGTATTCGCATTGCCTGGATCAAAGCCATCCCGACCATCAATGCGCTGAGCAAATTCCACGTAACTTCCAGGCACTTCTTGTTGCATAGCCGACCCATCATTGGTTAAAAAATCAACCAGAACCTTGTTGGAAACCGACGCGCTTTGAAGCAATTTACCATCACCGCTGGTTTTAATTTTCCCCCCCGAATCATTCAGTTGAATACCAATGGATTCAAGAAATGCATTAAATTTCTGGATATGGTTGTAGCCATCAGGCAACGCATGAATCGAAATGGTAAAATGATTCAAATAATACCGATTGTTTAATACCCACGACACATATTCACTTTCTTTGGCTGTGGTTGAGTAATCTTCCCAAGTGGGTTGATCCCATAATCGGGTGTGCAAAAACTCATCCACCGCCACCCCATCCATTAAATCAAGGGCATCCACAGGGTCCTCTGTAATGGAACTGGCATACCGCTGGATAATGGTTTGGGTTGTTTTCGAAAAATCCCCCACCCGACATTCACTAATAAAAACTCGGGGCAAATTCGGTGGATCCGAGGGAGGCGAGTACCAATGAGCATCCAGCTTTTTTGCATCAAAGTGATAGCGATCCATCCGCGTGTAGCCATAGGCCAAAAACACCTTTTCTAACGATTGTATGCCCAAATTAGGCACCCCCAATGTCCGAAATGCAATGTGATCATTAATAATATCATTCACAGATCCAATCATCCCGGCACGAACCATTTCATTCACGATGTGCTCAACATTTGGCACCCGTTCTTGGTACCTACGCATAAGACCCGCCAAGACAATATTTAAGGCACGTTTTTTATCGGACATTCATTTCTCCTATTTGCTATTTTATCGATCAAGCCGATAAAAGATTGATTTCCTAAAAACTCAGTTGGATCCATTTAATTATCTTTATATTCCGGCAAATAACTCACCCAATCATGCAACCATTGATCCAACCCCAAGCGCAATAGTTTGGGGGAAACACCCCCATCAAAACTTAAATCTGTATCCGATATGGTAATTTGATCCGAATCAGTATCGACAAATCGAGATTCGCTATAAATTTCATCACCGTCTTTGCTAACGACTTGGAACTCAACCGTGGTTCTTAAACGGCTGGTTTCATGGCCCTGTTGAACCTGCATTCGATAAGAATTCAAGGTTTTGGCATAAGGGTCCTTGTACTCTTCCCACAACATTTTCTCATCCAAATAAACCGCAAATGAGATCTTGAGTTCAACCACAGCATCAACCAATAACTGCTTGGCCAATCCCGCCATAAAAACATGATTG
>DBHX01000042.1:13976-15383 GCA_002296285.1 bacterium UBP8_UBA817
CCCGCCATAAAAACATGATTGCTAATATCAATGGAATCGTAAGGGTTAAGCATATACTCATAGCGAATCACAGACCCAGCATCCTGCATTAAGGTGGTATTCAATAATTTCAAGGGCCGCACAATGGAAATATTTGATTTTTTAACGGTATCGGCCATAACATCCACCAAAAACTCATTGAGCATGTGCTCATGCATCTGGGCTTGATCTGGCTGATCCGAAAATTTGGCATAAACCTGGCCGTAATCCACGCCTTGATTGGGATGAAACATGTAAATATTTGGGTCATAAACTACGGATACAATGGCCAAACGCTTTAACGGCAATAAGGTATCAATGGGCTTGGAACAAGCCATCAACAACCCCATCAATAATAAAACAAACCCTTTCATATACTTAAATATACCAAACTGAATATAAAATGGCTCACCAAAATCCAAATATCGGTTAAATAAATAAACCATCAGAAACCTCAGATCATAAAAATAACATTCATCTCATGTTGAATGATAAATTAAGTTCATGAAATTAATAAGCCTCAAGATATCGGCTCCTCAGATGTAGAAACCACATTACTTGGTCCTTCCAAAGGTGCACCAATCTTAAAAATAATGGCTTTATTACAAGGCACTTGCAAAAATGGATGTTTAAGCTCACTTAAAGGCTTCGTTTCGCCTTTTAGATCAAACTGTTGGAAAGCGTATTGTCGAAATGAATCTAAAGAAAAAACGTGTTCTTCCAAATACCCAGGGTTTTCCGAACAATGACTCAATGAGTCCTTTGGAGATAAAAGCACACCGTAATCACCAACATTAATTTCACCCTGTGTTAATGGATCGACAAGGTTTTCACAAAACCGATTCCTAGGTCTTGAGGCCTCTTCAAATTCGATTGGAAAAAACGTATGGCTTAAGAACAGTGAAATAACATGTCGAAACACCTCATTTTTGGATGTTTTACTTTGAACAAAAATTTGAACAAATGAGTTATATAATTCAATATAAGAATCCCTTATATCCTTCCACTTTTCATTGGGGTGGAGATTCTATTTCGAATTAGATGGAAACTTAAAATAATTAAGCAATTCAAGCTCTTGCTTAGAAAACCCTAGATACTTACAAAACTCATAAATTTCAGAAAACTTTTCAATCCAATTTTCAGAAGTTAAATCAGAAAAAATAGGACTCTCACGAATTATTCGAAACTTCGCATTAACGGTTCTTTGATCATCTGAATATAAAACTAAATTAAATCCATCATTCCAACATTGAGCAATAAGCTCATCCGCATTTAATTGTTCAAAATGATCAATACAGCTGTTTTGTAATTCAAACGCTTTTGGGTGGCTTGAACGTAATAACTGATGAAGTATTGTCTCATTCGACGGTAGTGGTGCAAAAAGTGCAG
>DBHX01000026.1:0-211 GCA_002296285.1 bacterium UBP8_UBA817
CTTTTCAACAATCAAGCGCACCCCAACCGATTGCACACGTCCTGCAGATAATCCGCGTTTTAATTTTTTCCAAAGAATGGGTGACATCTCATAACCAACCACCCGATCCAAAATTCGACGCGCTTGTTGGGCATTGACCAGAGCGTTATTAATATCTCTTGGCGAGTTTATGGCCGATAAAACTGCCGATTTTGTAATTTCATTAAAGACA
>DBHX01000026.1:513-23845 GCA_002296285.1 bacterium UBP8_UBA817
GATTTTGTAATTTCATTAAAGACAATTCGTCGCAACTTACTTTCCGGCAAATTAATTGATTTTTGAACATGCCAGGCAATGGCCTCTCCTTCACGATCAGGGTCCGTTGCGAGCCATACAAGATCCGCATCTTTTGATTTTTTCTTGATGTCTGAAATCAATTTTTTCTTGTCGTCCAGTATGGCATATTCCGGCTCAAACGTAGTCAAATCAACCCCCATTGAATCCGAGGGCAAATCACGTACATGGCCATAGCAAGCCATTACGGAATAATCCTTTCCTAAGTACTTTTCAATGGTTTTTGCTTTTGCTGGAGATTCTACAATCACAAGATGCTTGCTCATAAACTCCGATTATGAAAAAACATTGACACTATGTCAATAAATATTTTTAAGAACGTAGAAATAATGAATCCAATTGCTGTTCCGTCATTTTAATGTACAAAGGGCGGCCGTGAGGACAGGTGAATTGAGTTGGAGAATCAATGCACGATTCAATGAGCCCCCGAACTTCTGAATCATTCAACCGTTGCCCCGCTTTCACTGCGGCTTTACAGGCTTTCATTTGCAATTGCCGCTTCTTTTCGTCAATGGACGCTTCCTTAAGACTATCAATGATGGACTCATCCATCCAAGAATGAATCCAATCTGAGACATTCATTTTCGATAAATACTGAGGGATTTCTCGAACAATAAACGTTTGCTCATCAAATGCATCAAAATCAATCCCCAATGATCGAACCAATGGAATCAGTGATGTAATAAACTCAATAGAGCCCTTGTCGACCTCAATATATTCTGGCATCAATAATGGCATTGAGATAATGGCGCTGCTTTCAACTTCAGATTTAAATCGATCATAAAGAATGCGTTCGTGAACGGCATGTTGATCAAACACCAATACATAATCATTCAAGGGAACAATGATGTATTTATTCTTAAATGACACCCATTGAATCATCGGTTGTGATTCAATCAAAACAGGGGTGGGCTTCGCCGCCACATTTTTTTTCTCAATCGGGCGAGGCATTATGGGTTCCTGCACACTGATGTTTTCCTGGACATATGATGGCTGTTCAACCTTGGGTTCAGGACTCGTTAATGTTGGCGTTATGACTGGTGCCGCATTGAGGGGTGGCTGATCCTCCTTTGCGATGGCGGTGATTGAATCCTGCCATGTTTGCGCGGATTGGTAAACGGCCGATTGAATGGCTCGTTTGATGGCAATAAATATGTCATCCTGGTTTGCAAATTTCACATCTTCTTTTTTAGGGTGAATATTGATATCCACATCCTCGGTATTGCACTCAATATTGCAGACCAATGCGGGATAGGTTTGTTTTGGAATGATATCCGTCAATGCTTGATCCATCGCGCGATAAAACAGTGGGGATTTCACCATTCTACCGTTCACGCTAAACCAACATTTTGATCGTTGCTTATAGGTTTTTGTTGGTGCTGTTATCACCCCAGAAACGGCAATATCATGGGTGACCTTGCTGTAAGTTAATACATCATCAGAGGAAATATTTAGTGCATGCGAAAATTGATCCGCCAGGTGATGATTTCCTGGTGCCGCCAATACCACCACCCCATTATTTTTTAGTTCAAATTGGATGGCGGGATAATGCAACGTAAATTGTTGCATTAATTTTGTAATGAGACTCGCTTCAGACGTTGGGGACTTTAAAAATCGAAATCGCACAGGTATTTTCTTAAATAAATGAGAAATCGTGATGGTGGTGCCCTTTTCTCTGGCTCTTTTTATCATGACGGGCGCTTTATCAGCGATTTTAGTTAGTTCCATGCCCATGTCCTCGTCACCGTTATAAGATAGAATCGAGCAATCGGCGACTTCGGCAATGCTGGCCAATGCTTCACCTCGAAACCCCATGGTCATGACATGTTCAATATCATCAAAGGCCGCTAATTTGGATGTTGCATGGGGCTCAATGGTTAGTTGAATATCATCATTGGCAATCCCACACCCATTATCCTCAACACGTATCTCAGCAATCCCGCCTTGGGTTGTATGCACGTTAATCATGGTTGCCCCAGAATCGATGGCATTCTCAACCAGCTCCTTAACAATGGAAACAGGACGATCAATAATTTCACCGGCGGCCAATTTTAAAATTGTTGATTGATCCAACTTTTGAATGAATCCCATCCATTCATATTACATGAAATATTTGATTTTAAACACCATGATTGGTTAACGTTATCCCAAGACCCCTAGATGAAAATAGTTTACACCAGTTTATTTTTGCAGTTTTAACCAATCCCCGGCATTGAAAAAATAATCATTCACAGACTTGATAAATGAACGGCGATTATTTGCAATGTTTGGGTCTTCGGCATTAATTAATATGTTGTCAAAATAATGGGATAACGTTTCACAAAATGAAACACTCAATGATAGCCCCTCAGCCGTTAATCGGCATTGTTTTGTCTTTGATTTTAATGATTGAAAGGATTGATAGGCCTCCTTTTCAATATCATTTTCAAAAAAGTGGTTGGACACATTTGAATCACCCTGATAGCCATCAATAATTTTAGATACCCTGGCGGTTGTTTCAATCAGCAACTGATACTGCATGGGAGATGTTTCTTTTAACTTCACCAGTTCTTTGGCTTGTTCATAAGATGTCAACGGGGACAGAATCAATTGATCCTTGAATAACTGAATAATATCGGGTGGAATATGCTCATCCTGAAATACGGATTCAATTCGAGTTGTAAAAAACGCACTGCATTTAAGGGTATTTTCCCCAATGGACCGATCCAATGTTATGGTCGCATCTTCTAGTAACAGATTCAAATTTAATGGCAATTGAAAGTAAAAAATCATTCGAGTAATGGCAATCATGGATCGCCGAATTCCCCATGGGTCTCTGGATCCCGTTGGAATGGCGTTGTTCTCAAAACATGACACCATGGTGTCCAAACGATCCGCAATGGCAATAATCACACCATGCAATGACTCTGGAAAAGCATCCCCATCAAACCGAGGGTTATAATGATCACGGATGGCCAATACAACCTCAGGATCTTCCTTAAAGCACATGGCATAATAACTTCCCATTACACCTTGAAGGCTGGGTAGTTCATTCACCATCTGAGAAACCAAATCCGCCTTTGCCCGATGCGCCGCTCGGTCGACAATATCTCGGATATCCTTGGAGCACCCCAATTGATCCATGATGGTATGTGCAATGTGACAAACGCGTTCGACTTTATCCGCCATGGTGCCCAAGTTCTCTTGAAATACAATGGATGCAAGTTTCTTATTCCATTTCGAAAACCCATTATTTTTTAAATCTTCTTCCCAAAAGAACTGTACATCATTTAAACGTGCCATCATGACCCGTTGATTGCCTTCAATGATTTGTTCTCGATTCTCGCGGGTGACAGAATCTGCCACGACCAAACATTCATTCTTTAATTCCCCCACCGAATTGGTCACCATGAATGCCTTTTGATGCTTTTTTAAACATTGGGTTAACACTTCCTTAGGCAACGTTAAAAAAGAATCCGGAAATGCAATGGCCAAGACTGTGGGATACTCGGTTAAATGCGTGACTTCATTTAGCAATCCTTCATCAATCGTGATCTGACGCTGATCTAATGCGGCTCGGATGGTTTCTTTTCTCTCCTTTACATCAACCAAAACCTGTTGCCCCCTCAAGCTATCAACATAGTGATCAACGGATTGAATAACGCACTGGGCCCCAGAGGATGCATCTTCAGAATGGGTTAAAAATCGATGCCCAAATGTTGCATTGGATGACTCAACACCAAAAAAGGACCACTTGATGGGCGTTTCATCGATCATTGAGCACACCCATTTTACTGGTCGAATGAATGGCCCAATATTATCCCCCCACACCATCGCAATGGGCAATTTCATGGCCTTTAAAGATTCTTTAAATATGATTGGAAGTAACGCCGCTGCCGGCTGACCTAACTGAAACTGCTTGGCACAAACAACCCTCTGTCCCTTTTTATTTTCAACTTCCTGTAGCGCATCCAAAGACACGTCACATTTTTTGGCAAAACCAATGGCTGGAGGCAACCATTCCCCACCCTCCGATTTGGCAATGGCAATGGGGGGGCCCTCTATAACAGTATCCATATCATCTTGAGATGCTAAAATATTTGACATTTTAAATGCAAATCGTCGATAGGTTCCATAGGTTTCAATGGTGGTTTGATCTGTATTCAGACGGTGTTGTTTGATTTGCTTTAAAAGATGCTGAGACACGTCGGCCAAACATTGGTCGATAAAACGTGCCGGCACTTCCTCAAGGCCCAATTCCAGCAATACATTAGGCATGAGACACATCCTTTGAAACATATAAGTTTGCGCACTGAAACGCAAGTTCACGAATCCTTAATATGTAACTCATGCGTTCAGTCACTGAAATAGCGCCCCGGGCATCAAGAAGGTTAAAGGTATGGGAGCATTTTAGGCAATACTCAAACCCCGGAAATACCAATGATTTGTCGATGCAATGCATCGACTCCGCCTCATACTCTTTGAATAATTGAAATAACCGGTCCACCGTAGCATGGGTAAAATTATAATGAGATTGCTCAATCTCAAATTGTTTGTAGATGTCTCTATAATAAATACTTTCACCTTGTGGACGTTGTTGCCACTCAATATCCATCACATGATCCACATGTTGAATGTACATGGCCAATCGTTCTAATCCGTATGTAATCTCAACAGATACAGGGTTACAGTCAATTCCACCACATTGCTGAAAGTAAGTAAACTGGGTAATCTCCATTCCATTGAGCCAGACCTCCCACCCTACACCCCACGCCCCCAAGGTTGGGGATTCCCAATTGTCTTCGACAAAGCGAATATCATGGTCTTTGGCATTGATTCCAATCGCCGCTAAACTTTGAATGTATAAATCTTGAATATTATCAGGGGATGGCTTCATGATGACTTGGTATTGAAAGTAATGTTGTAAACGATTTGGATTTTCGGCATAACGCCCATCGGTGGGACGTCGGGATGGCTCCACATAAGCCACATTCCAGTGGTCTGGCCCCAAAGATCGTAACGTTGTGTGGGGGCTCATTGTTCCAGCGCCTTTTTCTGTATCGTAGGGAAATACCAATAAACACCCTTGGTCAGACCAAAAGTGATTCAGCTTTAAAATCATGTCCTGAAACGTTAACATTATTAGTATTTTACATGAGAATGACATTTAAAAAAACCCTCATTCACTTCCATTATTTGAATCAATATGCAACAGTTTTAGAGTTAAAACAAAGCTATTAAAATGATCTTTTACGAAATATTTTTTTCAATTGTTGCAACCATAGGAGGACACAATGGCATCTCGCGTTCGTTGTTACGGAACACGCATACACAGCCCCGTTCGTTCCCTGAGGCACGATCATAACCATCATATTCAAAAAATCAACCCATTCTTGTATCTTGTCGATCATAGATACCCAGTTTATCTGATGATTTAAAATGGGCCGGCAATCCAAAAACCATGCCAAAAGAAGCCATATCCGCAGCCATTGAGCCCACAAAACGACGGCCACTCCCGTTAATTGGTTCAATGACCGAGGTGCTATTGCCATGTTTAACCTCTGAAACCCCCATCTCCCAAAGCATCATTCATCGCGTTAATGAAGCACTCTCAATCACTCATTCACAACCGTTGGATCCGAATAAAATCGTTGTGTATTCGGGGCAACCCATTGCTATCATGACACAACGCATCCACCAATTTGAAACATTAAATCAACCCCATTTTTTGGAAGACTTATATGTAGGAAGTCAATCAGAAGCATCAAAATATGCAGATAAACGCTCATTGCTATGCACAATAGCTTGCAATACACATGATTTGGTAACTGGAACGTATGGGGCATCCAGAATTCGATTGGGTGCGCATGCTAAATTGATCAGCGTGGCCTGTGGAACCAGAGATGTTCGAGAACCCAGTCTTGATTCTGGCATTGTGTATGATTAATTTCTATTCATTTTTAACCCAACGCCGATACAAACTATAAAAGTCATCAATGAATGATCGCTTTCCTTGTTTATGAAACCGCCCGCTAACTTTCGGGTAGGCGGGTGAAATATCAGCATCAAACCGATCTTCCAATTCTTGAATTGTACTCATCTCTTTTTTTCCTTTTTTTGGCATAGTTTCCCCCTTGACTATATCTATACCCAATTCTCCACCATTCAAAACCAAAAAATGATTTCACTAAACATAATGATTTTTATCACCGATAAACATACCAAGGAGAAAATCATATGTTTCGTTTATTTGATATTTTACTATTAACGGCTGCAACTTTAGCCTTTGGCTTGGCGGGTTATTTGTTTGTTTATTCAGATCAGATGACGGCATTATTTGTGGGGCTTTGGGTGCCAATCATCTTAGGGTTTGGAATTCATATCAAATTGGTTCGCATTGTTCATTTTGTCTTGTATAAGAACTTTAAACTGAATGAGAATGGAGAAGAAAATGGGTAAAACACAAATTATTATCGCTGGCATCTTATTTTTTAGTTTGGCCGCCACCGCGTTCCTTTTAACCTTAATTGAATTTGTCAATATGGATAAAAACCCCGATCAATACAAAAACCCAAGATACCGAAAAAAATCAACGCGTTCTACAAAAAAAGCGGTAAAAAAAATGGGATCCTCTACATCTAAAAAAACCAATACATCTAAAAAAGCTGCAACAACAACGGCTAAAAAAACCATCACTTCCAAAAAATCCGCAATACCAAAAAAATCAGCAACACCAACCGTTAATAAAACCACGGCATCTAAAAAAGCTGCAACAACGACGGCTAAAAAAACCACCACTTCCAAAAAATCCGCAACACCAAAAAAATCAGCAACACCAACCACTAAAAAAACCACGGCATCTAAAAAAGCTGCAACAACGACGGCTAAAAAAACAGTGGCTAAAAAATCCGTAACACCCGTCGCTAAAAAAACCATTGCCTCTAAAAAAACCACAACGGCTAAAAAAGCAGTGGCTAAAAAATCCGTAACACCCGTCGCTAAAAAAACCATTGCCTCTAAAAAAACCACAACGGCTAAAAAAACAGTGTCAGCAAAAAAAGTCGCTACCAAAACTTCACCAAAAGCATCCACCAAAACCATCGCCTCTAGAAAAGCTAGTGCTTCAAGAAAAACCGCACGAAATTAATGGCTTAATCTGGGGTATAAATGGCGCAATTTGTGGGATTTTCCCACAGCACCACCTTTTTTAAGGTGACGTTTTTTGGAATGTTTGGTAATAACTGATCATAAAAAAATTTGGCCATTTGCTCCGTAGTTGGTTGAAACTTTACAACGTCATTTAATATTCGATGATCCAATTGTTCAACCACTGAATTTAAGGCATGCTTCATGTCTTTAAAATCCATTAACATGCCAAACTTCGGATCTAAATTTGGCCCAGCGACACACAATTGAACTCTGTAGGTGTGGCCATGCATACGGGAACACTTGCCATTATAGCCTTCCAAATAATGGGCCGCATCAAATGTTTTTTCGACCATAAGTTCAAACATATTAAAAGTGTATCACACCCCGTGATTGAGGAGTAGCGTCATGAGTAATTCCAGACTATTTTATTTGTTGAGACGCTAATTGCGCGGATTTCGCCAACACACTGGCCCCAATAAAAATGGCCTGTTCATCCGCAATAAACCCGGGTGTGTGCACTGGAATAAATGCCTCACTGACTGGGCGCGCCCCAATTCGATAAAACCATCCTGGGAATGATTGCGTATAAAACCCAAAATCTTCTGAGGCCATATTGGGGGCCAACAGTGGGACCATCCCCGCATCTCCCAGGGTGTCTCGAATCGCGGATTGAGCAATTGATTCAAGCCCCACATGATTAATAAGTGACGGCGATGCGGGGTCGATGTGAACATGAATCACACCTTCATTTGGCAATGCCTCAAAGGCCTTCAATGCGTGATGAAATTGTGCTCGTTTCTCAGAGGATAAGCAGCGAATGGTGCCCCTTATTTCCACACGCTCAGGAATAATATTGTGAGTCCCTCCTCCGCTGACCATGGTAGCGGTTATTAAGTTGGTATCATTGCCAATGGTCGCCATTAATTCATTGATTTTCACCGTAATTTGACCTAAGACAGGAATGGGGTTAATGCCTTCTTTTGGACGTGCGGCATGCGCACTAACCCCCGTAATTTGAATGGTAAATTTGTCCGAATGACTGGAAATAGCCCCTTGATGACAGACCACTTTCCCAACATCATATCGGCGATCCACATGGGCCCCAAATATCGCTTGAATATCGGATGGAAGGGCCCCCGAACCCATAACAAATTTGGCCCCTGTGGCCAATTCTTCCGCCTGTTGAAGGATTAAAATCACATCAGATTGTGCGGGAGCTTGGGATAGCAGTCGTGCCGCACCAATGGCCCAAGTGGCATGCACATCGTGCCCACATGCATGCATCACTCCAGGAGTCTTGGATGAAAATGGCACCCCAGTGTTTTCGGTGATGGGCAATGCATCAATATCCCCACGAATCGCCACCGGTGGACGGGATGAATCCTTGCCCTTTAAACGTGCAACAATACTGGTTCCTGGGGTTTGGATATCAACTGTATTGCACTTCTTCAATGCGTTTAACAACATCTTCTGGGTATTTACCTCTTGATTTGATAACTCAGGGTATTGATGCAAGGTTTCTCTCAACTGAATTAAGTCATGTGTGAGTTCCTTAGAAAATTGATTGCTATAGGTCATGTTTGAATCACTTCTTTATGAACACACAATGACTCAATGCGATCAATATCCACCTCAACACCAAGGCCTGGTTGTGTTGGTACTTGCATTCGCCCATCGGAATTCATGGACCATTCGGGAAACACAATATCTTTATGCCAGTACCTATAACTTGGGGATATATCCCCTGGAATTGTAAAGTTTTCCATGCTGGCAAGTGCCACGTTATACGCACGCCCGATCCCAGTTTCAAGCATTCCTCCGCACCAGACTGGCACCTGATGTTTGGCGCAAAGATTATGAATCTTGATGGCTTCGGTAAATCCGCCCACGCGACCAGGTTTGATATTAATGATTTTTGTGGCCCCGATTTCAATGGCCACTTGAGCATGATCTGCATGAAAAATAGATTCATCCAAACACACTGGCGTTGCTAATTTCGGCTGCAATTTTGCATGCATGACAATATCATCCCATGCCAATGGTTGCTCCATCATCATCAAATTTAATTCATCCATTGCCTTGAGTATCGACAGATCATCCAAGGTATAGGCATTGTTGGCGTCCACCATTAAGGGGACCTCTGGACCACATATCTCACGAACCTTGGCCATGTAATCCAAATCTTTCCCAGGTTTTATTTTGCATTTAATTTTTTTATATCCAGCTTGAAATTCCTGTTGAACCACATCCACCAATGCCTCCGACGATGGCTGAATCCCTAAAGCAATCCCACAGGCGATGTCGGTGTTTACACCACCCATGGCTTGACTTAATGAAAGACCTTGCATTTCGGCATGCAGGGCCCATGCCGCCATATCGATACTCGCCATGGCCATCCAGTGTCCCCGAATATGGCGTTGAATTAAGGCCACCAAATCACTTGGGTGCGCAAATGATTGCCCCATCACCAATGGCAGTATATGTTTTTTAAGAACAATCAACGCGGTATCCACCGTTTCAGGTGTATAATTCGGGCGTTGTTTGGCCACGCATTCTGAAAAGACACAACGGCCATCGGCATCCGTTAATTCCAACAAAAGAATTTGTTGATTGTCCATGCGATCGGATGCAGACTCAAATGGGGTAACCAATGGCATCTCAATGATTCGGAAAGTTGCGCGAGTAAATTTAATCATGCGTTACACAGTGAATAATAACGGTTGAGCCCCTGTAATTTCAATGTTCTTTTTCTCTGGCAGCCCTTTAGTTATTTCTATAATTATAAGATACTCGCTTTTTCTTAGCCCCTAGCCCCAAGCTCACCCAGAAATGGCTTTAAACTCCAGACGCTCTTTCTTCCATTTTAGGCATTGGAACTGTCAAAAAACACCGAAACCAACGTTTTACTCTCAAAAAAAAAACTTTACTGCCAGTTAAACGGAAGTTATTTTTCCTCGAAGGCCTTGAATCAAGCATTTTCGAGAGCCACAGGTTGACAAGCCATGATAAAATTATAATTTAATTTTATAAATTTCAATAAATGGGGGTTGGGTATGAATAAAACATGTGCATTACCGTCGTGTGATCATTTGTAAAAAGTCTTCGAAGGGGTACCCCTTCAGACGCTGACACAGTTTTGTCAACGACCCATTTATTTCAATACACCGAAAGATCAACGGCACTACTCGAAATTGCATGCGCAGTTTCAGGCTCATACAGATGCATACAGTCGCATTGAATTTAGTAAAGCTCGAAAAATTTTGATCAATGAGTTTTGGATCATTTTAGCATCCCCCCACACAATCTCCGGTGCATCAGAAGCCATTTACATGAATTGTTACCAACCCATCCAATGGAACTTATCACTAACCAAAGATAAATTACTTGAACGCATCCAATCGTTTTTAAACGCGCTGCATTCATTCATTAGCAATCAACAAAACGATTCATTGCATTGACGTTCTTTTTTTCGTGCATCTTTTCGGTTGCCAACCGATCGTTTTTTGGTTACCATCACAATCATGATAGAATTTGAACCAAGAACCTCCATTGAACAAGTCGAAGAAACAGGAAGTTTCGCCCCTAAATTTGATGAACATGGGCTCATTCCTGTGGTTACAACTGACCATGAATCTGGTGAAGTTTTAATGCAAGGGTATATGAACCGAGACGCATTGCGTCAAACCATTCAATTGGGTGAAGCCGTGTATTTTTCAAGAAGCCGCCAAACATTATGGCACAAAGGCAAAACCAGTGGATTGGTTCAACGAGTCAAAGAAATACGCATTGATGATGATCAAGACTGCATTTGGTTGCGTGTGGATGTTCAAGGTGGTGCTAGTTGCCATGTTGGTTATCGGTCCTGCTTTTACCGATCCATTCCATTTGGTGACGCCAATGCAACCTCGGTTGAATTATCCTTTACTGAGTCTGAAAAGGTGTTTGACCCAAAAGATGTTTATGGGGATGCCCCCAACCCCACCCAATTGTAAATTTACGATATAATAGGGTTATGATATTCATCATTCTCCATGCCATTATTACATTTATATTAACCGGAATGATTTGGGTAATTCAATTGGTTCATTACCCCATGTTTCAGTTTCTAGATTTAAAAAACCATTCAAAAGCCATGCAATTTCATCGACAACGCATTTCATTGATTGTGGTGCCACTCATGCTTTTTGAACTGATATCTGGCGTGTATTTGGCCCACGCACAATGGGCAACACTTTCTGGATTTCACGCCATAAATATTGCATTTCTATTGATCATTTGGGTGCACACCTTTGGGCTCATGGTCCCGTTTCATCAAACCATGTCAATGCAGCTGAATATTTCGTTGCTTCAAAAAACACTTCAACACCATTGGATTCGAACCCTGGCATGGAGCGCTAAATCTGTTTTATGGGGGGCTATTTTATGGCATATTCTCTCAATATAATTGACAATGATCAGATTCAAACGCCACAGGATCTTTTTGCATTTTGTCGTGATGAATTGATACTGGGCGTAAAAAAATCAAAACACCCATTTCACCTATGCACATTTTGTTCTGTGATGGAGGATCGCCCCTTTTCTCGCACAGTGGTATCGCGCGGCATGAACCAATCGTTAACAGAATGTCGAATTCATTCTGATCGACGATCTCAAAAAAATCATCAACTGATGTCAAACCCCAATGTTTCCCTGGTCTATTACTCTCAACAACAGCGTTTGCAAGTGCGTTTTGAAGGGACGGCATGCATATTAATGGATCAAGCCAAGGCGGACCATTATTTCATAACGTCATCCCAACATTCACAACAATGTTATGCCTATCCAATGTCTCCGGGCGCGGCCATTAATGAAAGAACCAAAGAAGAACAATATCCAGAACTTTCAGTCAATGAATCGGACGCATCCATGGATGAGGCTAGAAAAAACTTTTCTGTGATTGACGTCTCAATAAAAGCACTGGATGCCCTATGGTTATCTAAAAAAGGACATGTTCGAATCCATGGAATTCATAACGCCAATGATTGGGACTTAAAATTTGTTGTTGCTTAACAAATTTCAAATTGATTAAAATATCAATATACTGAAATTTGGGAGAAGACACATGGAAAACAACACAATTTTACTGGCATTAAAAATTATACTCTCAGCTTCCATCTTTTTTGTTTGGGTGGTTCGTTATGATAATATCATTAAAGAATTTGGCGAATACAATTTACCCAATTGGCTTCGCGATTTTGTCGGCATTTGCAAGCTCACATTTTGTGGCGTTTTATTGTCAGGAAACAACGACTTAATCCTCTATGCATCTGGGGCCATGGTCTCGTTAATGTTGGCTGCATTTTTAACTCATATAAAATTTAAACATTCCATCGACAAAATGATTCCATCCTTAAGTTTACTCATTATTTGCGCGATATTATTCGTTAACAGTTAACCCATTTTTTAGTGTATTCATTCCCAGGATCATATTTTTTTGCTTGGTTTTGAACATTAAAAATTCGTTTGGTGTGGCTATTGCCAACACCGGCAATATACATCCAATTGCCATAATTACTGGCCACGTCATAATCAATTAAAAAATGCTCAAAAAGTTCCGCCCCACGTCGCCAATCTTGATTCAAATTATGAATCAAATAACTGGCAACCACTTGTCGACCACGATTGGACATGTACCCAGTGGTGATTAATTCCTTCATGTGAGCATTGACGAAAGGTTCAGATGTTTCCCCACTGGCCCATTGGTTAAAACGATCAGCATTATATTTTGGGATCGGTTCGTTTTGATCTTGAAACCCATTGTAGTCATACCATTTAATGCCATGCTTCACGGATTGAAAATGAAAAAAATCGCGCCATAATAATTCAAAAAATACCCAATAAGTCGAGATGTTCTTCTTCACCTTTTTTTCGTATCTTTGAATTTCACGCATGATTTGTCGAGCCGATAAAACCCCCATGGACAACCATGAGGATAATTTTGTGGATACATGATGCCCATGGCTTAAATTACGTGTATTTTTATAATGCAATATCGCATTTGACTCCCATATATAATCGATGACATGCGCCCATGCCGCCGGCTCTCCAATTGGGCCTGGGGACGGTGTTAAGGGCAATGCCTTTTCCAATGAATATGGTGTTTCCCCTGTATAGAATAAGCCATGGTCTGTTATATCTGGTGGGATCTTGAGTGGGCTCATTTCTATTTTTTTTCGAAATGATGAAAATGAATTGGGGGTATTGAACACATCAAATGGCAAATCCTCCGGTTGAATGAGCGTATGATCCCAAATAAATGTCACTGGAATCTGAACGGCTTGGCACACATGACTTAAGTTTTCCTCAAAACACTGCTCATAATAGCCCACTTCTTTTGTGGTGATGACGTGTGTGATTTGATGATGTGCATGGATGGCCTTAAGCGTTATTTCGATTGAATCTGATGACACCCATAATTGGCCCCCAAGCTTTCGAATCTCAAGATCCAGCCCTTTCACACAGTCCGAATAAAACTGTTTCCGAAAAGGCCCCATGGATTTGAGCTCAAACCAGGTTCTATCCCACTCATTTTCTTGAACCAGTACCAATGGAATGATGGGCCGACTCATTTTTTGTGCCAATGCTAGAACAGGATTGTCCTTAAGTCGAAGATTTTGCCGAAATAATACCACCGTACTCATTGTTTGCTTACCGTTTCAATGAATTGGTTCGCAGCCTTAAAAACACGGGCTTTTTTTTCAGCACCCATTTTATCAAATGTTCGAACCGCCATTCCCATCCGTGGGTTTGTCATAAAAAAATCACGATGGCCATCAATAAATCGCCAGTATAACCCATCGGCAATATCGCACCAATCTCCCGTTCCATAATGGCTCATTTTACGAATGTAATTGGACCCACAAATGTAGGGCTTCGTGGCAAAAATCCCCCCATCACTAAATTGGCTCATGCCAAATACATTGGGCCCCATGACCCAATCCGCACCATCGACATACATCTCCATAAACCAACGATAGGCTTCTTTGGGGTGAATATCGGAACACAACATGGTAGCCCCAATAATCATTAAGCGCTCAATGTGGTGATTGTAGGCGTATTTGATGGTCTTTTTTATGGCATCATCCAAGGGCAAGTGCCCTGTATTTCCTTGATACCAATGCTCAGTGAGTTGACGATGCTGTTCCCATACATTCATGGATTGTTGTTGATCATTATAGCGTTCATAGATTCCACGAATAAATTCTCGCCACCCCATGACTTGACGAACGAAGCCCTCCAAAGAATTCATGGGAACCGCATCCACCATGGTTAAACAATCCTCAATAATTTCTTTCGGAGTAAGTAGGCCAATATTTAACAGTGAAGACATGGCACTATGAAATAAAAATGGGTCGCGAGTATCAATGGCATCTTCATAATCACCAAATTGGCTAAAATATTGGGATTTAAACTGGCTCCACCAATCCAATGCCTCTCGTCTTGTCACTGGCAACCACAGGTCACTGGCTTGGCCTGGGTGATTCGAAAACTCATTGCTTACCATTGCGATCACCTCAGATGTTAGGTCATCTCTCTGTGGCAATTTACGCTTAGGAATGACCAAGTTCTTGGGGCATTTTTTTCGATTTTCGCTATCATAACTCCACTGCCCCCCAAGCGGTTTCAAATCGTTGTCCACCAAAATTCCCTGCGCTTTTCGAGATCGCTCGTAATAGGTTTTCATGAAAGGTTTTTTGACTGATTCAGCATAGTCATGAAAATGGTCCACGCAATTTATAAACATGGGCGATGAATTGATTTGGCAGTGAATGTGATGATCATTGCAATATTCCAATACCGTTCGTCGAAAGTCTTGGCTAGCAATTTCAGTCACAATGAGCGTTTCAAGGGATGGGAATTGGGCATGCAACGTTTCCATAAAGGATGTGGGGTGATGTTGGTACTCTAAATACGTCACATGATACCCATTCACACGTAAATCATTGGCGTAATGACGCATGGCGGAAAAGAAAAACGCAATTTTAACTTGGTGAAACGAATAATTCGCGCACAAATCACCATGCTCAATCATGATCACGGGAACCGTTGAATCCAATCGATTCAATGGATAAAATAATTGATCCCCCAAAACCAACTGCACTTTTTTCATGTTATAATTTTATCTGAAAAATGTTTTTATCACACGCTCTTTACAAAAACAAACCAACTCTTTATCATTATCAATTATGTCTAGAAAAGATCAAATTACAAATAAGAAAAAACGTGTAGCAAACAATGTTTCTCACTCCAATAGAAAAACAAAACGCACTCAAGAAATCAATCTTCAAACCAAGCGTTTTTTTATAGAAGAACAAAATCGTTGGATTAAATTACGAGTCACCACTCGCTCCATACGCACCATTTCTAAAATGGGTGTTCTTGCCTTTGCAAGAAAACACGGGTATTCAATTTAATTTTTACGTTTCAGTGATTCTATTACCTATTTAGGTGCCACTCTGTCTGTACTTTATTCTTCTAAATCATATTTGACGTCCAACTCATGATTCGTTAATCTAAATTTAATTTCATTATTTTTATTTTAATTTAAGGAGACCATCATGGCGATAAACTGCGCATCACGAAACCAACCACCTGGACTTTTTCAGGGGATAAAATTACCAAGTTCAAGAGGTATAAGTTTTTTTTACTATATCAGTCAATGAAGAACATAGACAGCGATTCAGTACACCTGTTGTATCAGTAATGAAGATCATAGACCGCCATTGAGCACACCTGTTTCCCAAGACAATACAAAAAAAACCGACAAGGCGTTCTGTTTTTGAAAAGATAGCAGCTATCTTAAATAATACACGTGACATGACAAGCGACCCCCCCAACACGTCTACCAAAGTACGGCGACACACAAACACATAATTGGAGCACCAAGGCTGAGTTTTTGTTGCCCAACAAGAAAATCACCCGAATTCACAGCAACTGCCCCCTCCCGTTTGTAGTTGGCTTACTTTGGAAGAAAAATGGTAAACGTGCTCCCTTTACCAAGGGAGCTAGTAACGGCGGCTTGCCCAGCATGGGATTGTGCGATATGTTTCACAATGGCTAACCCCAGTCCGGTGCCACCCAGCTGGCGGCTTCTTGCGGTATCCACCCGATAAAATCGTTGAAATAGCTTTGTTAAATGCTTGTCTTCAATGCCTGGCCCTTCATCTCTAACACGAATGGCCATTTGGTCTTGTTCGTCCCGGCTATCTATGGTGACTCGGGTCGAATCTGGGGAATATTTAATGGCATTCTCAACCAAGTTCTTTATGGCTTGGCCCAATAAATTCGCATTGCATAATACATTTCGATCATTGCCATTGGCGATAATTTGAATGTTTTTTTCGTGGGCCTGTTCACGACATTGCTGAATCACAATATCGATCACCGATTGCAAATTGGTGGATGACTTTTCTATTTCTCCACCCGTGGTTTCCAACGTTGATAAGTGCAATAAGTCATCGATGATTTGATTTAAACGATCGGTATGCCCCACCCCTTTTTCAAGTAAGTCCAAAGAAATATCAATATTTTTTTGTTTGGCGTTTACCAATGTTTCAAACATGGACCGAATAAATGTGATGGGGGTTTTCAGTTCATGCGATACATTGGCCACAAATTTCTGACGCGTGGATTCCAATCGTTTCAACTGGGTGATGTCTTGCGCGGTTAAAATTCCTCGAGGTTCTTTGCCTTCCGAATAAATGGATCCAGTAATTAAAATGGTTTTTCCATTGTCATGGTCAACCTCAATGGGATCCACATCTTCGCCGGTCATTAATTTCGTTGCAAACGAAAAAATGGTGGGATAATCACTTAAATGCAAGGTTTGATTGGACGGACTCAAATTAAAAAACAGTTTAAATGAGGCTTGATTCATCACGCGAATATCCAAGTGAAGATCAATCACAATCAGCCCGTTAATCATATTATTTAAAATGATGTCCTTCTTTTCTTTTTCTCGTGATATTTTCGCAATGAACTGACTAATGTTATTGGATACCTCGACCAACGACCAATTCACATCGTTAATTTCTTTCACAAAGGACGGCTGTGGCTTAATTTTCTCAAATTTTCTGTGTTTGATGCGACGCAATGTTTTTATGGCCCAATTCAATGGCAATGAAATCCAATGCGACATTAAAAAAGTCAGAAACAAACAAAACCCAAAAATGGACAGGGTATACACAATCACTTTTTGACTAATTCGCCCCCATTCATTTTTTAAATAATGCATGGGAAGCGCCAACCGATAAATGATGCCATCATTGTTTTTTTTTGCCACATAAACCAATTTCTTTTCAATGGATTGACTAAATCGAATCGAGGAACCCGTCCCCTTCAACTTGGCCATTTTCACCTCCGGTCGATTCGCATGGTTATCCAATAATTCAATGGCCCGATCGGAATCAAATTGAACTTCCCCGTTGTCTGAAATAAGGGTTAATCGCAAATCATACCCATCTTGGGCTTTGATTTGAGCCAATATCGGGGATAACACCGATGGACGCTCGGATAGCCGCATCATGTGATCAATATAAATCAATTGCCGTTTCAAATGGTTGATGGTTTGATTCTCAACATAAAGCTTTACAAATGAAACGGTTAAAAATGATAAGCCGCCAATTGCCACCAAAAGCAACACAATGTAGGACAAAAACAGTTGAGTGACGTAACGAAGTTTAATTTTCAATGTCTTTAAATTTATACCCAACACCACGAACGGTTTCAATCAAATGGGCATAGTCCCCCAATTTTTTACGAATGGATACCATGAGCACATCGATCGAACGATCAGTAACAAAATTATCTTCCCCCTTGCAGGCTTCCATCAGTTGCGTTCGCTTAAATACCCAGCCTGGTTTTTCCATTAAATATTTTAATAAGTGAAATTCAGTGGTATTGACGGGGATTTTTCCATGGCTTGTTTTTACCGTCATTTTTATGCAGTCAATGGTGATGCCACCCACCGATAGTCGTGATGCATCGACGGTGTCATCGGCGACAGGTGTTGACCGTCTTAGCACGGCTTTGATTCGAGAAATAACGACCGACACACTGAAGGGTTTTGTGATGTAATCATCGGCCCCAATTTCCAATCCAGAGATCACGTTATGCTCCAACGTTTTGGCCGTTAAAAAAATGATCGGCACATGCTTTGTTTGGGGATTGGCTTTCAATTCCTTGCATACCTCAAACCCATCTTTTTCAGGAATCATCACGTCCAATAAAATAATCGAGGGCTGTTGTTCTAAAACGACCGACATAACTGGCCCGCCAGAGTTAAGTGTTATCACATCATACCCATCGGCCTCTAAGTTAATCTGCAAAATGGATGCAATGTCTTCTTCATCTTCAACTATTAGAACCGTATTTTTTTTCATTGAACTCATTATAGGCACCTTTTGTTAAGATTTGATTAAGCCTTTGTTACGCATATATTACGATTAAAATCTTTTAAAGAAAAGGCCTTTTAATTTTCCAAAACCTTCGCTACTATTGGCGTATATGGTGTCCAATGCAAGTGCTTCACAACCATTCGAAAAAAAAATAAAAAAGCCATCGGCTTTCTTTAATTTTATTCAAAATGAGCGTCAGTTTGTGGGCGTTGTCCTCTTTTTACTATTGATTGCGTTTATCACCTACCCCATGCCAACGATTGCTCGATGGGTTGGATTTCTTGTGGCGGGGTATGCGGCCGTGGCCAATGACTCGATTCAAACCATTGGGACATTTATTGCCTCCAATCGTCAACGCCCCTGGTGGCTGTTATGGCTCTTTATTGGTGGTATTTTTATTGCAACCATGACCTATTCCTGGATGCAGTATTCCGGGGATGTCTCCTATGGGCGATTGTCCTCCAAAGGATTTAGTGAAACACCGATGACGTTTTCATTCTTGCAAGTGGCGGCGCCTATTTTCCTACTAATTCTAACGCGCTTGAAGATGCCCGTATCCACCACATTCTTAATTTTGACTGCATTTTCTACCAGTGCTAAAAGTGTGGCCAAAGTGCTCATGAAAAGTCTCACTGGCTATTTTTTAGCCTTTGGGATTGCCATGGTTACCTGGCTCTTGGTGTCTAAACTCATTGAAAAATATGCGACTGGAAAAGCCCACCCAATGTGGTCGGTGGCTCAATGGCTGACCACGGGGCTCCTGTGGTCCGTTTGGCTCATGCAAGATGCGGCCAATATTGCGGTGTATTTGCCCCGATCGCTGAGTGGTTTTGAGTTTTTTGGTTTCATTATTCCAATCACGTTGGGATTGGGGTACATGTTATTTAAAGGTGGCGCCAAAATTCAACAGGTGGTTGAAGAAAAGTCCCGGGTTTCGGATGTCCGATCCGCGACCATTGTTGATTTTATTTATGCCATTATCTTGTTTTACTTTAAAATTCATTCCCAAATACCCATGAGCACGACCTGGGTGTTTTTAGGGTTATTGGCCGGTCGAGAAATTGCCATGAGCATTCGTCAGACGTCCAATCAAACCATTTTTCAAGCCATTCGCATGTCGGCCAAAGATTCGGCCATGGCAACCATTGGGTTGATTGTCTCATTCTTGATTGCTTTGGGCTGCAACGACGCCATGCGCCAAGCCATATTTGGTTAAATTATTCAAAGTAGTAATTGATAAATTCTTTGATGAGCATGCCACTTTGATCCACGAGATTGAATTCATTGGTGGTGTACTTCCCTTTCCAACGAAACGAAAAGTTCAGATACCCTTCAGAACTCTTGACCACACGATCCAAAATAAATGATTTGGCTGAAAATGTGCCATCATCATCGATTCGCCAAATACTTTCACCATCCATGCTAAATACCGCCGCATAGTCCGAAAACATGATTCGCTCCTTCTGTTTAATCACAATGGTGCCCAGGTTATCTTTCCCATCGGGCCGAAACATGGCGACAAAAACTTGGCCATCATCCCCAAACCGGGCAATGCGCCACAAGTTTAGTAATCGCCGATCTTTCTTATTTTCAATTTTATTAATCAAACGAATATCGGTGACCACAGTGCGCTCATTTTTAAACTCAATATTATCAAAGGTAATCGCATCCTCACTTGGTTCATCCGTGGCATTTTGGGTGGCGGTTTCTTCGTCAATATTGACCACCACATCATCCAATGCGTCATCGGAAGGAATCAGGTCTTTTAAGGGAGCCAGTGCGGCGCGCCATCCATTGGCCAGCTTTTGCCTCACCAAAGTGACTTTGGTCATGTATCGGGGCACCATAATGGTGCCATCAGCGTTAAACACATCCACGATACGCTTTGGGATGAATGGGTAGACAAAATCATTTTGGACATAGGCATGATAGGCCAGGTAGGGATTATCGCGAACTTCGATGGGCAATTCCAAGTACAAGAGCCCATTGTGCATGATGTATTCCTTGCGTTCTTGATCACTGACTGAGTATTGAATGGCCAGATGCTTGTACATGTCATCATAGGTGGGTTTGATGCGAAACATGAGCTCGGTCATTTTTGGGTGGCGTTTAAATCGCAAGGTCACATCGTTAAATGCGCTGGGTGTTTGGCGCACAATATCGAGTGCCAAATTCAAATACATGGGGTGAGAATCGGGGATGGCCCGTAAAATTTTAGGGTAGGTTTTGGCCACTTTTCGAATGTAATTGGAGTGATAGATTACTGAGCGCAATTGCCGATTTTCGGTCACCACCTGTTCTTTTAATTGTTGCGCATACACCAATTTTTCCATCAAATGGGTGGCGTTTTTTTGCCCACCCCAGGCACAGACCACCACGTTATGAATGTCCTTGTTGCTGGTGACATTTCGCCATGCACCGGGTTCAAAAAAGGCCTGGTGCAATTGAGTTAGCCGAGCCTCATTGCATGTTTTTTTGTTAAAAAATGTGCCAATGGCTGATTCATCCAAAGGTTCGATGGCCAGGTCATTGAAGTAAGGGCCATAGAGGTACTCATCCAGGGTGGATTGCTCAAAACCTTGAGCGTGACACATGACCCCCATGCACAATAACAAACAGACACTAAACATTTTCATGGATACTTGATTATTCCCAATCGCGTGGATTTTAAACATTTTTTTACCTAATATGGTTATCGATCAAAACTTAAAAAGTATTGCGTTTAATCTGGCACTGACATTATTGCCGGGTTGAGATGTTAGCTCCCAGCGCATCGAACCGCCACTGTCTCCTTACAAATTTTTGAGGTTTCCATGCCGCCATGCCCATCAAACACACCCAATAGGACGCCTTGGGATGGTAGACTTGAAAATTCTGCGGCGGTTGCGGTGATGTTATCACGACTCCCACAATTCAAGGCATAACTCACACACCGTTACGCAAAATTACGGGCCTCGCCATCTTTTTTTGAACCAAATAAGGTGGCATAGTTTTGGCGGGTGGCTACACCATGGTCCAAAATGCCATCGAAAGCGGTTAACTTACACACATCATACTCATCGTTCAAATACAAACTGGCATCAAACTGAACCACATCGGGTTCATTACTGATGACCATTTCACTGGGGGCTGTTTTAGCCAAAAATCACCAATGGCGCGTGTTAGATTTAGTTTTGAAGGGTAAACACGACCGCTTGAGACTTCCCCTTTATTGTTATAAATTCGTGATTGTTCAAAAAAATGATTGGGTTCATGATCACGGGTCAGTGGCACCATGGTTACGTCAGCTGTTATTTTATCTTTAGCTAAAAATAACGCTGGGGCATCCCCCACCGATGCCGCGGTAATCATCCCCGTTGTTGATATGTGGGTTAATGTGGCGGTGGATCCGGAAATACCCACGTTTTGCTCCGAAGCTTTAGCTTCACATGCTGCCAAGATGGCTTTTAATTCACTTGGCGCCGCTTTGGGATCAATATCTAAAGGCCCCACATGGTATTGATTTTCTTAGGCTCGATTGCGGTTGAGCCGATTCACTTCACAAATGGATACTGACACATTGCCAATGGTCTGTACTTCTGGATCACCAAACCCCGTGTCTGGTTTTTGAGGGTCAGGTATCAACCCTTCCCAGTCAGACGATTCATATTTTTTATCCCTACCTGGGTCAAAACCTACAGGCGCCTCATTCTCTTGACTTTCTTTTGCGATGGCCAAGTTTAAGGCCATGATCATTTTTGAAAAGTATTGTGGGTTGGTGTAGTTAGCACTGCTCACGTGAGCCTCAATGCTTTCTTCCAACGTCTCCCATACAGAAAGTCGCCTACCTGTCTTTAATTTTTTGCAATACGCTAAATAGTCCTGAAGTGTATGGCAACCAAAATAAGTAATCGGGGGGTCAATATTAGAATGTTCCTTAAACTGCCTCGCAATTAATACGTTCAACTGTGGCTGTGTCTTTTTGAACTTCTGTTTTAAATGAGTCTGCCTGAGATTCCAAAAAAAATAAATCAATGGTCGGCAATTTGAGCGACGGATTGTTCGATTTAAATTTGGCAATGGCTTTGGCCACGCAGGCAATGCTTACGCTTGGCTCAATATGTCCTGATGTTCCATAGCTTGTATTGACCAAGGCGCCGCCATAAATGCTGGCGCTGATGCAACACAGGTGCAATGGTGGTCGATGGCCAGTATCAAGGAACTTTTTAAAGTATGCTTGCAATGCCGATTGATAGGATTCGGTCAGTTGTTCCATGCCTTTCGCCAACGTTGTATCGCTATTAAATTGCGGACTATGCGTATGCAATACATGCACGTCTTGACTATTATTTTTAAACGTTTGTAAATTGAATGCCGACTGGGTTGGTTGAATATTAGGAATACTTACCCCATCTCGACTTAGATCAAGTTTTTCATAAATATTACCCGATAACCCAGCCCCGGTTATATTGTTGCCTTGTTTTCCAATGGCACTCCCCGCCGGATCTTGGTATACGGCAGGCCCTGTCTCAGTTAGAAAATAGTCATTCCTGAGGCCAATAGAAAAATCACGAAGTGCCGCTTTTTCTTGGGGAGTTAATGAATTTAAATCAACTTTTTTTCCAGCTGATTATGTATCACCGCTGGATGATGTTTTTGACACGCCACCCAATTTTTGAACTAACAATGGATTGTTCACTGGGCATAATAAC
>DBHX01000041.1 GCA_002296285.1 bacterium UBP8_UBA817
CAACATCGGCATCTGTCATGATGACAATTTTATGGTAGCGTAACTTTCTTAATACTATTTCGGTTGTCATTTCTTCTTCTTCTTCGTCAGTGTTTTGTTTTTCAGTGGATAAACTTTTGAGTGCTTCAGGGCCAACCGCCGTGATCAATGATCGGATTTCTTCATTGGCAAGAATTTTATCAAGGCGTGATTTTTCAACGTTAAGAACTTTACCTCGGAGTGGCAGAATGGCTTGAAAGTTACGGTCCCTTCCTTGTTTTGCGGACCCGCCAGCGGAGTCTCCCTCAACAAGAAAAATTTCACATTTCGATGGGTCTTTTTCGGTGCAATCGGCCAGTTTTCCTGGCAATGTAGTGCTTTCTAAGCTTGATTTTCGTCGCGCTAAATCTTGTGCTTTTCGAGCGGCTTCTCGAACCCGTTGTGCTTGCAATGCCTTTGTAATAATAAGTTTGGCTACTTTTGGGTTTGTTTCGATATAGTCGGTTAATCCTTCATCCAATAATGAATCAACAACCCCTTTGATTTCAGAATTACCAAGCTTGGTTTTGGTTTGTCCTTCAAATTGAGGATTTTGTAATTTTACACTAATAACAGCGGTGAGGCCTTCTCGAAGGTCTTGACCCGTCAGTGCGCTTGACTTGTCTTTTTTAATGAGGTCGTATTTTTTTGCAAATGAATTGATGACTCGAGTTAGCGCCGTTCGAAACCCAGATAAATGAGTTCCGCCTTCTCTGGTTCGAATGTTATTTGCGAATGATGCAATTTGTTCGTCATAATGGTCTGATACATATTGAACCGCCACTTCTACTTCATAGAGTTCTCGGGATTTTTTTAAGTAGATGGGGGGCGTAAATAACGCTTCTTTATTTTGATTTAAATCTTCGACATACGATGCTATACCACCTTCAAAACCATAGGTTTGCTTGGCCTCATCTTCAGTTTCAAAATCTCTGAAGTTGTAGAAATTAATGGTTAATCCCCGATTTAAGTAGGCCAATTCTTTTAATCGGTGTGCGATGGTATCCACGCCAAATTCAACAGTGTCAAAAATTTTAGCGTCTGGTTTAAATTTAATGGTTGTGCCAGTGGCGGCGTCTGGCGCATCGCTAAATGTTCCAATGGTTTCTTTTGGAATTCCTCTAAAATATTTTTGTGTGTAGTTTTTGCCATCTCGGTTTACGGACACTTCTAACCATTCAGCCAATGCATTTACTACAGATACCCCAACGCCATGAAGTCCACCGGATACTTTGTACCCTTCACCTTCGAATTTACCACCGGCATGCAACGTTGTTAAAACAACTTCAACGGCGGGCATGTTTTTTTCTTTGTGAGTGTCAATTGGAATTCCTCGACCGTTGTCTTTAACCGTAATGATATTATCTTTGTCAACAATAATATCGATGTCCGTGCAATATCCGGCCATGGCTTCATCCACACTATTATCAACCACTTCATAAATTAAATGGTTAAGACCATTAATTCCTGTGGTCCCAATGTACATGCCAGGACGCTTTCGAACGGCTTCTAGCCCTTCCAATACTTTTATATGATCTGCACCATAATTTTGACTCATATTATCACTCGCTTATATTTATAAATTAGAAATTCATGCAACATAATCTCTAAAAGACAATTTTGCAATTTTCTTTTGATTAGTATAGCATGACTTAGCCTCAATTGAAATTGTTTATTTCAATTTATTGCGCTTTATTTTTCTCCTGTTTTAAAAATTTTAAAAAACAGCTGTTACACCATTCGTTTTTTGATGAACGTTAAATTAAGGGTTTTTTATTAGTGAATATATTGAATCTCTTCACTTGCATTCATAATAAATGGATGGGCGATGTTGTTTACCCATGTCTTTAAGGTAGATAAAGGTATGGGTAAACATGTATGGTCAATGATTGCGTGCGATTATTCGCACGTTGGTTCAGATGCTACTTTTTCTCCGTTTTTTATCCAATCGCCTGGAAAGTACTCGACTGCATTTGAGTCTGTATATTTAACTTTTAGTTGAAATGCAACGAGTTCACTGGATCTGCAATATTTAATAGTTGCAACTTCTGTTCCAGCTGCATTTTTAAGTGTGCCCGTGATTGCATGGGATTTGAATTCAGCATTGGTACTTCCATCAAATGCCGGAATATCACTGCCCTCCATATGGCCAGTGAGTTTATCAGTGCTTTCGGGTATGCTCATTTCTATATTTTCAAGATTGAATCGCCCTTTTGTTCCAACGAGAGGGTTTAATACAGACAATTTTGCTTTTACGGTATAGATAATCTCATTATTTGAGTTGAGTTCATTGTATTCAAATGCATTTGAAACGAATTCATATTTCCCATTATCATACGTTGCCGACGGATCAATGGTTACATCCATTTCTTTGATGTCAACAACGTTGTTGATTTTGTACCTAAAGTATTGATTACTGTCACCGTTACTTGTTTGGATGAATCCTTGGACAGTATTGTCTACTTGACTGCAAAGTGCGCTTTCAACTCCGTCTGAAACGGTTGATCCATCGCTTAATGTTAATGTGATTCCTGATTTTTGCACATTGGTTTCCTTGTAGCTCAAGTCACCATAAGTAAATGTGTATCCAGAATCAGTATCACAATTCATGCCAGCGTGACTGGCCACTGATATTATTGGCAGGCTGATCATTGCCAATATGGCAATTCTAACGCCCATTAGTTTTTACTTCCTTTTTGAATTTCTTTAACCGAAGTTAAGATTTTAAATTCAGATGTGCTTAACTCTGGGGATGTGTCTTGGTTTGTGCAACTAACAAATAACCCCATCAATATAATAATTAGTACTATTTGATTATGAAAAAATGTTGAGGTGTCTTCACATGCCGTGTTTTTGTGGGACATTCATGATTATTTATGGTTCATGGTACGATGGGGCTATGATTGTTTTGCAATGCAATGACGCATATTTTAATTGGCTGAAATTATTATTGGAGTCATTAACTGCACAGGGAATAGGCATTCCATTGTTTGTGTCCATATATAATGGAACCAATGATATGGCGGCTCAGTGCCAATTGTTGTATCCGAATTGCACGGTTGAATTGGATATGATTAATACCTATGGGTTGCCAATGGATCAATTTTCTCTTCGTGATTGCATGACCAATCGTAAGGTGTTTGTTTTGTCAGATGTGGTCGATCGATTGGACCCAGATTGGGTACTTTTATTGGATGTGGATACGATATGTCGACAACCCTTCACACATTGGATTGATCAGTTGTTGATAGATGGCATTGATGTTGCTGTGGTTAAGAATTTGCATGATGATCCAGTTCGGAAATACAGTTCAAGTACGGTATTTATTTCAAGGAAAGCGTACCCATTTGTATATCAATGGGAGTGGTTTGTATCTCAATGGGAGGTGGTTGGTGAGCGTGCGTTTGAATTTGGCTGGGATCAACTATCGTTAAATTTTACAATTCATGCATTTTTTGATGTTAAGTACTCATTTCTAAAACGTCGTTATTTTGTGGATGATGGGTTTCATGCAGATGCCTATTTTTGGACGTGGGGAACGCCGGTTCAATCCATGAAATCGACGGTGTATGAGTTTTTTAATGAGCATAAGTTGGGAAACTCATTAACATTAGCTGCGGCTGAGAATTATATGAACCAATTTTTTAATTTGAAAGAGTATCGAGCTGCATTTCCGTTTGCTCATCAGATTGTCATGCAGGATCCAAGCAACTGTCATGCGATGTTTGTGTTGGGGACGGTGTATATGATGGCGTTAAATAATTATTCAATGGCCAAGCAAATATTTTTAGCTCTTCAAGATGCCTCGTATCGAGTGGATGATTGCCAAGATTACTTGGATGCTATGAAATAATTTTTACAAATTTTCGCTTTCCGACTTTGATAATGGTATTGTTTTCTGGAAGAAATTCATGGCTTGGGTTGGATATTCTTTCCTCGTTAATGGACACCGCTCCTTGTTCTAAAAGTCGACGGGCTTCTTTTTTTGAGGGGGCCAATTGTTGATCACAAATAAAATTAATTAAGTTTAGTGGGTGGTTATCTGTAATTTGAATTTCTGGAATGTCATTGGGAATGGCTTTTTTTGAAAATACATTGATAAAGTTTTCTCTTGCTTTTTGAGCGTCATTAGGGGAGTGAAATTTTTCAACAATCGTGGTCGCCAAATCAAGTTTAATGTTTCTAGGATTTTCACCATCTTGCAATTTTTTTTCGATGGTTTTCAATTCATTTTCAATGGGGTTGGTTAATAATGTGATGTATCGAATAATAAGTTCATCTGGAATGGACATGCATTTGCCAAACATGTCATTCGGTGTATCCAGTATGGCAATGTGATTGTTGAGTGATTTGCTCATTTTTTGAACCCCATCCAACCCTTCTAAAATGGGCAGTGTTAGAACGGTTTGTGGTGGTTGTCCGGATTCCTTTTGCAAATGTCTTCCCACCAAAAGATTAAACTTTTGATCGGTTCCGCCAATTTCAATGTCATTTTTTAAATGCACAGAATCATAGCCTTGCAATAACGGGTATAAAAATTCATGAATGCTAATGGGAATGTTGCCTTTAAATCGTTTTGAAAAGTCATCTCGTTCAAGCATTCTTGCAACCGTGTATTTGGCGCACAATGATACCATTTCTGATGGACTGAGTTGATTCAGCCATGTTGAATTGTATACAACCGTTGTCTTTGTTTCATCCAATACCTTAAATACTTGGTTTAGGTAGGTGTCAGCGTTTGTTTTTACATCGGCTTCAGAGAGTGGTTTTCGTGTGGCTGATTTTCCCGTGGGATCCCCAATGCGAGCCGTGAAATCTCCAATCAAAAAAATGATCTCATGTCCCATTTTTTGAAATTGGGCCAGTTGATTTAAAATGACATAATGCCCAAGGTGTAGATCAGGGGCTGATGGATCTGCACCCCATTTAATGGTTTTTTTGGGGCCATTAAATAATGAGTCAATATTGTCTGAATCGGTAATAATATCTTCATATAAATCATGATTAATTGCTGACATGATTTTATTATATGGTGTCTTTTCATTTGCGTCGAATATCAAGTGGAATAATTGATCATTTTGATTTAAACTATTACCTAACTGTATAAGAGGAGTTTCACGTGATTTTTAGATCCAAACGAGCCATTGGTAAACTATCTCGATCATCTTCGTCTGCAAGATTTGGTCGGTCCTCAAATCGGTTCGATTTTTTTAAACGAATTGGTTTGAAGTTATTTAAATTTTCAGCAATTATGGGCGGAATTGGTGTATTAATTGTGGTATTGGTGTCCATGTTTTATTCAAGAAAACTCCCAGATATTGAGTCCATTAGCACCTATATCCCTGCGGAAACCACTAAAATATATTCTGCCGATGGGATTATTTTGGCGGAACTTCATCAAGAAGAAAATCGAATACGAATCCCAATTGATAATATTTCAAAAACGTTGCAAAAAACAGTTATTGCAATGGAAGATACTGATTTTTACAAACACAATGGAATTAATATCAAAGGAATTTTACGGGCATTGTACCGAGATATTATTGCCATGGCGTTTGTTGAGGGTGGCTCAACATTAACTCAGCAGTTGGCTAGAAATTTGTTTCTTGAAAAGCATAAAAAAATTGAGCGTAAGATCAAAGAAGTGTTAATGGCGATTGAAATTGAAAGAAAGTATACCAAGACGGAAATTTTGGAACTTTATTTGAATCAAGTGTATTGGGGGCATAATGCGTATGGAATTGAGTCAGCGTCTCAGATGTACTATGGCAAAAAATCCAGTGATTTAACGTTGGCTGAAGCGGCCGGTTTGGTTGGTATGTTAAAAGGTCCGGAGTTATTTAGTCCATTTCGTTATTTTAATCGGTTTAAAAAGCGCCAACGGGTTGTTTTAAAGCGGATGCAACAGTTAAAGCTGATTACGGCCGAGCAGGTGGAAGATGCTTACAATGAAAATATAGCATTGGCGAGTCGTAAGCGTCATCGGTATAAGGCCGGATTTTTTACCAGTTATGTGGTTGATCAACTGGTGGATATGTATGGTGAAGAGGCCTTGTATACCTCAGGAATGAAGGTGTATACAACGCTTAATTATGAGTTGCAGAAACATGCGGAAACGGTGGTTAAGAAATTTAGAGACTATGGAAATCAAGTTTTTGTGTTAAAGGGTGAGCGCTACCCTAGTTTAAATTATAAAGAAGCCTCTCTTTTAGCGGTTGATCCACGCAATGGGTATGTGATTGCCATGCAAGGTGGGGTTGATTTTTCTGAGTCTCAATTTAATCGAACTGTTCAGGCTCAGCGACAACCTGGGTCTGCATTTAAGCCGTTTGTTTATTTGGCGGCATTTGATAAAGGGTTTTCACCAGGGACCATTGTTTCGGATACGCCAGTAACATTCAATACCATTGAGGGGCCATATTCGCCAAAAAACTATACGTTAAAGTATTCAGGGAACTTACCCATTCGACGGGCATTTGAAAAATCAGTCAATGTTATTGCGGTTAAACTTAATGATTTGGTTAATCCAAAAACAGTCGTATCATTTGCTAAAAAATCGGGCATAACTTCACCAATGAATCCCGTTTTATCTTTGCCCTTGGGGGCGAATGAAGTGAGCATGATGGAACTCATGCAGTCGTACATGGTATTTGCAAATTATGGTAAAAAGGTTCACCCGGTTTCGATTCTTCGTATTGAAGATCGAAATGGGGTGCCACTGTTTAAGCATCGATTTAAAGATGAACAAGTATTGGATGAAAATCTTGTTGCCACTTTGGTTGATACCATGCGGGGGATTGTGGATTATGGAACCGGTCGTGGAGCTAAATTGCCCCGTCCCATTGCGGGAAAGACGGGAACCACCTCGGATTATAAAGATGCTTGGTTTTTTGGATTTGTTCCGCAACTCGTGTGTGCAACATGGGTTGGAAATGATGATAATGATCCAATGAATAAAGTAACCGGTGGTTGGGTTCCAGCTCAAATGTGGAAAGAATTTATGAAAAAGGCTTTGGCGGGTGTGTCTGCTCAAGATTTTAAATACCCGAATGGAATGGTGAAGCGGCGGGTTAATTGGGATACAAAGCTATTGGCATCCGCAGATACCCCAGAAGATGCCAAGGTTACCATAGAAAAGTATTGGATTGGTACTGAACCAACAGAATTTGATACTATTGAATTAATTGAAAAGGTAAAGTTTCAAGCCAAGCAAAAGGAAGAAGAAGAAAGCTTGGTGAGTGACTTTTTTAATATGTGATAAGGGAGTTACCAATGTCGTTAGAAAATGAAATCAATCAAACTAAACAGGTCATTATTATTGGATCGGGTCCAGCTGGGCATACGGCGGCCATTTATGCCGCGCGTGCTCGATTAAATCCGATTATGTTTGAGGGGGAGTATGCCGCAGGAGTTGCCGCAGGTGGGCAGTTAACCACAACCACGGATGTTGAGAATTTTCCCGGGTTTCCAAAAGGCATTATGGGGCCAGAGTTGATGTTTGCAATGCGGGAACAATCGATTCATTGTGGGGCAACGATTTATACTAAAACGGTGGATGCTGTTGATTTTTCACAGCGGCCATTTAAAGTGTCGGGTGGATTTGGTGATATTTTTGCTCATGTGGTGATTATTGCCACGGGTGCAACGGCCAAGAGACTTCATTTGAAGGGCGAAGATGTCTATTGGCAAAAAGGTATTTCTGCGTGTGCTGTTTGTGATGGTGCATTGCCAATATTTAGGGACAAGCCATTGGTGGTGATAGGTGGTGGTGATTCTGCAGTCGAAGAAGCTAGTTTTTTAACTAAGTTTGCATCAAAGGTGACCTTGCTTGTTCGAAAAGATCATTTAAGAGCCTCCAAAGTGATGCAGGAGCGAGCATTTAATAACGATAAGATTGATATTAAATGGAATACGGAGGCTGAAGAAGTGATTGGGGATCAATTGATGACGCAAATAAAAATAAAAAATAATCTAACGTTGGAATCATCGGTGATTGACGCCAATGGGTTGTTTTATGCGATTGGGCATGAGCCCAATACCGGTTTTTTAAACGGTCAATTAACCACGGATGATTCCGGTTATGTTATTACCAAGGGAACATCCATGCATACCAGTGTTGAGGGGGTATTTGCTTCTGGGGATGTGCAAGATCATGTGTATCGCCAGGCCATTACTTCTGCTGGATCTGGTTGTATGGCCGCGCTGGATGCAGAGCGTTACTTAACTGAAAAAGGACTTATTTGACCTGTCGATTTGTCATTTGTTGTGCGGTTTTCATTGCAGTAATGCCATTTTTAGGCTTTGCTGATCCCGGAGCGAGTTATCCGATTAAGCACGCAAGGCGACCTTACATGGAATGGTCTCAACACAAAGAAACCATGCAGCGTGATTATCGATTGATTCAGGAGGGGATGCGTGGGCATATGCTTAATTTTAAGGCTCATTTATTGGCGGTTTTGCATTTAAATACGCCTGGGTTTAAACGGTTTAAATTTGTTAATTATTTGCATAATGATGAGGATATTATTCCCATTCAATATATTGATTGGTCTCGAGAACGCCCAATATTAACACATCGGGGGTTGGATTTTTATGTGAGTGGAAAACTTAATCTGTTTTGCTTGGAGCCTCAGTATGGGGTTGAGTTGTATACGTTTGACGGTCGATTTTATCGGGATCCGGATGGTTTATTGCGATCCATGGTTCATCATTTGCCAGTTATGGGTGAGAATGGGCGTATTTATGTTACAACAGATGACCCGGAAGTCGATTTATATGGTCGCATATTTGAAGATGATGTTGAGGTTGGAAAGTTGAAAATCATGTCATTTAAATCACCCACGGGGTTGTGGACCATTGAGGGCAGTGTTTTTTATCAACGTGAGCCAGAAAAAGTTGAAATTATAACAACGGATTATCAAGTGATTCAAGGGTATCACGAAGGGGAAAACGAGCCGCCAGGAATGAAGACATCGGCCACCATTGTTCCATTTGGGGAAGGCATTGCGAAATCAGCCAAAACGTATATTGATACGTATGAATTATTGTTTCAAGCGGTTAACGATAATTAGGTATTATCTTTTTGAAATTCCCAATAGATTAAAAGATCCGTTTCTTTATTTTCATCAATAAAGTATTCGTTTTCTTTGTTGTCGTCTGTTTTTTTTCGTTTTTTGTCGATGGGTTTTTTGACACTTTGATTGGCTGTTGTATGGCTGGATGCTGAAATGAGGGGAATGTAGCTCATGTTTTCGGCGGTTGAGTTTTTGGCTGCCACGAGTTGGATGTTATTGGTCATTTGATCTTTTAATGCATTTCTGAATGCATTTCGAATATCATCTAATTTTTCTCTGGTCACGGGTTTGGTATCGTATAGGGGTTGATTTAAAACTTCAAGTTTTTCTTGTTGTTTAACTTTTCCATGTTGAATGGTTTCGTCGTGAATTCTCTTTTTTTCATCAACAATGCCCAAAGCTTTCTTTTCATACATGTTTCCTTTCATGGCAACATCAATGTATTGCTTGTATGATAAGGCTCCCTGCTCACTTGATCCCAATATAATGGTTGATATGCTTGATCCCATGACTTTATATTATGGGGCTTGTGTTTTTTTAATATAAATCAAATATTAAAGTTTTATTAAACCCATTGAAAATTGTTAATGGTTTTTAATTTCTCATCATCTTTTGTATTTTGAATATAAACCCTTCAGAATCAGAAGGTAGGCAGGGACAACTTTCTGGTTTAAAATAAAACTTATTACTTTTTGGAGGCTCATTATGTCATCGACCACTCACCAAGAATCATTCCGTACCGAATCGGATACCATGGGGGAAATTCAAGTTCCTTCATCGGCGTATTATGGGGCTCAATCGGCCCGTTCCTTAAAGAACTTTGATATTGGTTTGGAAACATTTCCACGAGAATTGATACAGGCATTTGGTACGTTAAAAAAGGCGGCGGCCATTGTAAATGCACGGGCGGGTAAGCTGGATGAAAGAAAGAAAGATTTGATTTGCCAGGCGGCTGACGAAGTCATTTCTGGTCAATTGGATGCTCATTTTCCATTGAGTGTTTGGCAAACCGGTAGTGGCACGCAAAGTAACATGAATGTGAATGAAGTAATTTCGAATCGTGCAATCGAGATTGCGGGTGGTGTGATTGGTTCCAAAGATCCCATTCATCCAAACGATGATGTGAATAAGTCTCAGTCATCCAATGATACATTTCCAACAGCCATGCATATTGCTGCGGCCATTGAAATTAAAGATCGATTACTTCCTTCAATTGCTTTATTGAGGGATACATTTAAGAAAAAGCAACAAGCGTTTAACGATGTTGTAAAAATTGGTCGAACCCATTTGATGGATGCCACACCCTTAACCCTTGGTCAGGAATTTAGTGGGTATGTTGTGCAATTAAGTAATGCCATAGAGCGAATTGAACAATCCTTAAGTGGTTTATATGAACTTGCATTGGGTGGAACTGCCGTTGGTACTGGTTTAAATACGCCAGACAATTATGATCAGGATGTGGCCCAGGAAATTGCGTCATTAACGGGACACCCTTTTGTTACCGCCCCCAATAAATTTGAAGCATTGTCTGCGCATGATGCCATTGTTTCAGCCAGTGGTGCATTAAAAACATTGGCTGCGGCTTGTTTTAAGATAGCCAATGATGTGCGATGGTCTGCTTCTGGACCTCGCTGTGGCATTGGTGAACTTATCATTCCAGCCAATGAGCCGGGGTCGAGCATTATGCCTGGAAAAGTTAATCCAACGCAATCGGAAGCGTTAACCATGATTGCTGTTCAAGTGATGGGAAACGATGCGGCGATTGGCTTTGCAGGGGCGTCGGGTAATTTTCAGTTAAATGTCTACAATCCTGTATTGATTTACAATTTGTTGCAATCCATTCGATTGCTTTCGGATGGTATGCGTAGTTTCAATGATCAATGTGCCATTGGTATTGAACCCAATCCAGCCGCGATTGAAAAGAATTTGCAAAACTCACTCATGTTGGTTACGGCATTGAATACGCATATTGGTTACGATAATGCGGCTAAAATTGCTAAAAAAGCACATTCTGATGGATCGACGTTAAAAGAAGCGGCCCTTGCTTTGGAATTATTAACAGATGCTCAGTTTGATGAATGGGTGAATCCTCAATTAATGATTTAAACTTTATGCATTGCGGGTTACGTGTGCCATGTGCTAAATTCATGAACCTTTTGTCGGCTGGGGATAAAGGCATTCACGGCTGCAGATTCATCCGGAACGCCAACGGCCATCCCACAAACGATCATTCGATTTTTTAAATTTAATGTTTCCCGAATGGTGTCGCTGTAGGAACAAATGCTAAATTGAGGGCATGACCCCAATCCATGAGCCACCAGTCCAAGCATGACATTTTGCATGAATAGTCCCATATCCAAAAAGTTTCCCCGTTGAGACCCCATGGGTAAGTGGAAAATCATGGCAACCGGTGCGCCAAAGAAGGTGTAGTTTTCTCTAAAATGTGCCACTCGTGCGGTGTTGTCGTTTCGATCAATGCCTTTGAGTTTGTACAGTGCATAGCCACAGGCCCGTGCGCGTTCTTTAAATTCATTCGGCAATGGGTCCAGGGAATAGTGATAGTCTGGTTGTTCAAATTCATTTTGATCGAATTTTTTGCACATACGATCAATCAGTTTATTTTTTGTTTTATTGGTGCAAATGGCCACTTGCCACGGTTGTGTGTTTTTGGAAGATGCGGCATGGCCGGCGGCTTCAAGGATGGTTTCTAATGTTTGGTTTTTGATGGGTGTATTTAGAAATGCACGTTTGCAATGGCGTTGGGTGATAATATCACTCATTTTTAGCAACAGATTGATGAAGTTCTGACAAAACCTCCAACGCTTCATTGAGTAAATAGTCATTATCAAATGTTTTAACCCATTTATCAAAATCTTCTTTGTCATCCGTTAATGAGTCAATGGTTGGTTCAATTGAGGCATAGGTATTGAAAATTTTGTTAACGGTTAATTTTTCCAAGGATTCATTTTTTTGTTTGATTTCTTGCATATTGTCCCACATATCATGAATTCGGATGGATTTATTGGAGTGATCCCGTTGACGTTTCATGAAGGCATTGTAATCGCTAATGGTGGCTACGGCGGGATTATTTTTTAATCGTTCATAGGAATTTTTAATGACCATGCTTTTATTTTTGGGTTCATTCCATTTTTGGTAGTCGGCAGGGGTGGTTGATGTCCCTTTAAAGGCAAATTTTAATTCTTTTTCCCCTACATCCATGTAATCGTAAGGGCTGGGGTAGATGATATCAGGAACGACCCCTTGAAACTGTGTGGATGAGCCATTGATTCGAAAATATTCTTGGATGGTTATTTTAATAAACCCCAAAGGGTTGTTTTTTCGAAAAATGATATTGTCCAAATTCACCACTTTTTGTACGGTTCCTTTACCAAAGGTATGGCCATTTCCAAGAATAATCGCACGATTGTAATCTTGGAGAGCGGCAGAAACAATTTCAGAGGCGGATGCCGAAAAGGAATTGACCAATACCACCAACGGTTTGTTGTAAATGGTGGTATTATCATTGTCACGATAGGTGTTTTTTTTGTTGTAGCTATCGGATACTTGAACCACCGGGCCACTGGGGATAAAAAATCCAGAAATATCCACCGCATCTTTTAGTGATCCGCCACCATTGTTTCGAAGATCAAGAATCATGCCATCTGAGCCCAATGCATTAAATTCAAGCAAGGCTTGTTTAATATCATCGGCTGCGTTTCTGCCATTATTATTTTCAAAATCTCGGTAAAACGATGGTAAATTGATGTAACCAAATTGTTGATTCTTTACTTTAAATAATCCAGATTTTGCATAGGCTGATTTAATGATCACGACATCGCGTTTGATTGGAATGGTTTGAATCATGCCGTCGGGTTTCTTAACGGTTAATTTTACCGTGCTTCCCTTTGGCCCACGAATCAGCTTTACCGCTTCTCTAACGGGTGTTTCAATAATGCTGATGCCATCGTCATTGCCTTGAGATACCTTTAATATGATGTCTTCGGCTTTGAGTTCGCCTTGTCGCCATGAGGCACTGCCAGGAATGATTCGTACGACTTTGATAACTCCGTCATCTTCCCTTAATATCGCACCAATTCCTTCGAGTTTTCCAGACATATTAATGTCAAAGTCTTCTTTTTCTTCGGGTGGCAAATAGGACGTATGTGGGCCAAAAGCCCTGGTTATGGAGTCGAGATAATCTGTAAAATAGTCTTTGTTTTTTTTCTCAATTAATCGTTTAAACCGCCGGTCCATGTCTTTTTTTGTTTTCAGCTTGGCTTCGATTTCTATGTCTTTTTCAATGACCAATTCATTTTTTGACGGGTATTTTTCTTTGTAAAGTGTGATGTAGTTTTGTGCTACTTGGTATTGGGTATTGGCTTTCCATTCTTTGGTGAGTTCCGCATTGTTTTTTGGGTATGTCTTTTTATCAATATCGGCTTCAATTTGGTTGGCCATATTGAGGTTAAGGTCATGTTTTAAAATCGTGTGATACACTGAGCGACTAAATTCAATTTGCTCTTTTAGACGGAGGAGGCATAAATTATAAAAATAGAATGTGTTATTTCGAATATCATTGTCTATTTTATATTCATAGGCCGTTAACTCAATGATTTGCTCTTCTGTAAAAAACGTTTTAGTGGGGTCAAGTTTATTTAAGAATAACTGGAATACGCGTTTTGAATAATTGTCGTCAATGGATTGATCCACATAATGGTATCGGTTTAATGTGCCGCTTAGTATTTCATTAATGCGTTGTTGCCAATGGGGTGATAATTCTTCAGCGATACAAAAAGACTGAAGGACAATAACAACGGCAAGAATGAACTTCACTAGGCTAAGCTACGTTTCAAATAAATTTCTTTTACTTTTTCGGCCACCGTGTATGGAACATCTTTATCAAGAACGGCAGGCAAAATTTGGTCGATGCTTAAGTTCGTGACGGATTCCGCAATTGCGTGGGCGGCCGCTAGTTTCATATCGTGGGTGAATTGTGTGGCTTTGGCGTCAATGGCGCCTCTGAAAATGCCAGGAAATGCCAATACATTGTTCACTTGATTTGGAAAATCACTTCGTCCTGTGCCCACAATAAATGCGCCGGCGGCTTTTGCATCTTCAGGCATGATTTCTGGAACGGGGTTGGCCATGGCAAAAATAATCGGGTCTTTTTTCATGCTTCGAATCATGTCTTGAGTGACGGCATTCGCCACACTTACACCAATAAATACATCGGCATCAATCATGGCATCCGCAAGATTGCCAGCGACATTGTTTCGATTTGTTTTTCGAGCCAATCGTAGTTTTGATGAATTTTCAGCCAGATCTGGACGTGATTCGTGCAGTGTTCCTTTGGAGTCACAAATAATAATTTCTTGAACGGAGGCCGTTTCTTGCCCAATGTAATTCATGCTCAATAGCATGTCAGTAATGGCGGATCCAGCGGCGCCAGCACCATTAATGACCACTTTTAATTCTCGCATGTCTTTTTTTGCGAGTTTTGCAGCGTTAATAAGGGCGGCTAAGGTAACAATCGCGGTGCCATGTTGGTCATCATGAAAGACTGGAATGCCAATGTCTTTTAATAATGTTTCAACTTCAAAACAGCGTGGGGCGGCAATGTCTTCCAAGTTAACCCCCGCAAACATGGGGGTGATGTTTTTTACAATATTTACAATTTCAGCGGTGTTTTGAGATTCAATGCAAATTGGAAAAGCATCGATTCCGGCATACTCTTTAAATAATAGCGCTTTTCCTTCCATGACTGGGATGGATGCGGTGGCCCCAATGTTGCCAAGGCCCAGTACGGCTGACCCATCGGTAACAATGGCGACGGTATTTTTTTTGATGGTTAATTCATATGCGAGTGAAGGATCCTTTGCAATGGCTTCACAGACTCCCGCCACGCCTGGGGTGTAGGCCAGGGATAAATCATGTTTTGATGTGATGTTAAATTTGGGGTTAATGTCTAATTTTCCCCCGTTACTTTTGTGAAATTCAATGGCTTCTTCGTAAATATTCATTATTTTCCTATCTTTCGTTATTTATCTTTTTACTTATTTTATCAGATTCATTTTGAATTAAACACCTGTTTTCTTTTGGGGGGGTTACGTTCAGTGGTGGTCCTGGTATACTTTTAACATGATTCGATGTATTTTATGGTTGATATGCATGGCTTCCACCGTTAGTTTTTCAGTGACGTTCAACGCGACGGTTGTTCGAGTGGTGGACGGGGATACCATTCATGTTCAATTGAGCAATAATGAGCGTAAAAAAATTCGTTTGTTTGGCATTGATGCACCAGAAATGCGACAGCGTGATGGCGCCAAATCTGGCCGTTATTTGGCGGTTCGAATTGGGGATGCTGATGTTCAAGTGGTGCCTCAAGATGTGGACCCTTATGGAAGAACCGTCGCGATTGTGTTTGATGCGTTTGGCCAAAATATCAATGCTGAGATGGTTCGTTTGGGGTTGGCTTGGGTGTATCGGAAATATACACAGAATCCAGAGTGGTTGGTATTGGAACAGACGGCAAAAGACGAGCGCATTGGCTTGTGGCGGCGAAAAAATCCGTTGCCGCCTTGGAAGTTTCGAGCTCAAAACCGACCCAAAAAATAATTTCGTGCAATTTGTTTATGTTTAATTACGATAATCACTAAAATAAACGTGTGAAAGGGGTTATTTTATGATTGGAGCAACAACAAGTTTAGGTGGAAGGCAAGTAGGCGCGGTGGTTGCATCCCAGACAAGTCCAGGTCAAGGCAGACCTTCTCAATTGAGAAAGGGTGATATTCAACATCTTTCACAGCAATTATGGAGACCAGGGGGTTCTTTCCAACTTTGCACTATTTTAGATCTTAAAGGTTTTAGGACGTTGCAAAGAATTTATGAACTTTATAAGACTGAGGATAAGGAAAGCTTGAAGGATTTAAATCGATCGACAGTTAACCTTAGGATTCAAGATTTGGAAAAACAATTGGCAAACGTTCTTTCAACGAGAGATGGGTTTAATTATTCTACTAAAGATCTTGTTAAAGTCATTCGGTATGCGTTATGGGATGCTTATCGAACTGATCCAAGGGTTCCAGATGGGTATGTAAGTATGACGAGGGATATTTCCCCAGAAATTGGAAAGCGGCAATCCATGGTTCAATCATTGGCCGTATCGTTGTTAGGATTACGTAAATCGGAGTTAAAGGAAATTTTGAATAATATTAACAAGCAAGTTTTGGAAATGGCTTTTGATGAAGGTGATTTAAAATCAAAAATGAAGGCATTGTCAGAGTCTACAACCGTGGACGCTGCTGATCGTGTGTATCGAGATGTAAGTGATGAAGATAAAGGCCGAGAATCTGTTCAGTTTTTTTACAGTTTCGTTAAAAAGTGCATGATTCCATTATTTGAACAAATGGCGACAAAATATTCGGTGGTGTTGAGTGATCGTGAGCGGTCTTTTTTTAAAGAGGTTATTGGTCAAGCGCTTTATTATTTGCCGGGGAGAACCATTGAAGCATTGGGCACTAATATTGGGGTTCGTGTTTGTGTTAATGAAGATCAGGATGACTTTAATTTACGCAATGTTTTTGTAACCTATAATGGGAAACAATATCACCCATGTATTTATGGTCTTAATTATGATGGCGGAGTTGATGCTAAGGCCTGTCGTTTACAACATAAATTCGAAGCGTTTGATCAATTATTACAAGACCGTTCTGTATTAAAACATTTGAATATTGATGATTTTAATGCGGCGATAATCGATTGTTTCACAACACATGACAGCGACGGTGAACATAGATCCATTGAGCAAATATTTAAGGATAAAATTGACGAACTTAAAAAAGCGTTGGATGGACCATCAGAATTATCAAATGATCAAGCAGTAAAACATCTTTCGACCATGGTTGGTTTGCAATTGGCCTTAATGGTTATGGGGGATGAGGGGTGTTTAGATAGCGATTTTACAGATCGTATTGCTGAGTTTTCTGAACCACATATTTCATGTCACGTTGGGAATTTTGATCCGAGAGGTTCGACGCTTCAATTGTTGGCCCATTTGAAGAAGGTGCCGATCGGTATTGATCAAACACACTTTAAAAATATCTATCAGTTGCTCTTTTTACTTCAACCTTTTCAAATACAACTAATTGATCATTCACTAACCTTTGACCGATCACTTGATCATTCATTGAGTAAGGCTCGAGATATAGCAAGCGGTGGTCAACTATTTCATCAGATACTTGGGATGGGCGGCGCTGGGATTACCAGTGCATTGACTGCGAAGTATATGCATGACAGAGGAGTGTCACTTCTTGATCCGTTAGCCACGGTTTCAATCGGTATGCCATTTATTAGACTAGGTATCAAACATGTGGGTGCAGATTTTTTCCCTGAACCAAATGATGGACGGTTTGATTCTTCTGTTATCTATTCAATTCAACAATCGGTTTTAATGTATTCTCTACTTCTTCCAACGGTTGCTTTGCAAGGTGGGCATTTTGATCTCAACTCTCTAATTAGTTCTCATCAAATTGGTGAAGCTTTTAGTTCAGGGGTTCAGGCGGTGAGCAATGTTGCGTTGGCAGGTCAAGAACGACGTGCTATTTATCTTAGAGAAGCGGTTAAAAACGGCTTATCCGCTGCATTTTGGGTGTTATCAATGGTGTCGGTGGATGATTTTGAAAGGCCACCAAAGGGGGAATATTTGGAAAGTGAGCCTCCGTGCTTACCAACTGGCCACAATGTTGTATCACGTGTATTCTCTAGCGTGCTTGCTCAACTTTATACCCCAGACACTGGAACAGATTTAATTCCAGCTGGGTATCATGCCAAGGATTCTCAAGCCTGTGATGCTACAGGTAAAGACGCCCTTAACTATTTACGGATGGTTATAACGTCGCTAATGTTGATTCAGATGGTATTTGGGCATTATATATCTTCTAGACGAAGATCATGGGGTTAGTGATGCCGCCCAACATCAATGATGTCTTCAAATTTTAATAGTTGATGTTTTATTTGTAAAAACTCGTCGTATTGGCCAATGTCACAGGTTAAAAAAATCTTGGCTTGGCCATTCTTATATAACTTGGTGGATGCCTTGGAAATATTGATGTGAAACTTGCTGAGTTCTTCCAAAATGTCTTTTAATAAATTGGGGCGGTCAATGACGGATAATTGAATGTCGGTGGCGTATACATTTTGAGAGTGTTGGATCCATTGCACAGAGGTGAGTCGATGGGTATGTTCCTTGCTATTTTTTAATAGCATGGGGCAATTACGGTGGTGAATGGCCACCCCATATCCGCGGGTGATGAAGCCAATGATCTCGTCACCGGGCAAAGGTTGGCAGCATTTGGCAATATGGGTTTCAATGTCCGATTCCCCATCGACAGAAATTAAGGGGCGGTCAATTTTTTTTGTTTTTTTGCGATTTAAAAAGTCATCCAGGGTGGCTTCATCCTTGCAGGATTTGAGGATATTATTTTCACTCATTTCTTTGTTTGTAATGGCCAATAGAATATCGGTGTGACTTTTGTAATTGGATTTTTGTTGGATGCGATCCAAAAACTGGGAAATATTGTCAAGTTTTGATTTGATAAACCCATATTTGATGAGTATTTTTTTAAGTTTTGTTTCGCCCAGTTTAATTCGAAGTTCCGTGTCTTGTTTTTTGAAGTAGGTTTTAATTTTTGATTTGGCAAAGCGGGTGCTGGCAATGTCCAGCCATCCCAAGTTCGGTTGGGGTTTTTTTCGCGTTTGAATATCGATTTGATCCCCATTATTCAATATGTAATTGATGGGAACAATTCGGCCGTTCACAATCCCTGACTTATATTTGAGTCCGATATCGGTATGAATTTTAAATGCTACATCCAAAATGGTGGCGCCTTTGGGTAAAATGATGATGTCCCCTTTGGGTGTGAATACAAACACGTCATCGTCATATAAATTGATTTTTAGATTTTCAATAAAATGATTGGGGGATTGACGTTCCTCATCTAAAATTTGACGAAGCCATGAAAAATCAACGCTTTTTTTATTCGTTGTGCTTTTTTCCTTGTATGACCAATGCGCTGCAATGCCATACTCTGAAATGGTATGCATGTCTTGGGTTCGAATCTGTATTTCAATGCGATGCCCATTGGTGCCAATCACTGTGGTATGTAATGATTGATACATATTGGATTTTGGCAAGGCAATGTAGTCTTTGAGGCGCCCCTCTACGGGTTTGTATTTGGAGTGGATATGGCCCAAAACCTGATAACAATCGGGGATGCTGCTGGATATAATTCGAATGCCATATAAATCAAATAATTGGCTAAATTCGATTTTTTCCTCATACAGTTTTTTATAAATGCTGTAAAAATGTTTGGGTCGCCCTGTTACCGTTGCCTTGATATTGGCGTCGTTGAGCAGTTCACGCACACTGATGCACATGGCATCGATAATGGCTTCGCGTTGGTCTCTTTTTTCTGAAATCAGTGCTTTAATGTGGTTAAAGTCGTCCCGATGCAAGGTTGCAAAGGACAAGTCTTCCAATTCCCATTTGATGGATCCCATGCCCAATCGATGGGCCAGGGGGGCATAAATATCCAACGTTTCTTTGGCAATTCGTCGTTGTTTTTCAGGGGTCATAAAATGAATGGTGCGCATGTTATGCAATCGATCCGCCAGTTTAATGATCACCACCCGGATATCTTTGCCCATGGCCATAAATAATCTGCGGTAATTTTCGGCTTGTTGATCAATGTTGGATGGGTAGTTGATCCGTTCAAGTTTTGTAACCCCCTTCACCAAATCAAGAATGGTTGTTCCAAAGGCGCTTTCCAATTCCTGCTCTGTGCATTGGGTGTCCTCGAGAATGTCATGCAAAATACCGGCTTGAATGGTAGTGGCTTGCTGATTGAGTTTGGCCAATATGATGGCGACACTCACCAAATGCGTAATGTAGGGCTCCCCGGATTTTCGGGATTGCCATTCGTGGTATTTTTCTGCAAATTCATGGGCTTTTTTGATGATCGTTATATCATCGTCGGTCATGTATTTGCACAGTTTAATGAGTTGATTAATGCCCATATTCTTTGATGTCGATAATTTCAAGTTGTGGAGTAATTCTGCCATTAAATTCATTTTTTGATACTTGAAATGCAATTTGTACTTGTGGGTTGGTGATTGAGTTGATGCGATCGGCCAAATTAAAGCCAATGCCGTCAATAATCCGACCATCTTGTTCAAAGCGACACTTTAAATGCGCTTGTGTTTTTCCAACTTTCTTTGCATCGAGTAACTGAGCAATGGCATAAAATACTGGTTTTGGATTGCCCTCACCATGGGGCTCTAATTGTTCCAGTTCGTCAATAAATGATAAGCATATTTGATGCAGGTTTATTTGTGCATCGAGTACGAGTGCTGGCTGGGTGGTATTAATGCCTTCGCAATGGGTCATGAACGCTTCTTTAAAGGCCACAATTTGATTTGGATTTAAGCTAAACCCTGCGGCTTGGCTGTGTCCGCCGTAATGATCCAATGTATTCGCACATTTTTTAATGATGTCATAAATATTAACGCCTGGAATACTTCTTGCAGAGCCTCTGGCAATGTCGGTGTCAAATCCAATAACAATGGCTGGTTTATTGTATTTATTCACTAATTTTGAGGCATTGATGCCAATGACGCCCATGTGCCAAAATTGACCCGAGCAGACAATCCCATTTTGATCGGCGATATTGTTGTTTGCTTTGAGCTGTTCTTCAATGTCTTTTTGTATTTTTTCACCAATGGATCGGCGATTCTTGTTGAGCGTTTCAATCATGGTTACTTTTTCACGTATTTGGTGGGGGTCGGTGGTCAATAAAAGCTCCACCACGGGACGAGGGTCTCCCAGTCGTCCGGGGGCATTTAACCGTGGGCCAATGCCAAATCCAATGTCTTTGGTTGTTATGGCTTGATGATTGACTTTGGCATTGATGCATAGTTCTAAAATAGCCAGTCGAGGATTGGTTTTTATTTCATCCAGTCCTCTTTTGACATACCATCGGTTCAATTTAGTCAGAGGCATGACATCTGCAACAAGGCCAATGGCTGCCAGGTCAATGTACTGATTTGGATCAATGTCAGCAATGGGGGTGGTTCTAAAAATATAATCAATTAATGCGGCACTGCAAAGATGCCTTGCCGGATGTGTTTCATCGGCCAATTGTGGATTTACAATGGCATCTGCATTGGGCAATTTTGCGGGGCATTTGTGGTGATCCAATATGAGGATGGTGATGTCGGGGAGGGCGGATTTTAACTGTTGAATTTCTTTAGCGTTGGATACGCCACAGTCTACCGTGATCAATGCATCATATTTTTTTTTGGCGATTTCATTCATTCGGTGGATATTAAGTCCATAACCGTCATTAAAACGATGTGGGGAAATGTAATCAACACGTGCCCCCGCTTGTCGTAGCATGTCAACCATCATGGCTGTGGAGGTGACGCCGTCCACGTCATAATCCCCATACACACAAATGGCCGCTTTTTTTTCAATCAATGCCGTTACGTGTTCAATGAATTTGTCTTGATGGGGGAGTGTGGGCCAGTCATCCCAGGTTTGATGCATGAAATGTTCAGCTTCTTTGATCGTTTGAATGGATCGGTTGAGCATGAGTTGGCCAATTATTGGGTGGCAATTAAAATGCTCCGCAATCTTTTTGGATAATGGTGCTTGATCAGGATAAACTTGCCAGGTGGTCAATTTAATTTGGGCGAACTAAAAATAAAGCTTGTCCAAACTCAACTGCGTCACCATTGTTAACGCATATTTTTTCAATGGTTCCACTAATATCAGATTCAATTTCATTGAATAATTTCATGGCTTCGACGATGCACACAATGTCACCTTTTTGTACTGCGCTACCATTGGAAACAAATGGTTTTGATTCTGGGTTTGTTGCGGAATAAAATGTTCCTACCATTGGGGATTTAATTTCAATTAGATCACTGTTTTCAGTGGGTGTTTCGGGTGTTTTTGGTGGTTCTGAAAGCGTTGGTTGTGGTGTTGCGCTTACAACGGGAGCTTGTTGAACAGTTGTTACTGGAATTTGAGCAATGGATGATTGAAGCTCACGTTTGATTTCAACTTTTAAGTTGTCCTCTTCAACAGATAGTGACGAAATGTCTGATGTTTCTACCAATGATACCAGTTTTTTAATTTTTTTGAAGTCCATGGGATTAGTGTATAAAATAATTGATTTTTGTGCAATCTATATGCCGATTAATGCTTTGATCTCTTGGACATTTAAATCTTTAATGGACTGTTCTTCAATTAAACGATGAATGAGGTCTTGCTTTTGTTGTTGATAATCAATCATTCGCTCCTCGATGGTTGAGGCCACCAAACATTTAAAAACCATCACTTGCCGTTCTTGGCCAATTCGGTGCACACGGTCGATGGCTTGTTGTTCTACGGCAGGATTCCACCACGGGTCATATAGAAACACATAATCCGCACTGGTTAAATTTATGCCAACACCACCCGCTTTTAAACTAAATAATCCCACACGAATGGTGTCATCATTATTGAATGTTTCAATGACCTCTTCACGGTTTTTTGTTTGACCAGTCAATGAAGTAAATGGAATATTTTCTTCGTTTAATTTTTCTTCCATGGTTTTAATCATGGGAATAAATTGGCTAAATATCACCACTTTGTGCCCATTCGAAATGGCTTCTTGAAGGCGGTCATAAAAAATCAACCATTTTGGGCCATCTTCCGCATCTTTATGAATTAATTTAGGGTGTGCGCACCATTGGCGAAGTTTGGTCATAAGCGCAAAAATATGAATTTTTGATTGTTCAAGGCCTTTGGTTTTTACAATGGATTCAATGTGTTGCCATTCTTGATTGGCAAATGTGGTATACGCTTTAATTTCTTCTGGTGATGGGCTGGCCCATAGTTCTTGAACAGTAACTGAGGGCAGGTCTTTTAGCACCTCTTTTTTTCGACGTCTTAACAGCAGGGGGGTTAATGCCGCTTTTAGAATGGGTTGATTGGCACTGTCGGAATAAAATTCGTCAAACCCTTTAAATGAACCAAAATAATTGTGATTGGCGATCTCCATGAGTGACCATAGATCACTGATGCTATTTTCCAATGGTGTGCCAGTTAATAATAATTTTTTATTGGATTTTATTTTCTTAACGGCCTTAAACGTGTTGGTGGTGTTGTTTTTGACATATTGTGCTTCGTCAAGAATTAAACAATGGAAGGTTGGTTTGCATAACTCTTTAATGTCCAATCGCGTGGATGTGTAAGAACACAAAATAACATCGTATTTGTTAAATGTTGGCATAAGTTCGTGACGTTTTGGCCCATCATAACGCAAGACATTGAGTTCAGGGGCAAACTTTTTGATTTCTTTTTCCCAGTTAAATAACAATGTTTTTGGCATGATGATCAGTGATGGTGATGATTCATTGGTTTGGATTTTTTTTAGGTACATGATGCTCTGTATGGTTTTTCCAAGCCCCATATCGTCGGCTAAAATTCCATTTAGTGGTGTATTGTATAAACTTAATAGCCATTGGAGCCCTTCTTTTTGAAATGGTCGTAAAATCGTCTCAATGGATTTTTCTATGGGCACGCGGTTTTGTTTTTTGAGGATATTGATAATGCTTTCAAGATCTTTTGGAAGTTCAATGGAAACCTTAGTATTTAGGGCTAAAAAGATGGCCACACCAACGGGTATTTGAATGTTGTTTTGGGTTGACATGGTTGCAATTATGGCCGATTCCTCAATTGGTATCAGCTTATTTTCCTTGGTATCAAAATAATGGTAAATTCCAGTTTGAATATGATGGTGTAATTTTTGGGTCATTTTTTCTTTGTTTGGATGCGTCCACTGGATGGTTGATTTTAATCCAGCCCCACTGGACTTAAACTGTATGGTGGCGTCAATTTTTGATTTGCTTATGGTGATTGCTTTGGATGCGGATTCAGTGAGGTAGATGTTGTCAATTTGTTTTAATTTAATGGTCCCCAATATATGGTCAAAGTATGGGCTTTGGTAGGTAATGGTGTCTTCTTCGGTTGAGCTTGGGTGGTAATGAAGCAAAACATCACGATAATGATGTTCAAGGTCTAAATTTCGTTGGGTATAGCTAAAATCATCGAAAATAATGTAGGGTGTTGGGTTTGATGTTTGCACAATGACATCGTTGTATTTATAACGGATGATGAGTGTGCCCCCCGTTTTGTCGGGTTCAACATCGATCAAGCATATGGGGTCCACCACAATTGGCTTTAATTTTTGAATGTTGGCATCGATGGCCAACTCAATCCCTACCTTTTTTCGAAGTTCCACCAGTTTGGTGATGAATGGCTTTATTTTTGATATGTCGAGCCGTTGAAATGATTGATGTTTGAATTGGCTGGCAATTTTTGAGTGCATTGGATTTTGGATACTGTAGCATTGATTTTCAAAAATAATATGGTTGGTTTTTTCACATTGCATGGCGTCATGAACAGAAATGATTGTTTGTTTGTTTTCGGTGACCCAAACAAACGAAATCAATACCTGATTTTGGATGATTTTGCAGGTAATTTTTAGGTGGATGGGGTCTTTCATGATATCAATGACTTGATGTTTCTCGCTATGGAGAATCTGATGCTGAATGAGCAGCATGATATGGTTGGATAGAAAGGGTTCATTTTTGGCCCAATTTGAATGATAGAAAAATGAGTCATCGTAGTGTTGTGCTAATTTATGAAGGATGTTTTGTGTGGTTGAATCAAAATGATGAATGAGTTGTTGAAAGCTGTGAATGAAAAGGTGTGACTCATCGCAGTATGATTGAGAGTTTGGTTGGTAAAGGGTGATGTTTGCTTTGTTGTGTTGCGGGTCATACAAAAATGTCAGTTGAATTTTATGAAAGGGTTCTAGGGAATTATCAATGGAGCTATCTGATTCGGCAAATTGCTTGTTTTCGTTCATGTAATTAATGTACCAATAGGCCAGTGCGGTTAATGGTGCCGTGAATGGTTTGATTTCTTTGCCGTCAATGGTTCCGATGAGTTTTGTGTCTTTTCGGATTATTTTTACCTTTCGGGATACTTTTCCACGAATGTAGGTGCCGCTTAATCCATTTTGAGTGAGAGAAACATCGTGAATGTTGTTGTTTTGATAGGCCTTTTTACCACGCTTGAGTGTTTCTGTCGTGGCACTTTCTTTGACATCAAATTCATCAAAAAATAACGATTGGCTCTTCATTCATTAAGCCGGTTTTGGTTCTTTAAATTTTCCAAAGGACCGAAATTTATTGTAGCGTTGATTTTTGATTTCTTCTTTGCTTAACTTTAATAAATCATCCAACTCTTCAAGCAAAGCGTTTTTGATGCTTGTCGCAATGGCACCCCATTCATTGTGAGCGCCACCCAAAGGTTCTTTTAAAATTTTATCGGCAATCCCTAGTTCAACAATATCGTTGGCGGTCATTTTTAGTTTTTCTGCCGCATACTCGGCTCTTGATGCGTCACGAAACAAAATGGACGCACAACCCTCGGGTGAAATGACGGAATACACGGCATACTCCAACATTAAAATTCGATTTGCGACGGCAATGCCCAATGCACCACCCGAGCCACCTTCACCAATAACCACGGTTAAAATGGGGACATTAATTCCAATCATTTCTTTTAAGTTTCGTGCAATGGCTTCGGCTTGGCCACGTTCTTCGGCTTCTTTACCGGGATACGCTCCAGGCGTATCAATAAATGTAATAATGGGCATATCAAATTTATCGGCCATTTTCATTAGACGCAATCCTTTTCGATAGCCTTCCGGATGTGGCATGCCAAAATTTCGTTTGATTTTTTCTTTGGTGTCGGCGCCTTTTTGATGACCAATAATCATGACTCGGTGTGGCCCTAATTTGCCAACGCCACCAACAATGGAGGGGTCATCACGGAAACAACGATCGCCTTTGAGCTCGGTAAATTCTTCGCATAGTAATTGGGCTAAACTTAAGGTGTTGGGACGATTTGGGTGCCTTGCAATTTGAATGATTTGAGCGGGTGTTAATGAACTGTAAATGTCTTCTTTCATTTTTTCAGCCCGTTTTTCAATGGCTGTGATATCGGTGGATAAATCAATATTGGATTCTTGTGATAATTGCTTTAATTCATCTATTTTTGTGTATAAATCATCCAATGGTTTTTCAAATTCGAGGGGTTTCATTTGGCCACCCTTTCGTAATGTGGGTTTAGAGTTTTAACAAGTGATGAGAGTGTGTCTTTCATGTTTTGGCGTTTAACTACCATATCGAGCATCCCTTTTTCTAGTAAAAATTCGGATCGTTGAAATCCTTTCGGTAATTTTTGCCGAATGGTTTGTTCAATGACCCGTGGGCCAGCAAAGCTAATGAGGGCACCGGGTTCCGCAATGTTGATATCTCCTAACATCGCAAAACTGGCGGATGTGCCACCGGTTGTTGGATCACATAAAACAGAAATGTATGGGACATGAACATCGGCGAGTTTTTGCAATGCGGCACTCGTTTTGGCCATTTGCATGAGAGACATGATGCCTTCTTGCATGCGTGCACCCCCTGAGCTGGTGAAAATAATGAGTGGAAATTTATTGTCAATCGCATTTTCAATGATCCGAGTAATTTTTTCCCCAACGACGGAGCCCATGCTACCCCCCATGAATGAAAAGTCCATAACCCCTATATTGACGGGTAAATGATTCAGTTTGGCGGTACCAATTAAAATCGCATCGGCGTGTTTTGTTTTTTCTTTGGCTTTCTTCAGTCGTATTTCATAGGATTGGGTGTCTTTAAACTTTAGAAAATCAATGGCCTCAATTTGAGGTTCAATTTCTTCAAATGACCCGTTATCAAAATGCATGGCAATGCGCTCTTCTGGGCTAATTCTAAAATGATAATTGCAATGGCAAACTTTTTTATTTTGTTCCAGATCTTTTAAATAAAGGGTGTCATTGCAGCTGGGGCATTTCATCCATAGGTCGCCAGGGATGTCCAGCCGTGAGGCTTGATCTGTTTTTTTTAACTTATTTTTATTGAACCAATCTAATATTGACATAATTTATAACTCGAGCTAAGATTTCTTTTACAAATTTAACGATTAAAAGACATTATGTCAATTTAAGGAATGATTTATGGCAAATTTAAAAGCATCAAAAAAAGATATATTAGTAAATAAACGAAATTATAACAGGAACAAAAACTTTAAAACGTCGTTAAAGACCGCCATTAAAGTGGCCCATGCTGCTATTGAATCTTTTAATGAAGACACTCAAAAGGTGGTTTATTCTGCTTGCCGGTTGGTGGACAAGTTGACAACCAAAGGAATCTTAAAAAAAACCACAGGGGCACGTAAAAAGTCTCGTTTAATGAAAGCCATGAACGTGGCGTCTGCTTCTGTATCCAAAAAATGATCACAACGGGATTACCCGTTACGGTGGCCATGTTTCAATGGTTATCCCAGTATGCTGCTGATCGACCGCATTGGTTTGACCGCGGTCATGATGATCATCGTCTGATTCAACAATTGTTTGACAAACCTCTCACTGATTTTACGGACCCGTATCAACAGGGTATTGTTCATGATTATTTGCGTTGGCTGGGGGTTTTGGTGGCCTCATTTAATGGGGGTATTTTTTCGGTTGATATCACAAGTTTTATGGATCGAGGGAATGCGGTTTCCATTACATGGGCCAATGGCATTACGCAAACCATTTCAATGACGGGTTGGGACCGTCCAACACGCAATGCCTTGGATTACATTTTAAAGCGGTCATGTTCAATGGCTGATTTTCAAGATGATGTCCCCAATGCGTTGGTGATTATTGGGTCTTATTTAGCGCATTTCGAAACACAGTTACGGGATCATGTTGCTTTTTCAACGGCTGCTAGTGGATCGGTTGAGCTTGCGATGTCGAAAGATCCAGCCAGTGCTTTTTTGATTTTGTCAGCGGTTCCCGTGGCTCAACTTCAGCAATTTTATGTGGGTTTTTCGGCGTTACTTCCTGAAGATTTATCGTTTGATGGGTTGGGGGAACCAATGCCTGCACATTTATTTTTTGCGAAGCCCGTGTTGGCTGAAACGTTGGTGATTGATAAAGTGAAAATGCATTACAACCTTATGTTTCACGCCAAGATTGATGGGGCGTTATTGACTGAATTATCCGCATATACGAAGGCCTTTATTTTGAATCTATCTTCAGATCAATCATTATGGGCATCTGTGCAAAATGAGCTCACATGCATTTTAAATGATCAGCTGTTGCCACGGCAGTCCTTTTTGAGTTTATTGTTGGATTTGTTTTGGTCAAATTAGACCCTATTTTTGCAGATTATAATTCAACCACACCCCTTTGTTCGGATGTTCTAAATGCCATTCAATTGTGGGGAGGAACCGTTGGAAATGTGTCATCGTCGCATCAGTTTGGTCAACATGTGTCCAAAATTTATGATGAAGCCAGTGATGCGATTTGTACAAGATTAAATGCCATGGCATATGAGTTGCTGACCTGTTCATCGGCAACAGAGGCCAATCATTGGTTTTTTTATTCATTGTTGTCGGATCGAGTGGATATTCCACGGGTGATCATGTCAGCCATTGAGCATCCGTGTGTATCGAAGGCATTGACCCAGTATTCGGATCAGGGGGTGATTGATTTGCAAATTTGTCGTGTCATGTCGAATGGGATGATTGATTTGGAGCATTTTCAATCGTTATTAACCCCAAATACCTTGCTTGTCAGTGTTATTTTAGCGAACAATGAAATTGGCACCATTCAACCGCTGGCAGAGTTATCTCGATTGGCCAAAGGGGTGGGGGCACTTGTGCATTCTGATATTGTTCAGGCGGCAGGAAAATTACCGGTGGATCTTCATGCGTTGGGTATTGATGCGGCGGTGATGTCGTCCCATAAATGCTATGCTCCTGTGGGTTGTGGGGTATTGTTGGTGAATGATGTTCACTTGATGAAACCGATGCTTGTTGGGGGGACGCAGCAACAACAATTGCGGGCAGGCACAGTGAATGCCTTGGGGCTGCATTTATTTTCAATTGGTCTTGACTATTGTTGCTGTTCATCTCATGTAAATGTTCATGAGTGGGCAAGGCAATTATGCCAATCTGTGAGTGGGTTGCATGTGCCCATTGAATTCAATGAAAAGACTCAATTATGGAACACCATTCCATTGGCTGTTGAGGGGTATTTGGCCCATGATGTCATGATGCGATTGGACATGAATGGCGTTGGAGTGTCGACGGGCAGTGCATGCTCAACTGGTGCCATTGAAACCTCGCCTGTTATTCAGGCGTTGAGATTGCCGGAGAATGTGGCCAATTCTGTGATTCGATTGAGTTTTGGGTACCCAACCACCCCATCCCAGTTGGATTACATTTCCTCTATTCTTTCTTTATTTTAAGTTATATTTGATTTAAATTTTATCAATTATTCTCATATATTGATAAAATTTAATTTAATATTATTTCACTTCGATAATTAGGGTAATTAATGAAATTACAGAAACTGACAAATAATTTAATTCATTAAGTTATTGGGATGTTTCATCAAATAAATAGGAGTGTGAAGAAAAATGATAGGAAATGGTGGTTCTTTAGATAGTATCGTCCCGAGATATTTGCCCAAATAGCGATGCAGCGAATTTGAACAGCGGCAATAAAGGATGTAATATTTTTGGCATATCAAGTAGCAATGCCTCGCCACCGTTTGAGATGAAGAAAGGCATTTTCAACAAGGTGTCTCAACTTGTACAGATATGCATCACAGTCACGTTGTTGCTTTCGATTTTTTCGAGGTGGAATAACTGGATTAATACAGCGATCTTTGGCAAACTGAACAATCGAATGGCTATCATAACCGCGGTCAGCTAATAAATGGGTCGCATCGATTCCTTCAATCAATGATGCCGCATAATTACAGTCTGCTGCTGTACCTTCTGTAACAAAGAATCGGACCGGCATACCATGCGAATCCACGGCCAAGTGTATCTTTGAATTGAGCCCCCTTTTGTGCGATTCATCGCCTGATTCCCACCCACGGCACCCGTACCATGTGGATGAACTTTAATATGACTAGCATCGATCATAAGCCATTCATAATCAGGTTCAGTAATTACCTCTTCAAGCAACGATTCCCATATGCCTTTATCCCGCCAACGGCAATATCTTCGATGTGTATTTTTCCACCCCCCATATTCCGACGGTAAATCTCGCCATGGCGCACCTGTTCTAAGAATCCAAAATACAGCATTTATAAATCGCCTATTATCCGTTGCTACGCCTCCCCACGATCCTTTTCTACCGGGTAGGTGCGGCTCTAAAAGCTCCCACACCCGATCTGAAATATCATGCCGTCGATATGCTTTTCCAGACATCTTTAACCTCCTTAAAATTGTCCACTTAATTATACCACATTCTCGTGACGACATTGTCTAGCGCACATGTGTTACTCCATCTTTTTTTGACAGTATTAGCTTATTAGGGAAATCTGTTAGCATTTCTTCATTGTGAGAAACAAACACAACCTTTTGAAAAAAGGTGCGGACCTTTTCTAAAACCTTCAACAGATTCCCTGAGTTTTCTGAATCCAGTGCATCAAATGCTTCATCAATAATTAGGGTTTGAAGATTCATATTGGATCGCTGGGACTGAAATATGGCCAATGTTAATCGAATAATAGAGCGTAAAATATTTTGTTCTCCACCTGAAAAGTGAGCGATATCACGAGTTCCTTTCTCGTCTGTACAAAGAATTTCAAGAGACTCGGATGTTCCACCAGATTTCAATTCTTTTTGGGTACTAAAATCAATCTGCATACGTCCACTGGTTGCTATCTGCAATAACTCATCAGAAATGGTCTGCAACTGTGGAATTGCTGAGTCGATCAATAAAGCTTGGATTCCCTTTCGGCAAAATGTTGTCTTGAGGTAGGTATACATTTTTTCATCGACACACTGAGATTCAAACTGTTTTTTTAGATCAGATATCTGTTGCTCAATCTTCCTGTTATGATGTCGTCTCTCAATGATCTGCTCAATAGTTTTTGTGTATGAGTAAATCCTGCCATTGATCTGCTCCATTTCACTATCTTTACGCTGCATGCTGGTTTTAAAAGCAGCTACTTGTTCTTTAAGTTCTCTGACTTGTCCTGGTACTGCATCAATAGCCCCCAGCGTTTTTTCAATATTACCTTTCTCAAAATCAATGTTGCTCAATTTATTTTCTAAGTAAGCAATATTTTCTTTCGCACTCTTTGCTTTGCTTAACAGTGCAGAAATATCTTCAGGAATGGGCTTAGTTGTTGCCAAGGGTAATGAAGATACCCTTGACCATTCCATAACCTGATCTTGGCTTGGCAATGTTATTGTTTCGAGTTGTTTTTTAGCTAGGTTAGCTGATGATAAAAACTGACAAGATTGGCATGGAAGATGTGTAAAACTGCCTGAGTCTAGACACTGTCGTCACGAGAATGTGGTATAATTAAGCGGCGATAAGTTAAATCGAATCATGAATTTCGTGAATGCATTGGTGAAAAATACCCCGGTTCCTAATGAGACATTTTCAAGAATTTTCATAGAAAATAAAACGATTCGTTGGTCAGGGATAGTAAGGTTGGTCCATATTCTTGTGTTGAATTTGGGCGATAACGACTACTATTCCCTCATGGGAGCAAAATGCACAAAGGCCAATGGGCGTGAATTGGCGGGTGGGTGCTCGGTCCCAGGTCAGTACTAACAGCTCAAGTATTCTCCTATTTTAATCGATAATCAACTCAGTATTGAAGACGTTCAATGCGAATATTAAGGTTAAAAAAGGGGATGCATGGCCGTTCAATTTCAACAATCGTATTTCTTGGGTGTCAATCCAATCCAAACTTTGGGAAAACCATCGACTGGTCATAGGAACAGGGATGAGACCATTGAATATCTAAAACAAATTACTGGTGGTACAAACGAGGCGCTTCAAGCCCAACTGAGAAACGCCCAAGAGGCGTCGAATAAAGTGATGATGCGATCGGGCCGAACCTCAATCAATGTTAAAAAATTTGAAGATCAGCAAGGCTTATTCAATTTAGACTTGATGGAAAATGGGGCCATCACACCGAGACATGTGAGTGTCATGGCGTATATTGATCCAGGCATGCACCGGCGAACAAATATTTTCGATTTATATAATCAATTTTCTGTTGAGCATTGGAGAAATGGTGCTGAAGAATTAAAAAATTTATCATATTTAGGTGAATTTTTCATGGTGGATTCATCCATTCAAGAACAATTAATAGCGTGGGATAAAGATGGTGTGTTGGATGTGAGTAATGCTAAAACAACGTTAAACCTAACCCGCGAAAAAATTGAAAAAACAGATGATACAAAGGCGGCACATGAATTTCTTGAACACGTCTTAAAGCTAAAAAAAGCAGCGACACATGTGGGTGGCCCTGGGGGGCCTCCGACAAAACCAACACGTCAGCAAAAAATAGATGCCCTTAAAGCGCTAGCCAAAGAAACCATGGGAAAATATGGCGTTAGTGAATCCATGGGTAACGCTAAAATCAGGGCCATTGAATTTGAAATGGCGCAGATTATTGCGACCGCCAGCGCCATTCCTAGAGACCCAGTCATAGATTTTGAGGATAAAAAAGACCCATTTTTCAAGACAACGGAGGGGTATCGGTACCAACGCCTGGCCCAGAAACTTGATCAGGCGAGGCAAATTTTTGATGGCATTCAATCAAATCGAAACAATGAATTAACACGCATTGAATCATTTAATGAGGAACAATTTAGTGATGAAAAACAATCCGAATTTTTAGAGGCACTTAAGACCAATTCACAAACTGAGTTTCAACGGGTGTATGCCCCCATTGCCGAAGAGCTGGTGGCATCGATGGGGAGTTTAAGAAATGTAGATACTACTGAAAGCGCTGAAGCAACGTTCAGGGAAAAATATTCTGGTCAATCATCCGGTGAGTTAATCAAAAACCGTGCCAAGGATTGGGACATGGATGCGGCGGTTATGTTCACAGAAACAACTAAAAAAATACCTGTCAAAGCCCATAAGATTTGGGGCCGTTATGCAGGCATGAGCGAAGCTGTCATCACTAAAATTTGGATGGATAGTGGTTCATGGGTTGAGGAATTTGTTGAGAGATTAAAAGCCCATTGCAAAGCCAAAATAAAATTGGTTCAACAAGAATCACAACGGAGTGAAACCGCCAATCAAGAACCTTGGCTCCAAGACTCTTTAAGTCGCTTGGATAAATTAAAAGGCATATTGGAAATGCCGAATGATCAATCAACTGAGCCACCCCCAGAACCAACTGAAAGTCACTTTTCTAAGGCATTTAAAGAAAGAAAAGAAGCACAAACAAAGGCTATTCAAAAACTTAAAGAAGGCAGCCTGTTATTGCAATGGCACGACAAAAGATTGGCACGTCTAGAACGTTTAAGCGAACGCTACACATTTCAACCGGGCATGACCGAGCGTGAGATGTGGGCCCCATTATGTGAACTTGATGGCTTAAAAAAAGTCAAACAACAGCTATTTGCCACCATTCCAGAAGAGACTGGTGATCCAACAGCATTAAATGCCGCGGTCAAGGCCGTTCTTGAGGCCTGTCAACAAGAGCCAATGAATACTGATGAACTCAAGCTTTGTTTTAGTGAATTTAATTCGAAGTTAGAATCATGGAAGTTGATAGAATCCCCCATATTGTCAGTGGTTGAACACGCAAAGGCGAAATACATTCAACAAGTGGTTAAGTGGCACTTCAAGGGTTCTCCAAGCGTGCCAAGGACAATGACTGCCTCAACCCCATTTTCTATGAATGATATGCATAAAAGTCGTGTCACAACCGTTCAAATCAAAGACCCACGAGACAATCCCTTGGCTATTATGGGGGACGGTATTGACGGCATTCTTGCTCATTTACAAACCCTACAAAGAAACTTCGATCCCGACACCATGGATGAGGGCCAGTTCACCCAGTCCGTGGCCATTCAGTGGGAACGTGCAAAGGCTCTGCCTGGTGAGGTGAGCACTGAACAATTGGATCAGTTATTTGGATTTCGGTTGGGCATCCACCGGGAGGTTCCATTCACTGCATCCGATATCGATTGGATCAAAGCCTGTTGCTTAAATGTGAGGGACCCTCTTACATGCCTTAAAATAATGGAAGCAGGCGTACTCACCTTGCTCAATCCCATCGGCATTGAAAAAGGCCTCAAAGAGGTAATTAATCACCATGATTTATGGGGACTGGCCAACAGATTATATGGCCACTATCAAACCCACCCAAGTGCATTGCACGCCCATTTAAGGGGCGAAAAATTGGATGCAAATGATTTGCAAGATGGCATTAAAGAGGAATTGAAACGAATATTTAAAATTGGTGCCAAGTGGGATTGGGACCAACAGCAAGCCCTGATTGAATATACCATGAGTTGGCCACCCCAATTAAGGGAGTGGTTGGCAGAAGTGCCAGGATTATTTGAGGGCCGACGAGGATTGTTGATGGACACCGACACGAAAGATCCCAGCGTGGTGCTCCACAGATACATGGAACGCGTGGCAGGGGTGGATGGCGTGGATACCCATTGGTCGACCATGCTTCACTATGCGGTTCAGCATCAAGCCTCTCTCACTCATGAAGGCATTGAAGGCCGCATTCATTTAAAGGGATTTAAAGGCTTTATTCATGATCAAATCAACCAGGTGATTTCAAGCATTTCAGTGACTGAATCCGGGGATGATATTCAGGTGAACGGTCGAATCGAAGAATTGACTCAAATTACAGAATCATTGGCAGATCTTGAGGCTTTGGGGATTGATATTCAGGGCATATTGGGGAAAGTGTTGGGCACCAAACTGTACCGAGCCAATGAAGAGGGACTCAAAACCATTCAGAGAAACGTTGCAGCAACCATCATGGCGAAGCCTGATGCAAGTGTGTCTGACGTCATCAAAGCCATGATCATGATGAAACAGGCCCATGATGGAAACAGGTATCGGGACCAGCAACTGGAACGAACGTTTCAACAGAACCCAGATCAGTGGGGAGGGAGTATTTTTAGAGCCCTTGATAAATTAAAAAACAGCCCAGCCGACAAAGACACGTTAAATTCTGAATTGATGACCCTGGTGTTTCCTGAGGCACAGCGCACTCGATTATTTGATTGTTTAACGGAGGGTCAAGGGATTCAAGGCATTGCATTTAATCGCGTTACCCAACAGTTGGAATTAACCCGAACATTGGGTGACCCAAACATATTATTGGACCCCATCACCATGGCCTGCACCATATCGCAGCATGAGGTGGCAACACTTCAAAAATCAACACAGGAGATACTGAAACACCTTTATTTTTCTGAAGGCATTCGGTTCCCAACGGTCGTTAAAGCAACCGCAAACTTCGATGGGGATCGGCAAGCGGCGGCATTGGTGGGGGATCACTTTGCAGTAATTAATGCAGCCGGTAAGGATGAGATTTACTTTCAACAAGCCAAAAACACATGGATTCGGCACGTTGATATTGATGAAGGATTGTTTCCAGCTGACGTGCGTGGATCTTCACACATTCAACAGCCACTTCATCAATTTTTTAAGGCCCATCAAATGTCGGCTTGGGTTAATTCGGCGGGACAATTATTTTTGTATGACCAGCACATGAACTGCCAATACACAATTAAGACTGAACATGGTCAACAACCCGTGATCACCCGCTTAAAAGATAATGCAATACTCACCAGTTGCATTATGGATCACGGTCAAATCACCACCACATGGTCTAAACGAAATGAGGAGGGGCCAGCCATTGAATTTATGGAAATAGAAAACAATGGGGCAACGCTTGTGTTAACCAAACATGGAGAGCATTTTAAACATGAGAACGGGTTTATTCTTCAAAATTCAACAGAATACCTTGTGTTTAAACACCCCACCCGTCGGGAATATATGATCATGGACTGTGTTTGTGGCCACTGGTTTTCACGCACTACCAGAGACCCCAATGGCAATGTGAAAGTGGTCCAGCCAAAGGTTAATAGAAGTAACCAATTAGATGCCAAACAAATACATGAACATGCCACCCCAACGGATGCCATGGCGCAATGGTTATTATTTTGTAGAACTGAATATCAATCATTTGAGGGTGAGTTTTTTATTCAAGATTTGGAAGAGCTCATGGCCAATGCCGTTCCAGCCACACTGAGTGAGTTTACCATGGACCAGTTGAATCGTCAGATAGAGGTCTTAAAGGAGTCACCCATAAAAACACTTGCAAAAATGCTGTTGAATAACCGCTTAAGGCATTGCACCGTTGAAACCAAGGACGGGCACCATCAACCGGGCAATAATTTTAAGTGTGATATCAATGGGTCGGATGAACGCCAACTTCAGAATCAACCCCTGCCAGTTCAGCTCATGGCGGCGTGGATGGCCATTGATGAGGGCCGATCCGCTGAGACATATTTTGAGGCCATCAAAGCATTGGACATGTCGAGAATATCAGGGAAACCACACCGAATGCTCATGCAATTATTGGCTGGGCAAACGGGTCGTTATGCCAAAGAATTGCAACAAAAATTGGGGGTGGATGCCACGGTATTGGCCAGGGCCAATTACAATACGGTGGAGGCTTTAACAAGGGATCCTCAGAATTATTTGACGGTGGAAGCCGAGCACATTCCAACGCAATTGGCGCAATTGGCGCAATTGGAAGCACGGTTGCACCTATTATTGGCCGACAAGGGATTGGGGCATTTAAGTGCCCCCGATGTTTTGAATATCGTTATTCAAGGGGATCGGTATGGGGCCTTTGGCGATCAAAAAGAGGCCATTCAAACCTTGGCCTTGAATACCCTCATATTAACCACACGACAGCTGTCGGATAAAAAATGTACATATGAAGATCGTTTGATTCAAGTGCTGAATCAATCCATAGTGGATCCAGAAGAAGCGTTTGATGCCTTTCGGCAATGCGCGGTATTTTTGCTATGCGAAATGCAACTTGGGGGCCGATTAAGGCCGGAACAAGTCAGCATTTTAACCCATATTTTTAATGGCCAAACACGGTTGGCAGAATTGAGGACCGGGTTTGGTAAAACCGATGTGGTGTTGTTCTTGGTGGCCTTGTACATGGGCCAAAAACAGGGAGTTTGCATTGAAATGCCCGATGAGTTGTTGCCGATCAATATGGCACTCTTTCAGAAAAAAATGCAGGGGCTCATGGCCAGTGTGTGGACCCCAAGACTGGACTTCAATCAAATCGAGGGCAACCCACAGATATTGGATGACTTTTTGGTTGAACTAAAAACCCATAACCAAAAAGGCGACATCATGATGGCCTCGCAATACCTGTTTGACCAACAATTTACCGATGTTTTAAATCAATGCATTTGTGAGGGGAAATTGGGGATTGTGCCCAAACTATTGGCCATTCGAGAGGAATTGGGCACTCAATTCACCATGACTGACGAAGTGGATGCCTTTGATCAACAGTGCAAGTTTATTCGAACCGATGGCCAGTACGCCACCAAATCCTTAGCGCGTATTGAACTCACCAGCAAGGTGATTGAAGCCATGGAGGCGTTTGAAGCCAGCGTAGATATCACCAAACCCCAAAGGGAGGCCTATGAAACATGGCTAAAAAACCCAGGCAACGTAACAGGTGTGCTTCAAAGATTGGGCTTTACCCTTCCAGCTGTTCATGATTTTGAAACGGCACCATTTGAAGGCATTGCAAGAGCCGATGGGCATCCCATTGATCAAAATGATCACAATGATCTGGGGTTCATTCAACACATGCTTTACACCGTCGGGCGGCAGGTGTACAGCATGCAATGGAATAAAGATTACGGGCTTCGGGCATCCAGCTTGGAAGCGGTCCCCTATAAGGGAAATAACGACCCCTCTCCCAATGAAAACTTTACCGATAGCGAACTGGTGCAATGGCTCACCCATCATTGCAATAAACAAAAAAAGTTTGATATCAAACAATGTGGGATTGATAAGCGAATGGCATTCATTTGCCGAGTGGCCGATACGGAAGTCAGTGATGATAACGAGGCACTGAACCTCTTCAGTCAACAGGTAAAAGAATGGGCCCAGCAGTTCAATACGCCATCATCATTGATGACCGGGGTTAAGGCCTTGGCCGAAGCCTTGGACCATCCAAGCGAGCACCCTTTTGCACAGACGTTTTTATACCGATTGAGTCAAATTGAAGACCCCAACGTCATCACCTTCCAATTGCTTGGCAATGCCAAAACAGCGGCACGCGTGTATGAAACCACCTCGTATGGGAGTGCCAATACCTCAAAATTATTGCAGTCTGGGTGTTTGGGGGTCAGTGGGACCAATACCGACACCACATCACCGTTATGGTTGTCCAATGCTAAGGCAAATGAAAAATTTAACATTCACGGTGTGAATGCCAATGACTTTTACGCTCATGTATTAAAAGAGTCAAATGAAGCCCTGTCCGAACTAAAATGCAATGGTCAAAACGACGTGAAAAGAATTAATCGCCCCATGCTTGATCATGTGGCTCAAATGGCTAATACCCATCAATTGATCATTGATTGTGGGGCATTAATTCAAGGCATTGGCAATGACAATGTGGCGGATGCAATATTAAAGGGAAAAGATGACCGGTGGGTGGTATTTTACGATACCAATCGGGAAGAACTCATGGCCAAATCAAAAGATGAGAGCATCACGTATGCACAGTTGGTTCAACGGGTGACGGCTGGCACCATTCAAAAAAGCAACATTAATGTGTTTGTGGACCATGCCCATCGCGTGGGGTTAAACGTCAAAGAAATTACAGAGGAAGCATCCAGAACCCATCTGTTGGTGAGCGAAGAAAACACCACCCGCGACATTCAACAGTCCATTGGCCGCCATCGCCCGGGAATGGATTCAGGAAATTTAATCGTGAGCATGGCCTGTCGAGCAGGAGCATTTGATGGAAAAGGCACCATTAAATACGTTATTGAAGCCATTGAAAAAAGCACCAAGAAAAGACTGGCCCAAAGTGAGCTCGAGGCCCTTGAGTTGCATGCCAAGGGCCTATTGGAAGTTCACATTCAAACTGCATTGAAAAAAAAACCTCAACTCATGCAAAATGAAAAATTTAGAGCCCAATACCAAGCACTGGTATCGCGAGTCATCACGCAAGGCTTGGAGGGCTTTGGCGTGTCAACGAAGTCATTAACCGAAGACAGTTTAAAAGACCATTTGCAAACCATGAAAGCCCGCATGATTGGTTTGGCCAGACGTTTCAATAATTTGGGGGTTGGATTAGAGCTAGATGGCCTTCAAAACACCATTTCAGACGAACGATCCAACGGTTTTGATAAAACATCCCTGGTGAGTTCTTTGGACCATGTGTTTTGCGAGTCATATTACCGAATTAAAGCCAACATGCCAGCTGAAGGGATCACCATTGGTGCACCATCCGTGGCCGGGACCGCCGTGGCGGGCCAGGGGATGGCTCAACAACAAGCCGTAGCTCAACAACAAGCGGTGGCCCAGCAGCAGGCCTTGGCTCAACAGGTGGCTTTGGCCCAGTCCATGACGTGTTCCATTACTGCCACTGAACGACCACCGGGGCCACCGGGCTTGCTTAGGGTAAGGGAACCGCAGTTTAGTGACTCTGACAAGGTGGATGCGGCACCCACATTTTTGAATGGTCATGCGGCATATGCGAAGATTCTTGCAAAAGACGAACAACTGGCGGAGTTTTTACGGCAAATGAATATGTTGGATACCATTCAGTTTTCACGGCGATGGTTGGCCAAATGTTCACCCACCCATCGCCCAGCCATCCATACCATGATCGAAAAAGATGGCGTCATCCACGTCATCACCCCCGAGGAATTGGCATATGATCAAACTCAAGCCGACGGTCAAGACTTGAACGGGGGCACAATCAGGTTTGACACCTACTATAACAGAAAAGGAGATAAATTGAGCCCATTGGATACCGCCATGGTGCTATTGGTTGATTCCAATCGGGTGCCAGATAAAACAGCTGAAGTTCAGAGGCAAATGGTAAGTGCCATTCAAACGGTTCAAAGTGAACTTGAACAGGAATTGAGGAAATTTGACGCATCAGCAACGGTGCAAGAGCGTTTACAGGCCGCTAATACTTGGTTAAGTCATAAAGTCCGGTGTGTAAGTGACGGCGAATCAGATGAAAATGATTCCCAAAAATACCGTGGCATTAAGCATGTGGTGGCAGTTCAGCTGCTCATTCAAACCAAGCATCAAATGCCATGGGACCACCTATCAGCAAGAAAATTCAAGGGATTAAACCAAAATGCCGATGCGTTATGTGAGCCAGAAGGACGGCAAGAAGCATCCTACTCCCCCCTCCATGTGTGGGGAATCATGCCAGAAAGCCAGTCATTTAAGGCTGCGTTAATGGCAATGAAAACCGCCATATTTGAACAAGTTTTTTCAAACAGTTCAATGAAGCAAGAAACAATGGGTCAAATCAAAGCGGGCGTTATTCGTAGAGCCCCTCAGCCATTTAAAAAGGAAAAAAGTAAAATTACTAAAAATATTCAAAGAGCCATTCATGATTCCATTGCATCTGAAGAAGCATTGCAAGCTAAAGAAGGTGAGATTGCATCAAGAACAGCAGCGATGGAGGCTAAAATAGATGAATTAATTCGTAATTATGGATTGGGCATTACATTTTCTAAGGGCATGTCAATTGACAAAAAAATGGCGCTGGTCCAGAAAGAACTTGAGGACCATATTCAACAAAAAGATGCGGAATTGGCGGAAGGAAACAGAGCGGATGTCCATGCGTTGGGGGAAGCCATGACACAATTACAAGGCATCTCGCGAAGCATTTTTAGATTTGATCAAAAGGAGGAATATGAAGATGCGTCGGTAATGCAACATAAGTTACAGGAATCGCTCAAAAAATTTGAGCAAGAGTGTAGATCTGGAATTAATGAAGCACAAACACAATTAGGTGTTTGTCAAGAACAACAAGCCAGCTTAGACCAAGCCATGCACCAATTAAGAACTCAAATGGAACAATTACTCCAAAAGCAGCAAGAAGAACGTGACCGGGCTGAAATGGATGCCGCTGATATTCAAGGTGAATTAACAAGCGTTCAAGCCACATTAGACCGATTGTTTGCGAGCCAGTTAGAAGGTGAAATAGCCCAAGTTGTTGACGAAATCAATAGGCTCACCAGATTAAATGTGAATTATGCAGAACAATACCCGAAATTAAAAGATGAATTTAAAGATAAAAATGATCAACAGATCAACCGTTTAATTTCAGAGTCCATGGTTCCAGTGTATGAGTTCATCACTAGTTTGGCGGATCATGATAATGCTCAGGTGGTGGGGGAATTTTTTGATTTTATATCACAGTTTAATACGGGCGATGAAATATCTTCCTTATTGAATAAGCAAGTTAACATCAATAGGTTTTTAAAAGGACGTTTTCCTAATGATAAACAAAGAAAAACATTTTCTAACATTTTTTCCTATGGCCATAAATCTGGCAAGTGTAAGGAGGGATTTATTGGGGTAAAAATTCTACCAGTAAAACATCCAAAACTATTTAAATCGGGTGGTTACTTAAGCAAGTTTTTAACAGCTGCAGAATTGATTGATTCAGCTAAAACGCTTTCAAATCACCACATTTTCCAACCATCTGGTTATGATCTACCCCAAATGGCAAAAGCTTTTACACTAGAAAAATTGAATAGTAAAGATAAAATTGATGAATTAAATGCAGATAGGATCAACCCTCAAGACCTAAATTTATTCTTCCAAATCATGGTGCTTTGCTATAGCTTTCTTCATGGTGATGATAAAACACAATTTATAACAAATGTGAAAAACATTAGGGAAAATCAAAGTAGATATCATCGTTTACAGGCACAATATAATAAATTAAAGACTCAAATTGATGCGCTCAATCAACAAAAAGATAGGTTCTCGGGCGAATTAGTTGGATTACGTGAAAGTATTGTTAAAATTGAACGTCATTTAGAGCATACTATGAATCAGTTAAGTAATCGTATTGAGGAACTTGATACACAAAAACAACGTAACAAAGGTGAGCAGGATAAAATAGCACAAAAAATAGAGGAATACGAACAGGCATTAATAGATGTGGGGCACCTTTTAAGCAAAGTCATTGAGCTGAGGGCCATGGTGGATGATGTGCGAGGTAACATCGATCGTAGAGGTGGTGTTGCATCCGATATAGAGGTAAAACGTTTAGCTTTAGCTAACGCTCAAAAAAGCCTTCAAGAGTTAACCGAGCTTCAAAATCAAAAACAAATAATGGAACGTGAAAAAGAAGATATTCATGATCAATTGAAGGCCAATTTATTGACACCAGACTCACCAAAATTAAAAGCATTGGTTCGAAAGGCCATTCAAAACCAAGTCATTCAAATGATTCAAGAGTATTTATGTATAGATTTAAATGAAGATAAAATTGATCAAGTCATGAGAGATCCCCAGACACGGGCATTCATTGAGGCCATCATGAATAGATACGATCAACAATTAACACACCCCGAGTCAACCCCCAAGCTATTTGAGTTTGAAGCAATGCGCTTTGATTATGATGGAGCATCAGTGTCAATCCAATTTCCAAAACTATGTGAGGATCCAACGACTTTCGTTGATCAGCACCAACCGTCAGTTTCGTTTTTATCACAGCTGTGTCAATTGGCAAGCATTGAACCAGACACCATTACTGATGAGCATGGTCATCGCATTACCGTTGGACAGGATAGCTCACTCATTCGAACAAGCGCCATGATCCAGCCGTTTTTACAATCACAACTTCCTTTTTGGGCGGCCATTGAATTGGGTGAGGGTGCAAGATCATTTCAAGAGACCATGATTCGCCTGGCATTAACAAAGTTTAATATTGAGGGTGGCCCAGCCAGTGCAAAACCAGCCGATATAACCGCGGTTCAATCGTTTGCAGAGAAAGGAACATCCATTCCCAAATTTGTTCAGGAATTAATTCAGGCCGATGTGGAGGATGCGATGCAAAAAGAAAGTGCATTAACTAACCATTCAGCGAGCCCCATCATGAGCTGCCCAGCCATCAATGGCATGTACTCGCCAACACGCAGTCCAGCAGACACTGTATTGGTGCCTGTTTATGAGGAAGATCGCGTACGAAGAGATTTACGCCCAGAATTTGATGCGGTTGATGATTAATAAAAAGTTTAAATCATCCAAAATCGGGGAATAAAACATCATGACCATAGGACCATCAGGATCACCACCAACACCCCCGCAAAGGATTGTGTCTAGTGTTAGTACAAAAAGATCAGTACCAACACCATCAGGAACACCTACTCTAGGACCACCAGAAGCGGTGCTCATACCAGTAAACACCCAAGTGATTACACAGGCGCTATCGGACACCTACCGAGGGAACCAGCAAGGTGATTTTATGGGTTTTTTAGAGAAATTAAATCAGGATGATTCATTGCCAGAACAAACAAAAGAAAAAGTAACAAAAGCAATGAGCAGTTTTAAAGTGGTTGAAACCTTATTTATTCCTGGGGGTTCATTTAATTCATCAGATAATGACCAATTGACCACCATGATCCAAAGATCCCTTGAGGGAATTGTGGCGTTATGCGAATTGTTAGAACCCATTGGGGGGCAAAATTTAGGACCCATTAAGGATAAAGCACAACGTTGCTTATTGGGGCTAAAGGACCCATCAAAAAAAATGGGCATGCTGGAGTATGTCCGACAAAAAATAGTGGGGAATAAAAATTATTTTTTTGGTGATGCTAACGCCCAAAGTTTAACAGCGGTGTCACTATTTTTTGGTGACATTGATGATTTGGTATCAAACGCAATGGAAGGTATAACGAGTTCAGAAAGAACACCCCCCAGCGAAGAAGCACCC
>DBHX01000036.1 GCA_002296285.1 bacterium UBP8_UBA817
AATACGTCTCCATATGAATCCGGTTGGTTAATTCGTGTTGAAACAAAACAAACGGATTATACCGAGGATCTAATGGATGAGACAGCTTACACCTCTTATTTAGAAACGCTATAATTAAAGGACGCGTTTCGTTACTATCTCGAGTACTTTAATGAGCTGATGGGCATTAAATGATAAAGCATTAATGCTTTTTTCTGCATTCTTTTTTCGAGTTGTAATTTCATTTTTGATGGTTGTTACAATGTCATCTTTGTGGGTTACGAGTATTTCTTTAATGTCTAAATCTGTTTCGTTTGCTTTTTTTACTGCAAGTAAAATGGGGAGGGAGATATCCCCATTTTCTATGTCTTGCATTACTTTTTTACTTAGGTGATTCTTTTTATCAAATAAATCCAAGTAGTCGTCCGTCAGTTGAAATATGTCCCCAAGCAATTCCCCAAATGATGCCAAGTGATGAATGTCTGATTCATTCAGTTCATTTAAATGACCACTGCATATGCAGCTGGCTTTGAATAGTGCGGATGTTTTTTTGTTGACAATCTCCCAGTACTCAGCGACTGAAATATTGAAATTGTAACGTTCATTGACTTGAATGCACTCCCCTTCACATAAATTAATCACTGAATTGGATATAATGGATAAAATATCAATATTGTGCATGGATGTGATTAGTTTGAGTGCCAGTGCGTAACAATGAACCCCACTGATAATGCCATTGTTTACATTGAATTTTTTATGTACGGTTTCGTTATTTCTTCGAATGTCGGCATTATCAATGATGTCATCATGAATCAAAGATGCCAAATGAATTAACTCAATACCAGCGGCAAGTTTCTTCGTATCCTCATTAACTCCCTGAGTTATTTTTGAAATTAATAAAATGATGGATGCTCGAATTTGTTTTCCTTGTGAGTTTAAGATGTGTTTATAAATATTGCTTAATGTTTTGGTGTCAGAGCTAAGGAGTGTGGACTGAATCAATTCAGTGACTGCGTTAAGTTCGTTTTTAATTTCTTTTTTTAACGTCAATAGTGTTGTCATTTTATGGATTATATCACAATCTATGGATTCATCTTGGAATATATTTGGTCAATGTCAACGTATTCTTCAATCATGGAACTCGCAATTTCAATTTTGTTTTTGTCTTCTGAGCGTATTTTGACAATCATTTTATTAATTTTTGTTGCAATTAAAAATGCGTCTTCTTCCACCATAAACAGAGGGATTTTGGATGTGTATAACAGGTCCAATATTTTTTGATGGGGTCGAATGCCGTTGGTAAATACAATGCCTGATACCAAGTGGGGGCCTTGAGTGAGTAAATTTTCACATAATGCCGTGAGTACCAATCCTTCTCTATTTCCAGGAACGATCATGAGTGTATTGCGACTGATATGATCGAGGGCATTGTGAGGCATCATGTCCCCAATCATGAATTTTTCAATGGTATTTCGTTTTCCTTTATCTGTCATGGATAATATGTTTGGTTTTAATTCGTCAATGATGGATGATATGGTGGGGTAAGTGAGCTGTTGGTTCAGGGGCAATACCCCTAAAACATCCAGACCTAGGTTTTGTAACCCTTTTCTAGCAATGGTATTGATTTTGTCGTATTTTTCAGGAATGACTTTATTGATGATGACGCCCATAATGGGGATTTCCAATGCTTTGAATACGGCCACATTTAGCATGATTTCATCGATGGCTTTTCCAATTCCCCCAATTGAAACAATGATGACAGATGCGTTTAATATTTTTGCAATTTGGGCATTGGAGCAGTCAAATACAGATCCCACACCGGCATGCCCTGTGCCTTCATATAAAATGGCGGATGATTTTTTGGTTAATTCAATATCGGCCGAAAGAATTTTCTGGTGAAGAGTATCTTTATGGGGGGCATTAATGTAATTCTCAGTAAATCCTTTGGGTGAAGCCACCGGACTCATGAGTGGAAGTTTGTTTTTATTTAATTGAAACGTATTTTGAAATAATACCGCATCTTTATCAATTTTATTGCCGTCAACCACTCGGTATTGTTGGCCAACGGGTTTCATGTATTGGATCGATGAATCCCGTTTTAATAACGCATTAAATAATCCCAAAGATACGGTGGTTTTTCCATCATTTTGTCGGGTGGCGGCGACAAATACTTTTTTCATGCTAATTTTGAATAGATATCTGCCAATAATGATTCCGTTTCATCCCAACCGATGCACTCATCAGTAATGGATTGCCCATAGGCTAGCGGAGACGTATTGATGCTTTGGTTCCCATGCGTTAAAAAACTTTCAATCATGACCCCCATGATGCTTTTGTTTCCGTTTACGATTTGGTTAATCACGCTATTGAGGACTTTGTGTTGATTTTCTGCTTTTTTTCGTGAATTGCCATGGGAACAATCCACCAAAATACGGGTGTCTATTTTGGATTGTTCGATTTTTTCTTTGTGCTCTTCCATTTGAACGGATGAGTAATTTGGCCCATTGCTACCCCCTCGAATAATTAAATGGGCATGGGGATTTCCGTTTGATTCAACGCGTGCAATGGTGCCATCTTGAGTGACGCCAATGAATGCGTGGGGGTGTTGCGCGGCTTGGATGGCGTGAATGGCCACATCAATGTTGCCATCGGTTGCATTTTTAAATCCAATTGGCATGGATAACCCACTCGCCATTTCTCGGTGTGTTTGAGATTCGCTGGTTCTGGCACCAATGGATGCCCAACAGATCAAGTCCGCATAATATTGGGGAAGTATGGGGTCTAATAATTCACTTCCTGTGGGTAAGCCAAGTTTTAATATGTCGAGCATTAATTTTCGTGCATCTTTAAGGCCTTGCTCGATGTTGTTTTTTCCGTTTAATTCAGGGTCATTAATGAGCCCTTTCCATCCAATATTGGTTCGTGGCTTTTCAAAATAAGTTCGCATGATGATCATGAGTTTATCTTCGTATTTTTGTTTGAGTGGGGCGAGTTTTTTTGCATAGTCCAATGCTGCAGCGGGATCATGAATCGAGCATGGCCCAACAATTACCATTAAGCGGTTGTCTTTATTGGTTAAAATATTGGATATTTCATTCCGAGAGTTGATAACAAATTCGGACGTTTCAGATGAAATTTTGATGGTTGATTTTAATTCATCGGGAGAAATGATGGGGGTAATATCTGCAATATGTATATTTTCAAGTTTTGACATAGCCTGATTATAGCAAATCCCAATTGAATTAACACTATTTTGGAACTTTTATGATTTGGTAAGGGGTATTCATTACTGGTGAGGCGATGGGATAATCTTTGCTTCGAATGGGTTCAGTTTCTATGGATATGATGGTATTTCCTCTAAGTTCAATACGTTTGATGGGATTGATGTCTCTCTTATAGCTTTGTTGTCGATGGCAGATCCATATATACCTGGCGTTAGGATCGATGGGGATTTGAATCCCCAATGTTTGAGCCAAAGATTTTAGTTCGTTAGCGGATATTACCTTGGTTTCTTTTATTAAGGAGTTATCATACACATGCCCTTGATGGTAATAGTCAATTTGGGTAATTGTTTGATTGCAACTGATGAGCAATGGGCCGAATAGCAGGAGTAAAAAAATATGTTTCATAAAAAATAATTTAACCCAAATGCATGACGATCCCAAACTCACCATTACCATTGAAGATGAAATTGCTCAACGGGCAGTTCATTGTATTGATGAGATGTTTCGGTATTGTGAATAAAAAATACCTCATAACAGAATCACTTAATAAGTAATAAAATAAACTAAGGGACGTCTGACGAATAAGCTCCAACAGTAGACGCATGAGGCAATCCAGAATCATAAGGTAGTGTGGTACTCGCTTGACTTAAGTTATCATCATCAATCGTTTGAGCTTCATTAGTTGTTAACTGAGGTTTTTCACCTTCTTCTCCTCTTGTTAGCCTACGTCCAATATGAAATCCAATACCCAAACCAATACCCAAACCAAAGCCAGTAATTACATCTGTACCACTAGTATGATCAACTTGAGAACCTGAAGCAACCGTCGAAGCTGTAACATTCTCAATAATCTTTTTTTCCATTGCTTTAAACTTTTTTTCCATTTCTTGTTTGGTTTGTTCAAGTTCTTTTTTTGAAGCTTTTGATTCAATGTTTTGTTGCATTTGAACATGACCTTTTATCAATTGAGTAATTAAACCTTGATTCTTTAGACTTGAATTTTTATTAATATCAATTGCATTTTTATTATCTTGGATTAAACCTGTATTATCCTCAACTTGAAGTCCTGCTTCACTAACTTTATCGTCTAATGCTTCAAGTGAACCTGTATTATTCTCAACTTGAAGTCCTACTTTACTAACTTTATCGTCTAATGCTTCAAGTGAACCTGTATTATTCTCAACTTGAAGTCCTACTTTACTAACTTCATCCTCTAATGCTTCAAGTGAAGTCCGTGTTTCATTACACCTATTTAATATATCCAGAATCCCTGCATAATCACCCCACCATTTTCTAATATTGTCATCATGATGACAATATCGAGGATATACATAACCATATCTAAAAGCAGGGCTTGTTTCAACTATCACAGTTAATTCGTTAGCAGATTTGTTAAGAAGGGGATCGTCGCACTCCTTATTACCTATATATCCTAAACAATCCAAAATTCTATGCATAAATAAATCAGGGCGACCAGCTTTACCATCAAAAAAGGGCCGGATATGATTACCACCTTTACAAGTGTCATCATTATTAATTAATCCTTCTGCTTTTTTAAACGCATCAGGAAGTGAACCTGGTTGTTCTGAAACACAATTTTCAGGATCTAACGTTTCTAAATGCCTAACGACCGCGTTTGCCCTCCCTTTCAGATTAGGATAATCCCTACCGAATGCCGTTCCTAATAATAATCCGTGTAGTAAAGTTCTCATTTTTATACCCCTACAATTTAAATTAAAACAATATTTTTAATTGCTAATTTACTATCGAAAAAAATGCGAAAAAGTTACATCGAAATTTTTTAATGTATTAAAAAAAGATAATTCAATATAAATGATTTTAGATGGATTCAAAATACCATTCGGGTCACATTGTGCATTAATCCCCTTCATAATCTCAAGGTCTCTTGCTGTAAAATAAAGATCTTGATCGTTGGCGGTCTTCAGTAAGAGCCCCTTTTGAAGGTGTTTTTTCTAAATGCAAAAAACGAGCACGCTATCGTGTACAAGCTAAGTTCAATTTCAGTTCTTTATGGATGCGATTGTTCATAATGTAAAACGCCTTGTCACAATAAATGCCCCGCCCCTTTTTCAAGGCGCATAGCGCGCCTCAGGGTGATTAGTGCCTAAATTTTGCATAATCACCCAAAAAAATGAAAATAACTGTCTTTTTTAATACTTTTTCAGTTTTTTTAAAATATTTTGACATTATTCTGTTTTTATCCTAGTTTTGCGACAGCGCCTTCATTCCCAGTTTTGAGCCTGTTTAAACAGGGAATTTATGCATGTGTTAGCGCGGATTATTGGTGATTAATGTCATGGAGATGGTTGGCAGGAACGCGTCGTCCCTGCCAAGAAAATTTATAAGCTTTGTTGGATACCGAATACGAGTGTGGTGTCTGCAATTAATGAGAGGCTGTTGGTGTCGGATAGAATGGGGGTTGTGATTTCAGCCGCTATTCTTGTTTTGTCTAAAAAGTCAGGGGTATAGTTAACGCCAACGCCTAGATCTGTTATGAGGGACCCTTGATTGGTGTTAAACATGGGTGACATGCTGATTTGCATGGCGGTTAGGGTGTTGTCTTGCCCTGTAATGTCTGTGGTTCCAGTGATTTTTAGTCGGGCACTGGTGCTGAATTCGTTGCTCCAAAGTTTTTGAATCCATGTGGTGCCTTGATATTTATTTCCCAATCGGTAATTTAGTTTGTTTCGGCCGGTTCGAATTAACCCATTGATTTGAGCCCCAATTGAAACGTCACTGTATTGGACCGTTCGGGTGACGCCAACCATGATATCATAGGTACCGCTGCCAAGCTGCATGCCATAGGGTAGGTGGGTATTACTATCATTTTTTTCTTCAATGGAACCGATGGGGACACTGATGCCAATATTTGCAATGGTTTTACTATTCTTGGATTGATTCACATCAATGATGGCACCTACTTTTAAATCATTGAGCCCATTGGACTGCATGTCGGATGTTTGATTCATGCGATGGACCATGGTCATCTGATTGTCGGATAGTCCTAGCATGGCACTGAGTGTTATGTCGTTGGATATTCCCCACATGGCACCCACCATGTGCATGGTCATTTGCATGTCTTTGGGACTCATCATGTAATTGGAATGAACATCGCTTACCGATGTTTTTTCAGTGCCCTCGACCAATGTGTTCATGGCCATTGGCATGACTCTGTAGGATACCATGATGTCATTTTTGTGATGCTTATGGTCGGCCATGACGCCAATAGGGGCGTGAGCATCCGGTCGTCCCATTGAATATGAGTCGGCCATTAATGGCACAATGGCCATTAATAATATAAAAAAATAGTTTAACATAATTATAACTCCTAAATTTTAAATAATGGGGGGTGCTTTTTTAGGAGGAGGTGGCAAAATATCGATGCGAACCTCTTTTATAATTACTGGGGGGGCAACCCATTGATCCCGTTGGATGTTATTTGCGTTTAATGATTCATGGATCTGTGATATTAATTGCTGGAACGTTGCGTTAGAGATGGCGCCAGGGACGGTGTCGCCACATGCGGCATTGCGCAGGATGGGTGTGTGATTCTTTTCATGCGCGCATTCACAATTTGTTTCACAGCAACACAATGGTTGGAGTGTTTCCAGTTGATGGGCCATGACAGAGGCACTATTTAACCATAAAATAATCGATAAACATACTCCCAATACTATTTTTTTCACTTAAAAATATTAACAGGATATTCGTTGGGTGTCATGTGGGATAGACGGTGGACGCATGACTATGTTCAAATGTTTGTTCATTTTATAGACTGTATGCATGAAGCTTTTAATTTTATCGGATACTCATGGCAATTCTGACATGGTCACCCACATGCTTGGGATTGCTGATGGCATGGATCTGGTGGTTCATTTGGGGGATGATTATCGCGATGCGTTACCATTGATGGATGCAAACATTGCGACCATTCGTGTTCCGGGGACATGGGGAAGGGAGTATCAGGATCCCATGATTGAGAACCGTCGTTTTGAGGATTTTCTTGGGTGGCGATTTTTTTTGACCCATACCCCCACGGTGGATCCCCATGATATGCCCGATGATATGAACCCTGCTATGGTTATTCAGAACCAATGGTGCGATGTGGTTTGCCATGGCCATACCCATGCGCCCAAACTCATGATGGATGGTGGCGTATTAATCTTAAATCCGGGTCATTTAACGGCTAAATTTGATCGAGGCCATGCTGCATCGTATGCCATGGCCAAGGTCTCCGATACCGATTGTGAATTCACAATTCATGACCTTCAAACAGCCAAGGTTATTCAACAAATGAGGCTTCGTAAATAGTGCGTTTGGTCTCTGATTTCCTACTGATTTGCAATCAAAAAAGATGGTGTTTGAGCGCGTCAAATTCTTGTTTATCACCGTTTGAAATGATACACTAAATTAAATGTCTGGAGGAGTACCCAAGTGGCTGAAGGGGACGGTTTGCTAAATCGTTAGTGTTCGAAAGGGCAGCGTGGGTTCGAATCCCACCTCCTCCGCCAGCATATACTAACGCGTGATGATGGGCGATGTAGATACCCATTTCATTGCATTTAAAAATGTTTCAAATTCATTTAATCTTTACCTATAAAAAATATAATTTAATAAAATACTGAATTGTATTTTCTGTGGTGATATTAATTTATGAGGTGATTAACATGATGATGGCAAAACTGTGTGGACGAATTTCTCAAGTATTTGGACGATCTAAATTTTGTTCTACTGATTCGCCTTCATCTAGGGATAGCCCTGCTGAGGGTTCAGAGGCTTTGCGACCTGCGCCTCCTCAGGCGTGGGGAATTATCGTACCGGATGATCCTTTGACGGATTCAGAGCGTCGTGGAACGGGTTGTTTCGCTGTTGATTAGCATTTACGGACTCAGATTGTCTATACGGCACCTCTGTCTCCTGAATCCCCTCCCGAACCAAAAAAGCATGCGTTACTTGATGTCTCACAAAATGAAAATAGTGTTCTTTTGGATGATTTGATGACCAATAATCCGGAAATCATTGATTGTGATTCTGAGAGTACTCATGTTATGCTTCAGGATCATTTGATTTCGTTAACAACGGTGTTTGTTCCAAGGGAACCTGAGGATGTTGGTCCAGTGGATGCTGTAAGTATTGATGCCGATCTTGTTGATGTTGATACGGCTGAGCCGTCACTGCATGCCTGCTGGTCAATCTTTAATTCACTGAGTTTATTTAAAAATCTATTTTTTGATTCATGCATGCCTGTTTCACGAAGCGAAGTGCTGGAGGATATAATCGAAGAAACGGCTGAACCAAGCCTTTCGCCGGATCAGATGGCGGTTGCTTTTTTTCCAAATAATGATCCAACAAAATCGATTTGTGTGATGCAACAATCGACGTTTATGAGGCTTAAGAAACTTCAGTATAGTTCTGGGTATTCTTTACCCCAAGATCCACAAACTCAAGGGCTTATTGAGACGTATTATAATGTCACTCGGAAAGGTGATAACGAATTTATCTTTAGAAAAGTCAGTATTTTTGAACAGCTTGATCATCAAATGAGAATTTGATCCTGGCTCAGCATGAAACGACTGTTTAAATTAATGTTGCTAGATTACGATTCTATATTGATTTGACCTCTAAAGTAGGCGTCAGTTTTTTCTGAACCATGTAACGTGTTGTTGGGGGATGTTTTGTTTTTTGATGTTTTTTTTCCCGGGAATGTGATGGGAACTTCGCGTGTTTTAACCACTTTTTTTCGGTTTTTTAAGTCTTCTTTTAATTGGGCTGACTCTTTTTTCCAACGTTGTTTATCTTCAGGACTCGTCATCATCTAAGTGTAGAAAATGAAGGAGTTTTTGTCGATTCTCATCATTCATTTGATCACAAAAATTGTCAAAACGTTCGGGGTGTATTTCACGCCATTCGGTCAGGGTTTGCTTATGAACCGGGTTGAGTTTTCCAATGAGTGCCATTTTTTGGATGTGTTTAAGTTCATCAGTAAATAAATCGTCGATTGTTACTCTACGAGATAGTTCTTCCTCAAATTCTTCTCTAAATAATTCGGCTTGTTTGTTATGGTATTTTTCAAAGGATATATCGTTGTTATATACTTTTCTTTCTTTTTTCATTAAATTCCCCTTATATTTTATATGCCTAATTTATACCCAAAAATTATCAATCATAAACAGGACTTTTTTCGGTGTATGATTAAAGTATGCGTTCTCTTCGAATGGGTTATTTATGGTCCTATTATTGGTTCCTTTGCTTATGTTTCGGCATTCCATTGAATCCTTTATATTAACCCAGCGAGTCAATCATCAATATGAAATTTCACGTTCGATGGCTTCAGTTTCGAAATTTAAAAGTTGTGGAAAAGTAAATGAATTCTCATTGGATCAAACGAAGCGACGGTTTGCCCATGATCCTACATTGCTGACCATGTTGGAATACGCAAAAAATTTAATTTACAATGGGCGATTGGATGAGGGCATCGCCTTATTATCAGAGGATCATGGGTTTAATGTTGATTTATCGGACCATTTCAGCGGGTGGAAGCTTTGGCGGGTCACCGTTTCAGCAAACCATTGCATTTTCATTTGACGAATTATTGCAGATCGATATTTATGGCCATCGGGCATTAAGCAATCCTTCAATCAGTTGCTGATCAAGGCCGTCTATCAAATAAATGAGGATGGAAATATCAAACGTCTCTGACAATAAAAAGCCACACAATCTGTGTGGCTTTTTTGTTATCTAAACGTTTTAATTCCTAGGCCGTGGTTGTTTTTAGTGCGTTGGCAACGGTTTGACCAATATCCGCAGGGGAATCCACAACATGAACACCACATGCTTTCATGACTTTTTTCTTTGCATCTGCAGATTCATCCGCGCCAGATACAATGGCCCCAGCATGACCCATGCGTCGCCCTGGAGGGGCTGTTTGACCAGCAATAAACCCAATCACAGGTTTTTTTACATTCTCTTTAATGTATTCAGCGGCTTCAATTTCCATGGACCCACCAATCTCACCGATCATAATGATGGCGTCTGTGTCTGGATCATTTTCAAACAGTTCTAATAAGTCTACCATTTTGGTTCCAATGATGGGATCGCCACCAATGCCAACGCATGTGGATTGTCCCAATCCGGCTTGGCACAATTGATGCACGGCTTCATAGGTCAGAGTTCCAGATTTGGAAATAACGCCAATACGTCCAGGTTGAGCAATAAAACCTGGCATAATACCGACTTTTGCTTCACCTGGGGTAAGTAAACCTGGGCAGTTTGGCCCAATGAGTCGAGATGTTTTATTTTCTAGAGCACTGTAAACCCGTGCCATGTCTTGAACTGGGATGCCTTCTGTAATGCATACAATCAATTCAATCCCCGCATCGGCTGCTTCAAGAATGGCGTCAGCGGCAAAGGCTGGGGGAACAAAAATAAGAGATACATTGGCACCGGTTGTTTTTCGGGCCTCTTCACATGTGTTAAATACCGGTAAGTTGGCATCTAAAACGGTTTGTCCACCTTTACCTGGGGTGACACCACCCACCACATTTTTCCCGTAATCGAAGCACTGTTCAGCATGGAATGATCCCTCAGAACCTGTAATTCCCTGAACAATAATTTTTGAGTCTTTATTGATTAATATTGCCATTAGTTTCCTCCAGTTGCTGCGATAACGACTTTTTCAGCGGCATCCGCCAATGAGGTCGCTGGAATAATGTCTAAATCCGCATTACCAAGCAAATCCTTGGCAATCTCAGCATTGGTTCCTTCCAAGCGAACAACGACCGGAACATTTAAATCCAAATCTTTTACGGCTTCGATGATACCATTGGCCACGCGATCACATCGGACAATCCCACCAAAAATATTGATCAGGACGGCTTTGACATTGCTGTCAGATAAAATGATCTTAAATCCATTTTTTACGGTTTCAACATTTGCGCCACCACCAACGTCTAAGAAGTTGGCTGGATCGCCACCTTGCAACTTGATAATGTCCATGGTTGCCATGGCCAAACCTGCGCCATTGACCATGCACCCAACATTACCGTCGAGTTTAATGTAATTTAAGTGATATTTGCCAGCTTCGACCTCTGTTGGATCTTCTTCTGCCAAATCTCTCATGTCCACCACATCTTTTTGTCGATACAAGGCATTTGAATCAAAATTGAACTTTGCATCCAGTGCGATGAGTTGATTTTGTTCAGTGACAATCAATGGATTGATTTCTGCAATTGACGCATCGGTTTCGGTATAGCATTTGTACAAGTTAATGAACAATGGAATGGCTTGCTTGATAATGTCCTTATCAAGACCCAACCCAAATGCCAGTTGACGGGCTTGGTACGCTTGAAGCCCGATGGTTGGATCCACCCAAACTTTAATGATTTTTTCGGGTGTTTTCTCAGCGACTTCTTCGATTTCAACGCCACCTTCGGTGGATGCCATAATGACGTCTTGCCCCTTGGCGCGATCCAATGTAATGGCTAGATAGTATTCTTTGGCAATATCCAAGGCTTCCGCTACCATTATTTTTTGTACCTTTTGGCCTTCTTCGCTGGTTTGATGGGTGATCAGTTGCATGCCTAAAATGGCTTTGGCCGCTTCAATGGCTTTGTCTTTGGTTGGGCAAAATTTCACCCCGCCACCTTTGCCACGTCCGCCGGCATGAATTTGTGCTTTAATTACAAACTGCTTTGCATTGAATTGTGTTGAAACTGAATTTATGGCCGACTCAATCTGATTTTCCGATTCGCAGACAACACCATCTTGAATTGGAATTCTGTATTTTTTTAAAAGTTCCTTTGCTTGATATTCGTGAATTTTCATACCGTAAGTATAGCGAATCTTAGACTCAAGTTCAATTCCTTAAATCGATGCAATTAAATTAATTTTATTTTGTGATTGGTTGAGTGATAATCTAAAAGCATGGTATCACGAAAAACAGTGGCTCTTCATCGCCATCCAGATTGTTTTCCTCCACCGAGTGAATTTTATGCCGATTTATTTGTAAAACTCAATTCCTTTTTAATGGTTGTGTTTCCAGTGAATTCGATTTTTCGTTCATAGATGGGGATACTTGGCCGCTAGTTCCGGTTCAAACATTATTTAATCTATGTTTTGCCAAATTGCTGTATTCCGTTGACTCCTCAACTAAATTTACTTTAATTAACGGGAATGAATCCTGAGGAATTGGTCCTTCTGACGTGGAGATGGGTGGGGTGAATCAAGTGTTTTTTCCCAATGAGTTCATGGCCAAATTTCCGAATTTTCATCCCCGTATCTTCTTTATTTTTTTGGGACTATTCATTCCTGTTAGCTTATGGGGGATTCCCAAGGGCATTGATGCCTTGGTTCTAATTGAAAACGATATTTTTCCCGAAAAAGCATTTTGTGTATCTGGATCAACATGCACTTCTGAAGAGCATCAAAATGTGATTCGTTGGTGGACTCAAATTGTGATGGGGCTTTTGTTGATGATGTGGAATCGTATGTCATCGCATCGAATTAGAGATATTATTGTTCATTTGACGCCAAGAATTTCGACTCAGGCGTGTCGGGATCTTCCAACATACCGAGGAAATGTTATTAATTTGACGGTACAAAAGGGCATTAATTCCATCATGTCGGCGGGGCTCATTGCTTTTTTTATAATGGCAAAATACTGGATGCCGGAATTGCTAGACTGGATTCGTCGAAAAGCAATGCGCCGCTTTTGTTCAATGATATTGGTGTTTTTAAGAATGCATTGCCGTTTTTTTATTTGGCGATATCCAACATCAATTTGAACGGCATTTTTCCGTAGGGGAACTGGGTGTGGGGGCTCCATCAAAAAATCAATAATAAGTATAGGTCCATAGCTAAAGTTGAAGATACGGGTCGTCATATTGCGTATCTCACTACGTTTAAGTTATTGGCCTCAACCATGGTATGGGTTAATATGATTGATCGGACACTCTTTACCTCATACGATAATCAGCCGTCTCGTGTTGATATGAAGTATGTGAATACGGTTGTATTTTCCATTTTTTTAGTCCACCAGTTTTTATTTTGGTTTTTGATAAAACCACATGATTATTAACATTGCTTCTGCATTAAATGGTCCAGTCAGGATTAAAGTTTTGAGGGTTTTTGGGCGAAATTTGTTGGTAAAATTCTTGAATTTTTATGCAATCCTCTTTGATGTTTCCGGACGGGTAGAGTATGTGGTCAATGCCAATTCTTTTTGATGCGTAATCGATGTATGCCACAGATATTGGCAGCTGAGCTTCGTGTGCGATGGTGTAAAAGCCACTTTTCCATTTCTCAATCCGTGATCGGGTGCCTTCCGGTGTGAAAATAATGTGTCCTTCGTTCATGGTTTTAAATTGGGTGATGATTTGTTGGGTAAGTCCGCTGGATTTTGATCGATCAATAAAAATGGCTCCCAATCGTTGCAATTGTTTCCCAATGATGGGTTTGTCCCATTCTTTTTTGATGATGAATCGAAATTTGATGCCTGTACTGAGTGCCGCCATAATGCCTAAAATAAAGTCCCAGTTGCTGGTATGAGGGGCTTCGATAATGACACTTTTTTTAATGGTTTTGATGGCATCAATATTAACCGACCAACCAAAAATGTTGAGTAACCAATGCATGGTTGGTATTGTACCTCATGCATTGTCTTGGTGAGAAGCGTCCATCATTTATGGTAATCTGAAGATTATGAAGCGTCATGAGACCATTTTATTTTATGATGGGGTTTGCCATTTATGCCATGGCCTGGTTCAATTTATTCTTCGTTATGAAACATCGCCCACAATCATGTTTTCTCAATTGCAATCCGACGTCGCAAAAAAAATGTTAACACCCAATAATTTGCGTGATTTATCGACGGTGGTCTTGATGACCCCTGGGCGAATTCATACACAATCAACGGCTGTGGTTCATGTGCTTTGGGTGATGGGTGGGGCTTGGCGAATGGTGGCCGTTTTATTATGGCTCATTCCCTCCCCCATTCGACACATCGGTTACCGGGTGGTTGCTAAGTATCGCTATCGTTGGTTTGGGCGTTCTAATGAATGCGTTGCATTGAGTGATGCATCACGATTAATTTCTGATCCATAGCAAAAAACCAACGAATCATTTATAGTTGGATGTATGATACGCCCTCGACGATTTAGACGAACCAAAGCCCTGCGTGATTTATTTCAAGAGCATCACCTCATGCGCCAAGACTTGGTACTGCCAGTGTTTGTTCATGACCAGGTAGAAAGCGTTGATATTGCGGCAATGCCAGGTCATCGTTGTTTGGATGTGATTTCCATGCTGAAGCATTGTGATTATGTTTTGTCCAAGGGGATTCGTGCAGTGGCAATTTTTCCATCGATTGAAGCTGCAAAGAAAACCAGTGATTGTTTGGAAGCATTAAACCCAGAAAACTTAATGTGTCAGGTAACACGGCGACTAAAAAAAGCGTTTGGTGATGATTTGATTATTATTGGGGATATTGCCTTGGACCCGTATTCTTCCGATGGGCATGATGGCCTGGTTCGAGATGGGGAAGTAGTGAATGATGAAACGGTTGACCTTCTTGCCAAAATGGCGCTTCAACAGGCAGAGGCTGGGGTGGATATTTTGGCTCCTTCAGACATGATGGATGGTCGTGTGATGGCGATACGAACCTTGTTGGATAATGAAGGTCATATGGATCGGTTGATTATGTCTTACACCGCAAAATATGCGTCGAGTTTTTATGGGCCGTTTCGACAGGCATTAAACTCAGCGCCAAAATCTGGGGATAAAAAAACCTATCAAATGAATATGGCCAACCGTAGTGAAGCGGCGGTTGAATTGGATTTGGATGTTAGTGAAGGGGCGGATATTTTAATGGTCAAACCGGCGGGTCCTTATTTGGATATTATTTCGGATTATCGCCATTCCTGTGGCCTTCCCATTGCGGCGTATCAGGTGAGTGGTGAATATGCCATGCTCAAAGCGGCCGCGGATGCTGGGGTATGTTCATTTGAAGATTCACTCATGGAAACATTAATTGGGATTAAGCGTGCTGGGGCCAATATGATATTGACCTATGGGGCGCTTGAAGCCGTTGAATTATTACATTCCAATACCCCATGACCATAAGGTCTCCATGGCAGGAATGGAGGCATTGCTTTTTAATCCTTTGGCGAATTTAAGATCAAATTGACCATTGAATAGAAGAAAACTTATGCCAATGCCAAACCCCATGGCATATCCGGTGCCATTCAGTTCACTTGAAACGGGCAACTGGTAGCGTCGCTTGATGATTCCGGCATCAAGAAATCCTTTGAGTTGGATGTTTTTTTTGGTGACCCATTGAGGAAGCCAGTGGTATTGACTCAAGGGCAACATCTGTTCAGAATTCATGACCAGCATGTGTTCGCCAAACATGGGGGTCGCATTGAACCCTTTGACACTGTACCATCCGCCCAGCATGGCTTGTTCACTGGTTTGTGTGATCTTGTTGATGGTTTGTCCGGATAGGGACAGGGTGGTTGCGGTGGTCTGAATGATTGGTAAAGAGTATGTTCCGGCCAGTTGCAGGGAGCCACTGATTTTTTGAAATTCCAAATGTTCGCTATCCATGTCAGTGTTGGGGTCGTCGGATTGTCCATGAAACCAATGCGTGGTTTGTTCAATGCCCAAGGTGGATGTGAATCGAATGGGAAGATTCAATGTTAACGTGCTTGACAGCCCCACCAAGGTTTGGGGATTGGTTTGTGATGTTAGGAAGACACTGTTTTGACTGGTTTTTTTTCGTTTAATGCTTAAGCTGGGTGTTATGGTAAGGGTTCTTTCATTGGAGGATTGGATGGTAATGGTATCATGGAGAGTGATTTTTTTATTGATGGTTTGCAGCACATCGTGTGAATCGTTGAATATTTGTGTGTACTGATTGCTGATTAAGTCTGTGATGCTTGCACTGATTAAATGGCGTCGAAAGGGAAGGCTTGCTTTTAGTGTGATTGACGTTGAGTTATAGTAATCCTGAACAGCGTGGGCGTAGGATAGCTGCCACTGATCAAAGGCATGAAAAAAATCATGGCCAGTGATTTGCAAGTACGTGGGCACAAAATGATTGGCCCCAGCGCTATTAAAGCTGGCCGCTAGTGACCAGGGTTTTCCATTGGTCATGGTTGTCAAAACATTGGTTTTTCCGGTCTCAAATCCGGGTTCAAGTTCTGTTTTGATTTGAACGTTGGCCAATTGTTGGGCTTGTCGAATGCCATGCCGGATGTCAAAGTCATTGAATAAACCGTTGTTTTGAACGGGAAAGAGTTGCCATAAGCGCATGGAATCCACCCACGTGTTTTCCTTCGTGTAAAATCGTCCAATGCGTCCTTCGTTGACCCATAGTGTGATTGTGTTGGATGGATTGGATGTGGGCTTGATGGTGATGCGTGTGGTGGTGTACCCTTTGTTTGCATATGCGTTTTGAAGTGTCGAAATGAGCTTGAATATGTCTGAGCGATTGAGGGGGATATTTTTGTATGGTTCACACATATAATGGATTTCATAGGGGGTTAATACGGTATTTCCAATCACATGAATGTTTTCTGGGGTGGTCGTATTGAGTTGGGTTGGGATGGGCGCCTTGTTGATGGCCTTTGGCAGGGATTCGATGGCGATGGTGGGTCGATTGATTTTTTGAGCTTCACCATCCATAATTAACTCTTGACGACGCGTTTTTTGTTGAAAATCTGTCAGTGTGGAACCCCACACCAATGAGTTAATAATGGCTAAAATTAGGATGATCTTCATGAGGGGTAGTATACCAAATGCGCTTGTTTGCACAAGTCTTGGTAAATTGATTAAAAAATGTTTAAATACGATGTATGCAACGGTTGTTTTTTGGATTATTACTCCTGTTGATTGGTTTTTTGGGGTGGCAAACGCTTGCAATTGGGCAATCAGAGGAACTTGAAGATGTGATTGAAACATATGTCAATCAACGGTTGGGCATTCGCCAATCGGTTGTGATTGTTCAAATGAAGCAAAGCCCAACCGCCAATTCAACCGTTATTGAACGGTTAATTCCGCAAAAAGTCACGGCCAAATCAACATTAATTGCCTCCAATAAATCACAACACCCATTGACCTCATCATTACCCAGTCGTGTGGATCAGTTAACCATGACTTCCTTACCGGGCATGGCCAGTGTGTTTGACCAACCGTCGGTGGCCACCCCGTCGGTGGCCATGAGTCAGCGCTCGGGTGAAAATCGAGAGCAACAACTTAATGAACACATTTACTTTGATAAGGAAATTCAAACCATACACGTATCGCCGAAGACTTTGGCCGCATCATTGAGTGTGTTTATTCCAGAATCGGCGATGTCTCAGGAACTCAACCAAGCATTGATTCGTGAACTTACCGATTTTATAAATCCATTGAATGAATTCCCCCTATCGGTGGCTATTTTTCCGATGCCAGCATCCCATGGGGTGGTGTTATTTTACGCCAATTATGATCGATTCATTGGATGGATTAAAGCGAACCCAGGGTGGTTTATTTTTGGATGGGTGGCCTGTGTTGGTTTGGGGGTATTGATCCAATACATTCGATTTCGAATGGCACTTCGTTTGGCCAGTGCAAAGAAAACGGTGGTCATTCAGGAAAAAGTGCAAAAATTGGATCCCAAAGTCTCCAAAAAAGTAAACACAGCGGCTGAACCGCGCTTAAAGCTTACGTCAACGCCCGATGAATTGGTGGGTTTTTTTTTGAAAGGTGACATGACATGACACGTGATCAGGTTCAAATGTGGCAATATTTAAAAAAAGAAGAACCGAATCTATTTCTGCAAGTGATCGCCAAACTGCCCAAGCCGGTGATTCATGCTTATGACC
>DBHX01000032.1:0-4666 GCA_002296285.1 bacterium UBP8_UBA817
CCACCGTTTGAGATGAAGAAAGGCGTTTTCAACAAGATGTCGTTTTTTATAGGTTTTTTTACAATAATTTCGTTGAACAATCCTGTTTTTCTTTGGAGGAATAATCGGCTGCATCAACTAATCAAGAGCCTGTTGAATAATTAAATTGGAGTCATACCCTCGGTCAGCTAGTAAAGCTTGAGCAGAGAGCCCTTGAATTAAATCGCTGGCTTGTGAACAATCGGCAGTTGTACCATCCGTAATAATCGCTCGGATCGGCATACCATGCGTATCCACGGCCAAATGCAACTTTGTGTTGAGCCCCCTTTTGACCGGCTCATTTTCTGATTACCACCAACAGCGCCCGCTGCATGCGGATGAACCTTAATGTGACTCGCATCAATCATGAGCCATTGATAATCGGGCTGATTCGCCACTTGCTCCAACACCCTTTCCCAGACCCCCTTTGCTCGCCACCGTATAAATCGACGATGCGTATTACTCCAGCATCCATATCGTTTTGGCAAGTCTCGCCAAGGCGCTCCCGTTCTAAAAATCCAAAACACTGCGTTGATAAAGCGGCGATTATTTTCAGCTATTCCCCCCCACTGGCCCCTTTGCCCAGGCAAGTGCGGCTCTATTTTTTTCCAGGCTTTGTCACTAATATCATGTCGGCCACCAATGTCGTTCATAGTACATTCACCTTTTGACTGTTTACGCTTCTACTTCCTTAAATTATTCATAATTCTCGTGACTACACTATGTAAGTGGCCCACCCTTTGTCTTCAAAGGGTAATACCCAATGATTTTTACCTGATTAGGATTTTGATTTGAACGTACTGCAATTGCCTGATGGTTTACACAAACCAATGGTTGGTTAACAATCTTACACTCATATTTAGGTGGGGAGGGGGAGGGGGTTCTAACGTTCATAAATTTATCACACTTCCTTCTATAAATTACGTAATATCGAACCAAAATATACTTAATTCAACAAAAAATAAATTAAAAAAATATTAAAAGATCTAAAAATTATGTCCCACAAAATGTCTGATACACTCGATCGCTTGGGGCCGGTGGGGACTGGTACTCATTTAAATGAGGCGACGCTTCGTATGGGTTGGAAAGCACATTAAGCAAGGCTTTAAAACGAGTCAAATTGCCATTAAGGGCTTCATCCAGTGCCCCTTCAACGTGATGATTGCGTGGGATTACTTTTGGATTATATTGTGTCATTAATGCCATGGATTCCTTAATGCTACGCTGATTCTTTTGATACCGACGTTTCAAATCGGCGTGCCAACCTCTAAACTCCTCCGTTTGATACGGTTTACCTGCCGGGGGGACTTCCTGACTCAAATCGAGAAATGTATTTGTATAATCCATATGATTCTTTTTCATCCAATCCAATAAATTAGATATCAGGCTGTCATCTTCCGGTTCTTCTCCAAATAACCCTAATTTGCATTTCATCATATGCAACCACCTATCATTGTATAAACTTGGAAACTCCTCAATGACTTCCTTGGCCAGCTGAATGGCCTTATCCTGATGTTGATCCATTAATGGGAGTAGGGACTCTGCAAGGCGTGCCAGATTCCATTGTGCTATTTTGGGTTGGTTCGCAAACGCATATCGGCCCATGCGATCGATCGAACTAAATACGGTTGCCGGATCATAATTATCCATAAATGCGCATGGCCCATAATCAATGGTTTCTCCGGAAATGGCCATATTATCTGTATTCATGACGCCATGAATAAACCCAACTCGCATCCAATGAACCATTAAATCAGCCTGTTGATTCATTACGGCCTTAAGAAAATCAACCGCAAGATTTTCTGACCCCATAATGTCTGGCATATGTCGCTCAACAGTATAGTTCAATAGTCTTTCAACCAATGATTGATCTCCATTGGATGCTGCAAATTCAAAGGACCCAACCCGAATATGCGACGTGGCCACGCGTGTTAAAATCGCACCGGGCAATACAGTTTCACGAAAAACATCCTCCCCTGTTTTGACAACGGCTAAGCTGCGTGTTGTGGGTATTCCAAGTGAATGCATGGCTTCAGACATGATATATTCACGTAACATGGGGCCAAAAGATGCGCGTCCATCCCCTTGCCTTGAATACGGCGTACGTCCCGACCCTTTAAATTGGATATCCACCCGTTGACCATCAGGGGTTATGTGCTCACCCAATACATGGGCCCTTCCATCACCAAGCATGGTAAAATGACCAAATTGATGCCCAGCATACGCTTGAGCAAATGGGCACGCGCCTTCAGGAATCATATGCCCAGAAAATAACAACGCGGCATCATTTTTAATAACATCATTTAATTCCAATGAAGTCACTAATGGCGAATTCAAAAGAACTAATTCTGGTTTGGATACAGGAGTGGGGTTCATCTGGGTATAAAATACATTTGGTAACGTGAGGTAGGTATTATCAAACTGAAATCCATATTTATTAGGCATGATTAAATTTATTCCTTAATGGTTCACAATGATTGCCAAATGACGCCATGAACTCACAATAATAATATACATTAATTCTATCGATGTGCCATTTTAAAACGAAAATTCAACACCTGAACACAACATACGCCATTTAATCGACGTTATCTAAATAAGCGGAAATAACAAATGCTCTGCACCGCTTATACTGGAATCCCGTCATTTTTCACAAACAATTGCCTCACGCTTAATTCAGATCTTAATTAAAGAACCTAGGCACATAATTAAGCCTACGATATAATTAAGTTATGAAAAAAATAAGCATTCACCAATTACGGTTTATTTCACTCATTGAAGGCATTTCATTTTTACTGCTCTTGTTCATCGGCATGCCATTAAAATATGGCATGGGCATTAAAAGTGTTAACATGGCCTTAGGCATGGGGCACGGGCTATTAACCATGGTTTTTTGCCTTGTATTAGGGGGTGTGTGGTTACAAAAAACATTATCTACCAAATGGTGCATTGGCGTATTCATCGCATCACTACTGCCATTTGGCGCATTTGTTGCTGAAAAAAAATTAAAAGACATCCAATCAACACCAAAAATTACAGTATAATAAAGCCATGTTCAAATCAAAACTTAATGAAATAACGCCATATACCCCAGGGCGATCCATTGAATCCATCAAAAAAGACTATGGTTTAACTGACATTATAAAACTCGCATCCAACGAAAATCCCCTGGGCCCTGCAGTAGATTTTGCAACCGTATCCAACAACATCGAACTTTATCCCGATTACACGACCCATCCATTCATTGGTGAGCTTTCCAAGCACTTAAATGTAACCAATCAGCAACTCATCCTCGGAAATGGCAGCGACGAGATTTTGCAAATCATTGCCCTGGCTTTAATATCCCCCGGCGATGAAATATTAAGTTCCAGCTGCACCTTTTCAGAATACAAGTTTGTGGCCCAAATAACAGATGCAACGTATGTTGAAGCCGCCATGGAAAACCATACCTATAACGTCAATAATTTAATCAACGCCATGACACCAAAAACAAAAATCATTTTTATTGCCAACCCCAACAACCCTACGGGAACCATGTTAACCCATACGGACATTGAACAACTCATGGCCGCCACATCGCCCGATACCTTGGTGGTCCTAGATGAGGCATACGCTGAATACGTTACCAATCCTACATATCCAAAAAGCATTGAGTTAATCGATAAGTACCCAAATCTGTTGGTCACACGAACATTTTCAAAAATTTATGGCCTGGCAGCCCTACGCATTGGATACGGCATGGCCCAAGCCCACATTATTGAAGGACTTCAAAAAGTAAGGCAGCCATTCAATGTCAATGGCTTGGCATTGGACTGCGCATTAAAGGCACTACAAAACCAATCTTTTGTAAAACAATCCATCCAAACAAATAATGAAGGTAAAGCTTTCTTAAGTAACGAATTAAACACCATCGATTGCATCATACCACCCTCTGAGGGCAACTTTTTATACGTTGAATTTAAAGACATTGATGGCATTCAACTATGCGAAAACTTATTGGAACGAGGCATCATTATTCGGTCCATGAAAAGTTTTGGACAAAACAATGCCATTCGTGTCACAATAAGCACCCTAGAACAAAATCAGCGTTTCATAAAGGAGCTGCATGAATGTCTAAAAAAACAGTCTTAGGGATTACCGGTAGAACGGGCAGTGGAAAGTCACTTGCCTGCAAATGGATCAATAAACATGTACAAAGCGTGGAACACATTGACTGCGACGAAATTGGGCATCACGTACTGGAAATGACAGATATCAAACCCCAACTACTGAATGCATTTGGAAAAACCATTGAAGAGAATGGCAAAATAAACCGATCCAAGTTGGGAGACATCGTATTTAACGATAAGCAACAACTATTAAAACTCAATGATATTGTTCATCCTAAAATTTGTGATGAGGTAAATAACATCATTAAAACAACCAAGCAATCCGTTATCATTATTGAAGGCGCACTCATTCATCAAGTGGGTTTGGAACATGCATGCGATTACACCATTTGCATTGACTCCCCCACCAAAGCCATTTTGGAACGTCGCCCCGATAAAGACGTCATTTTAAGTAAGCAACCCAAAGCCAATGACTATATTAATATGTGTTCACACACCATCAAAAATAACACCAGCATTGAATTATTTGAAAAAAAATT
>DBHX01000032.1:4991-5478 GCA_002296285.1 bacterium UBP8_UBA817
CATTGAATTATTTGAAAAAAAATTAAGCCAATTATTTGATCGACTAAACATCAATTAATGAGTCACTTTGAGTCCATGGTCAATATGCACCACAACGCTCCCATTAATGTAATTTTCAAACCATCATTAACGATTTAAACCGACGGCTGCACTAAAATAACCATTGATGTAAATCCCGACCATTTTCATACCCGAGGGTTTCTGCGTGGGTTGGCCATCTTTAAACGACTCGATGACGCCGCTTATTTTGCCGCTCAATCAATGGAAACAACACTATTTTTAGTCACATCGTCCTTTAACTCACATTTTATTCGCCCAGTAAATAGTGGTCAATTAACAGCTGATTGAAAAATTATTGAAACCACCAATACTCAATGCATTGCTGATAACTTTTTAGTGTCATACCCCATGGATACCGTTTGCCCGCCAGGCCCCTTATTTGGAAACGCTAAATGGCGCAACAACTGCTCGTTTTATCTGGATAGCA
>DBHX01000006.1 GCA_002296285.1 bacterium UBP8_UBA817
AAAACATTGTTTTAAAATAAAAGATTGTTGTTTCATTCCCAACCCCGAGGCGCACCCAGTGTGTTACGCGCATCAAGTGAAAGAAAGCACCAACTTGGTTATGAATCAGATCAACATGCCTCGAGAACAATGGAGCTGGGCCTTTCAATCCCGATTGGGACTGGATGAATGGCTGCAACCATTTGCGGATGATGAAATTGAACGATTGGCCAAATCCGGTGTGAAACATTTGGCCATGTGTTGCCCGGCATTTGTATCTGATTGCTTGGAAACATTGGAAGAAATTGGGGAAGAGGGACAAGAGATTTTTCTGGAACATGGTGGCGAGTCCTTTACTCTCATCCCTTGTTTAAATGATGATGATCGATGGATCGAGACACTCGATGGTTTAATTAAGGACAAGGTGAATCGGTAATGGGTGTGGTTGTTATTACTGGCGCCAATCGTGGGATTGGGTTGGAACTTGCAAGACATTATTCTAAAAACCATACCGTTTATGCTTTATGTCGAACAAGCAGCCCTGAGTTAAATGTCTTGGCTAATACAACGGTGATCAATGCCGTTGATGTAACATCTGAATCCAGTGTGGAAGCGGCCATTCAACAATGCCCCGATGGCATTGATATCCTTATTAATAATGCGGGCATATTACAACGTGTTGGACTGGATTACACGGATGAATCCATTTTAAATGATCAATGGAGTGTGAATGCCATGGGCCCGTTACGTGTCACCAAGGCTTGCTTGAGCAAATTAAGGGACGGCTCAAAAATTGCGCTGATCACGTCACGCATGGGGTCCATTGCCGACAATGATTCAGGGTCTCATTATGGCTACCGAATGAGCAAGGCCGCATTAAATGCCGCCGGTAAATCCTTGGCCATTGATTTGGCCCCCCGACATATTGCGGTGGCCATTCTTCACCCCGGGTGGGTCCAAACCGATATGACCGGGCATACCGGGCATTATCGTGTGGATCAAGCCGCAACTCAAATTATGGCACGCATCAATGACCTAAGATTAGAAAACTCCGGCACATTTTGGCATTCCAATGGGGATCAGTTACCTTGGTAACATGACTTACCAGCACGATACCCATACATGTTGGCTTAAGTTTCGCCCAAGCTCTTCTTTGAAGAGTTCATGGTCATCAAAAGCCACCAAATAAAGAGATTCGTTCATGGCGTGCTGGTGGTTTTCACCATCTTCGTAATGAAGGAGAATGTGGCTGTCGGTTTTTCCAGCAACGGTTGCCCTCCAAAGTTGATTATACCACATTCTCGTGACGACAGTGTCTAGCAATACGACGATTCTCATAACTCGAACGCCTTCCAAAACACATTCCTATTATTTCCGACACATTGCTTAATGGTTTCATGGATCACCCTTTTTCTTTACTTTTCAAAAACAGAAGTATTTTAACTCTAATTTAAAGCAAAGCTCATGATCATGCAACCACATGATGATCAGCAGATGATTGGGTTTAATGTTGGCCCTTTAAAGATTGCAATGAAATCTTATTCAACGCTTATAAAGATGTTATGCATTTATGCATTGCTATGAAGCGCTTCATTGAGTTGAATGACCTTCGTATTGGGTTTGCAAATCAACTCTCCTGTTTGGGAGTCTTCAATAAACAATCGGTAATCTGCCCCAGACAACTCAGCGGCTTTCACAATGTTTTGGCCAGCGGGTACAGCGTTGCCATTCTGATCAACCGCCTCGTTGCTCTCGTTGAGTAGAGTGACTTTTTTTCCGGCCGTGACATACACCCCAGCCGCCACTGTGCAGCCATCGCCCAATGAAATGCCAATGCCTGAATTGGCGCCCAACAGGCATTTTTTCCCGACGGATATGACATGATCGTTACCACCCGATAAGGTCCCCATAATGGATGCGCCCCCACCAACATCCGAGTCTTCACCCACAATAACCCCGGCTGATACACGCCCTTCAATCATGGCGTTCCCCAAGGTTCCGGCATTGAAGTTAACAAATCCGGCGGGCATGATGGTCGTCCCCTCGCCCAAATACGCCCCCAATCGAACACGACTGGCATCCGCAATTCGAACTCCTTTCGGAATATGATAATTGACCATATAAGGAAATTTATCGACATGTGTCACCACAACACTTTGATGATTGAGCATGGCGTTGGCTTGCAATAAGGCCACATCCTCAGGCAATGCTGGGCCATGGTTGGTCCACGCAATGTTTTGAAGGTGACCAAATATACCACTTAAATTTTGTTCGTGAGGCTTCACCAACCGTTGTGAGAGGAGTTGCAAGCGGAAATAGGCATCCTCGGTGGATTGAATATCCGAATTCAAATCATCCAATGCAAAAAATACGGGATCCACTTGGCTATAGCTGACCTTATCGTTATTCATTTCAAATGGTAAATCAAGAAACGCCAAATCTCGGCAATTAAAATAATCTTGTGGGGATAATCGGTGCACTCCAGGGGTTTTAATATCCAATACTTTTTTTAATTCACTGTATATTTTGTCATCCTTTAAAATAATGGGATACGTAACATCCAATACTATCTCTTGACGAGATCTTCGAAAACCAACCGCATAATAACTCATGATGCCTCCAATAACATGTTTTTTAATAATTGTTCGTATTGTACCATATCGGCGATGACCACGTATTCGTTGGGATGATGCGCTTGATCTTGCCGTCCCGGGCCAAAATTAAATGCACAAATGCCTCGAGCGGTCAGTTGCGCTACATCTGTCCAGGCTTGCTTGGCTTCAAATTGAAACGAAGTCTTTAGCGATTCCAATAATGGATGCTCAATGACGGCGCCGGCATCCACCGCATTTAAACACGATAATTTATAATCCACGCCAATCCCATCCAATACTTTAGCTACGTGGGTTTTGGCCTCCGCCAGAGTATGAACGGGTGAAAAGCGATAATTAATGTTGGCTTGCCACGTCTCGGGCACGGTGGTTCGACCCGGTGACGACTGAGACTCTGTAATGGTCATCACATCGAAAAAATCAACCCCAAAAATGGTCTGTTTCTTTCGGTCTAATTTTGAAAACGCATCCATGATGGGCAACGCTTTATATAAGGCATTCTCGCCTTGCCAAGGACGTGCGGAATGCGCCGCTTTTCCATGGACGGTTAAGGTGTAGTGAATGCTCCCCACACATCCCAATTGAATCGCATTGTTGGTGGGTTCGCCCACAATGGCCACATCCATTGCATCAATGGACTCAGGTTCAGCCACAATGAGCTCATTTAGGCCATTTTCATGAAGTGGGGTCCCCTCTTCTTTGTCATAAATGATGATGCTCACACGGTATTTATCAGTGAGGGCCATTTCATTTTCTTTTACAAACGTTAACATGCTGGCTAATCCGGCCTGCATATCCGATGCCCCCGATCCAAATAGCTTCCCATTCTCTTCGTAGGGATCAAAAAATTCAGGCACCGTATCGATGTGTCCCACAAACCCAATATGAGGCCCCGATTCCTGCTTATTTTTTGCAATCATATTATTCCCAAACCGAGTCACACTAAATGATGGAAGCTCACGGGACAGCCAAGATTCTAAAAAATCACACTTTTCTTTTTCTTTGTAAGTGGGTGATGATATTCGCAATAGCGCCATTAACAATGATTGGGACATAGTTTAAATGTAAATATATTTAATTAAATGTGCAACTAATGCGCGATCTTTTGGCAACAATCATCCAACACATCATCCGTTAAGCAAAAAACCATTCGAATGTAAGGGTCGCCATCCGGCCCAAACACCGTTCCTGGCGTAACCAAAATCCCACGGTCTAGAAACCATTGACTCAGGGATTCGGACGATGAGTGCCTGGACGATTTGACCCACATGTAAAATCCGGCATCGCCACCAAACATATCGAGCCCGGCACTCAATATGGCTGTTTTTATTTTTTGTCGCTTTTGATTGTAATGATCTCGATGGGTTTTCACATGCGCCTTATCGGCCCATGACCATGTCGCTGCCGCTTGAATAAACGATGGGGTCCCCACGCCCATGGGAGAGCGCATTTTTTTTAAATGCCCCATCAACGCATTATTTTTTGATACAATGGCACCGGATCGATAGCCAGTCATGTGGGACCGTTTGGAAAGGGATCGAAAACACACCCAATGCTCGGAATCAATCTCGAGAATGGATGCGGGTTGATTAGAGGCATATAAATCGTTGTAACATTCATCGGAACAAACCAGGAAATCATATTTTTCTGCCAATCCAACCAATTCTTCCAAGTAGGATTTGGATGCAATGGCTGTGGTGGGATTATGCGGGGAATTCATCCAAAACAATTGGGCGTTTTTTAATATGGATGGCTCAATGGCATCTAAATTGGGTAAAAAGCCACTGGATTCAGTGAGTGGCAAATTCAAGGTTGGAATCTGCATAGCAGTGGCACTCATTTGGTACACTGGATACGACAATGATGGAATCAAAATCGTTTGCCCCTTGGTCCAATCAAATAGCATGGGAAACGAGTAAATGGCTTCTTTGGTGCCATTGCAAGCCATGATTTGGTGGCTAGGGTCCAATTGAATGCCGTGGGTCGCACTGGCCCAGTTGGCAATGCTCATCCGCAATTCTTCCGAACCAATATATGACGGGTACTGCGAATATGATTTGGATGTTAATGCATGAACCAATGCTTGTTGAACCTCAGCTGGCGTGTCGTCCTTGGGATCGCCAATGGTGGCATTAATGATATCCACCCCTTGATCACGTAACGCTTTGGCCTTGTCTTGCAAGGCTGTAATTTTATAAGCGGGTTGTTCAGTAACAGCAGGATTAAACTTTGCCATAAATTAAGCCTATAAGTGATTGATCGTTTTCGCAACAATTCGTTTTCATTGCATCAATGTTGGCAATTGTTAGAGAGTTCATGAAACCATGACATTGCGTTCCCCATTCATTTTTTTAGTACCAGGCGTCACTGATTCAATATTAAGATCAAACTCAAACCATCTACTAAAAGATACGTTCAGCATTTAAAGATGGGTCATAATAAGTACTGATTGCAAGTCTTAAATAAAACGCCATGACGATTATCATTTAATTGCGCTACAAAAAAGTCTTTAACACTCGCATAGGACCATAATTGATGGCCAGCACTTACATAAGATGTAAATAATCCTTCTGAATATCGGTCACCAAGGTACATTACCCTAAATTCTTGGAGATATGTTTGTGCAGACATGGCTGTTTTCTGAACCAATGTGGAAAATGCCTGACCAGCAACCAAATCGTCTAAATGATGCATCAATTCACGGGCTAAATCTACCACACTTGGGTAATCTAACATTGTTAATGCTTTTAGCGCTTTTGCCGTTATATAAAATGGTACGACTTGATCATTTACAATATCAACTAGCGTTTGGCTATGCCTAGAGTTAGCCCCCCCCCGTTCATCCAATTCACCAATCGCCTGAATTGCAGCATATTTACACATGTTATAATCACCACCCATCAAAAATATGTCAAATAATTGATCCTTTAAAAGGGTTCGATCCTTTATAACCTTACGAGCTTTAAGTATTGATTCAAGTTTAGTAACGCTCTCATTATTATGATTCGATAAACAATCCGTCATTAATTGACGGAACCTTTCAATTAAAACTGAATCGTCTAAGCTAATAATATTCCCCATAATTTTAATTAAGTGATGTTGTTGATAAGTTTGAAGTGCAATGAATCGGTCTTGATCATAAAATAAGTCTTTTAAGTATGTCTCCCATTGTTTAAGTTGAGGAAATTCATCACTTTTTTGGCTGTCTTTTTTTAAGTACTCCAAACAACTCGAAAAAATAGCAAGATTATTATCGTCAACAACACTGATATTTGGCCTTTCTGTCTCTTGACCAAACAACATCAATCCGGCATTTACAACATTAGAAGCGCGATCTGAACTCTTTAATTCTCTGAATCGTACAACGGCGTTTGGTCCCTCTAACTTTAATATCGACATAAGTATGATCTCTGTTAGAAATCCTGATGGGTGGGATTTAAATTGATTGAAAATTGCGTCTACAACATTACGTTTAAGCTTCCCAGTTATTGAAGAATGGCCCAGTGCCTTTGCCACTTGTTGCTTTTGAAATAGATCGTCTTCTGGATCTGATAAATAATTGATCATTCCTTGATATGGCGTATTCGGTGTCGAATGACCCGTAATATCGCTTTGTTGTAATCTACTGATGGTCACCATTGCTTTACTTAAATTTTATATCATTTTTTACATTTATATTGAATATAAATTATTTTAAAAGTTATTATTTCAAAATAAAATTATATTTCTATCCAATTCAAACGCTACCAGTTTTATACAACCATCCAACGGATTCCATTTTATTTGCATCGTTTTAGTACTTATTGTGTAAAATGAATGCATGGCTAAAAAACTCATCCCGTTTCTTTCGTATAAACTGATTTGGTTGTCCGGTGTTTGGGGGTCAACCGTTGGCATTGCATTCCTCACCCCCATATTCACCGCACTGTATGCTTACTGGACCATTCAACAACAACAACAACGAAAAGGACTTTTCATGACTTTCATTGTAAGCATTTCCCTTTCTGGGGTGATATTGGAATCAATGGTTTTAAATCATACCGTTTATTTATTTACGCCAGATCGTGCCTTTATCCCCTATTGGCTCATGTCCATTTGGGTCGCATTTCCATGCATGTGCGCCACATCATTAAAACAAGCCATTAAATCACCCATTGTAGCGATTTGTATTGGTGCAATATTTGGCCCACTGGCTTACCAAGGCGCCGAAAGCATTGGCAGCATTGAGCTCATTAATGGCCCCCAAGGCCTTGGAACTTTGAGCGTGGTTTGGGGCATATTACTATTTATGATTCATCGGTGGATCAAAATTTTACCCGATTATTCATTTTGAGCGCTTGCTACCTTTTGATATAATTCAGATATGCATATTATCATTAAATTTCTTATCTCATTCATTGTTTTTTTGAGCATTGATTTGATTTGGTTAGGGATCATTGCTCGCAAGCTCTATGTGCATTACATGGGCCATCTGCTCCGCACACCCCCCAACTGGCCCGTCGCATTTTTGTTTTATGGATTGTTTGTCGTTGGGATAATGATTTTTGCCATCGAACCTGCGGTGCAACAAAAAAATATTGCCCATGCCGCCAAGTGGGGTGCGTTGTATGGCTTTTTTACGTACATGACCTACGATTTAACCAACTGGGCTGTACTAAAAGATTGGCCCTCAGGGATTGTTGGCATTGATATCTTATGGGGAACGGTTCTGGCCATGAGTGTGGCAACTGCCAGCACCTATATTATTTTAACCCTCAGTGGCTCTTAAGCTGATTTATAGTTGAATGCTCCAGTTACGATCTGGCAAAGCCAAGTCAATCGATTGCATGCGCTTTGATGCTTTATGAAAGGACAGTGTTAACTGAATGACCTGATCGCCATTAATGGAGGGATGTGTGTAATGATAATGGTACAACTCGGCGGTTAAAAAATTGGTGATTGATGTTGGTGGGCCCAATACATCAATAATTACCTCACGCGTTGGAATGGCGGCGATTTCTTTCCCTTTATTCGATACATTCCACTGGCCGTTTTGCGGTATTTCAGCCGTACCAAAAAGCGCCAACGAGTCAAAGGCAAACGATGATTCAATGGCATTATAAAAAATATCGGGGTAATCAATGACCGCTAATTTTTGACTCTCAAATTCTAAAACATAGACCAATGAATGTTCCAAAGCTTCTGGCCGGTTAAATTCATAGCGCACTTTATTGCCTTCGATCCTTGTTGGAAAAATACCGGTCAATAATTCTAAATCTTCCAATTGCAACACTGGTTTTTTAAGAACCAATACGCCTGCATGTTGAAAATGAATGTGGTGTTGCGGGTTATTTAATTGACGCTTAAATTCCAATAACCGTTTTATGACGCAACCGCTAAAAGCCATTGTCATGATTACGAATATGAGTAGCGATCGATACTTTAACATCTAAATGAATGTATTGGCTAGAACGGCTAATACGTAAGCCAATAAAATATAACCAATTAGGATCAGGTTTGGCCATTTGGCAGATGCCATCTCTTTCTTTAACACCGCATACGTTTCGGCACATTGCATGGCCACCATAAAAAATAAAATGAGCTCAATAATGGTCCCGGTTGAAAAGATTGGTGTCACTGAATCAGTCATGGTTAGATTCGTTAAACTAAACGCGGCATCTTCTGATAACTGAAATACTACGGCTAAAGCGGATACAAAAACCTCTCTTGCTGCAAACGATAAAATGAGCGCAACACCAACACGCCAATCCACTCCCATGGGTTTAAACACCGGCTCAATCCATTGCCCAATAATATAAATCAATGGGCTACTTCCAATATGAATTTCAGAAATGCCCCATAAAACAAGTGAAATAATAAATATGATTGGGCCCGCACCGGTTATGAATGCTTTGGTTCTTTTTAGCATGGTGCGGATAAGCTCACCCCAAAGTGGCCATCGCCATTTGGGCAATTGAATCATAAACTCGTTTGAGGAATCGTCATTTTTAAAGCTAAAACGATTCGTTATGCCAACAGTAAGCGCGGCTAAACATATTGACCCAAGGTAAATGGCGGTTAATCCTATGGCCCCATGGATTGGTGATGAAAATAATGCCCCAAGCAATAACCCAAACACCGGCAATCGTGCGGCACACTGCATCAGGGGAATGGCCAACATGGTCAACATCCGAACCCGTCGGTTGGAGATGGTTCTTGTCGCCAATATGGCAGGAATGGCACAAGCACACCCCGATAAAAGTGGCACAAAACTTCGGCCATTCAACCCAATTTTACTTAACGGCTTGTCGATTAATACCGCACTGCGTGCTAAAAATCCCGTGGCCTCCATGACGCTCATCCCCAAAAAAAGAAGTGCAATCTGAGGAACAAAAACAATAATTCCACTAAAACCGGCAATTAAACCGTTGACAATAAAATTTTGAAATAGACCACTTGGTATGTGCTTAGCCACACCATGGCCAAGCATTGTAAAAGCCCCATCGATAAAATCAATGAAAGGGGTTGCCGCAAAAGTTACGGATGAATGGTCTTTAAGGCAAGCAAATGTTACGTCAACCGTTGACCCAGGATAATTCACAACACTGGTATTTTGACCCGTCAGGCGGTTAAATAACGTGGATTTGCCAGAATTGGGTGGGCCAAATAGAACTGCGTAACGCATCAATCCATGACAATAATATTTGCGGCATCATCCGCCCGAATGGCTATGCGCGTGTTGTTTGCTTCACACGTGATGGCCCCATTGAAAGGCAACTTGGATATAATTTTTAATTTGGACCCAACATGAAAACCAAATGTAGCGAGTTGTTCAGAAACCAAATCGTTACTGATTTTTTTAATGGTACGTTGTTCTGCAATGGACAAATTATTTAATGTTGTCAATATATCTATATTGATATTAAATCTCAATTAAATTTTTGTAAAGTAATATTTATTGCTCCAAACAAAAGATAGCCTCTGTCTAGCGCCTCAAAAACAATGACCTAAATGGCCACAATTTTGCGACCTGAGAAATCACACATTACAGGCGAGTCATTCGAATAAATACCCAAATTCCAGAGAGAGTTAATGCCAACCAAAAAAAGCCCGTGAGGCTCCATACCCACTGAAATGATTGGCCCGAAAACCAACCCGCATGAAATTCATAAATGGTTTGTGCCAAGGTTGGTGAAAACGACTGAATCAGTGCCCAATCCGATGATCGTTTCCATAACAAGGTTTGCGTGGTAACCACCAACTCATTGCCCAATCGTTGAATCGTTCTAATTTTTCCGGAAAAGGGACGCTCAATCATTGACCATCGAATGGGTGAGCGCTGTATTGTTACTATCGGACCATAGGCCAATGCAACATCGATCGTTGTATCCGTGCAAGAGACCGCTGATACGGCCGTCACAGAAAAAGGCAACGTAATGTCTGAGAGGGCATTGCCAATGACCCCTTCGCTTGAAAATCCAACCCATGAATGATCATCGCACATTGTTGCAGAAATCAAGGCATTTTGTGGTGTTTTTGAATCCAGCAAATAAATTCCTGTAATGCTTAAAGCAATCAAAAGCCAGATATAAGTGTGCCACTTTCGTAACAAGGTTTTAAAATTTATACGTTTATCATACGGTATTCGACACTTAATTTATATGGTTTCATTGATGATGGCTAGGACACGCTTTGTGCCATTTGCAATGGCATACGCAGACATGGTTGCTCTAGCAATGGATGTAATATCTTGATTAACAGCGAGAGGGTCCTTGATTGTTTTGCTCTTGAATTGACGAACAAACCGCTTTTTACGAACATCGCTGCCATAGCCCTCTCGATAGACCATTACCACAACACCCTCAATTTGAAATTCAGGATTAACGCCCACAAAAAATGTAATGGGCTCATACTTTCCAATTTGATTGGTCACCATCCCATAACCAACCGTTTCATCTTGACGATTAAATTCATAAATGGTGATGTTTGATGTTGGCAATGTTGCCATGAGGGTTGTTTCAATGGCCGCTATTTGTTTGGCCGTTAAGCGAATGTTCATGGTGGTGGTTTGCGTATTGGGAAACGTCTTTGAGATGGCTTTATTTAACGTTGCGTATGTTTTTTCGTTTGGTGATGCTGGATTCGCGTTCAGCATCCCCGAGAACATTAATAAGAAAAAACCAAACCGAACCAATTAGAACCCTAAGGCAACCGATGCCATGAGTGTATTATCTTCATCATCCACACCTTCAGTATCATTGATGGAGTATTCAACTTTGTATACTAATGTTTTTACTGGACGAAAGTTTAACCCAAATGACGTCCGTTTAATTTTTCCAAAGCTGTCATTATCGGCCAATAAATTCACTTGTTCAAAACGGGCCAGTACATTCAACTCTTCTGAAAGACCAATTAAAGGAGCTACATTGTATTTTCCTTCCACATTAAATCCATTGGCTTTATTGTCATAGCCGTCCTGATAGGTGGCATACTCACCTTTTAAATTCAATGCACCAACACCATAGCGACCATCAAATGCAATGAGTGATTGCTTGGATTGCCCCTGGTACGTACTCAACCCAAACTCACTGTTTATGTTTGGGATAATTCCAATACGACCGGCTATGGCTTTCCCTTGATTGGTATCATTTTTAAAGTTTGGACGCATATTTCGAAGCCCTTTTGATGATGAGTATGTATTTTCATGATCCAGCCCATTGATCATAACCGCTTCATATGTCACTTCAACATCCGCAAGTTCTGTTTCGCCAACAACGCCGACCCCAGTGTCCATCCATGTGGTGGGAATAATGTAATAATTAACCAATGGGCGTGCCGTAAAATCACGTAAATCTGAATCGTGATAAATGTTTAGTTGGCCAACAGGAACCAAAACAATCCCAGTTCTTAAGGTTGCATCATCCGTTACATCATAATCAACATACGCCTGTTCAATTTTGATTTCTCCATTTTGAACATTTTCCGCATCATCTTTATTGGTCACAAACCCACCGTACTCATACTCAATTTCAGAATTAAAACGAACTTTCGGTGAAATTACGCTTCCATAATGCAGTATAAAACGGTGCGCTTTAAATGTATTTGTATTCCCCTGAGATAACCACTAAGTATCCAAATACCCGCCAACTTTTGTTTTTTCTTGGGCCATTCCCAGTGTCGAAAAACACATGATAATTAATAATAATATAACCTTCATTTCCTCACGCCTTTAATGATACTAAGTCTCAATGTACGCTTTATTTATTATGATTGCAATACTTTTTAAAAACTAAAGAAGGGGGTGATTTTTGACCAAATCAGACGCTTTGGCCAGAGAACTAAATGTTCCCGCATCGGACCACCAACCGTCCAATATTGAAAACGTCACTTGGGATTTCGAGAGATAGTTGGCATTAACGTCAGAAATTTCCAGTTCACCGCGCCCCGAAGGCTTACAGCTTCTGATGATATCAAATACCTGGTGATCATACAGATAAATGCCGGTCACAGCCAAATTGCTTTGAGGATCGATTGGCTTTTCGATAATGCTGGTAACTTGACCATTCTCAACAGTGGCCACGCCAAACCGATCGGGATCTGGCACTTCTTTTAGTAAGACATGCGCACCCGATGTAAATGATTGAACCGCATCTTTTAATGATGATTGAAAAATGTTATCACCTAAAATGACTGTCATGGCGCCACCTTGTGTGAAATCTTCGGCCAATAGCAATGCTTGCGCAATGCCCCCAGCTTCGTCTTGAACACGGTAGGTAAATTGGCATTGGAAGTCCTTTCCTGATCCCAATAATGACACCACATCCCCCAGGTGCTCCACACCTGTCACAATTAAAATGTCCGTAATGCCAGCCTGTATTAATTTTTGTACCGGATAAAAAATCATGGGTTGATTCCCTACTGGTAACAAATGCTTATTCGTTACTTTTGTTAATGGATATAAACGAGACCCCGTACCACCAGCTAATATAACACCTTTCATTGATATTGCTCCTTGTAATAGTTTTGATAATCACCGTTGATTATTTTTTCTAGCCAATCACTATTGTCGGCATACCACTGTATTGTTGAACTTAACCCATCAGAGAATGATACTTCTGGGGCCCAACCCAATTCTCGTTTTATTTTTTCAATGTCCATGGCATAGCGAAAATCGTGACCTGGGCGATCCGTGACAAACTGAATCAATGACGAATCAGCTCCACAAGCGTCTATGATTTGATGCACAATATCTATATTTTTCAGCTCTGAATGGCCACCAATATTGTACACCTCGCCAGCCTTTCCCTTGTCCATCACACACAATACCCCCTTGCAATGATCACTGACGTGAATCCAGTCCCGAATGTTTGAGCCGTCCCCATACACCGGCAAGGGGCGATTATTTTTGGCATTGTGAATCATTAAAGGAATGAGTTTTTCAGGAAATTGATACGGGCCATAGTTGTTTGAACACCGGGTAATCATCGCAGGAAAGTCAAACGTTTCCACATAAGATCTCACCAATAAATCCGAAGCTGCTTTGGATGCGGAATATGGGCTATTGGGTTGAATATGATGCTGTTCCGTGAATGCCGGCTCCGTTAAGTTGAGCGTGCCATAAACTTCATCGGTGGATACATGAACAAATGCCTCAACTCCATGGCTTTTGGATGCATCAAGCAATCGCTGAGTACCCACCACATTGGTTTGGATGAAGGGGCCCGAACTCATGATGCTTCGATCCACATGCGACTCAGCTGCAAAATGAACCACTTTTTTAATCGCATGGTCCCGAAACACCTCAGTCAATGTTTGTTCATCACAAATATTCCCATGAATGAACGTATGACGATCGCTGGGGACGTTGACCAAATTATCCATGTTTCCGGCATACGTCAGTGCATCCAATGAAACAATATGTTCACGGGTCGCATCGATGAGTAGGCGGACAAAATTTGATCCGATAAACCCCGCGGATCCTGTAACTAAAATACTCATTGTTTAACTCCTAACTCAGGGGTAATCATCCCTGCTGACATCAAGCACTTGATGCCATCTTCAACACTCATCGCACTTGGTTCAATTTGTGATTCATCAACAAATACAAATACCCCATTGGTTGGGTTGGGTGTTGATGGAATAAATACCGACACGGGTTTACCCAATAATCGATTCCCGGCTCTATTCTTCAAGCAATCCACTTGATCGTTTGTTAAAAAACCAAGCGACCAAATGCCCTTGGATGGGTACTCAACAAATACGGTGGCTAAAAACCGCTGCTTTCGTTTAAGTAACACCGAGGCAATCTGTCGTAGGGATTGGTAAATTAATCGAAGAAATGGAACTTTCATGATTAAGGCTTCAATTTTTGGAAATATGGATCGACTGATTATTTGCCTCACAATAAATCCAATGGTCCATAACATAACCAGGCTAAGTACAATGCCATTGATGTTGTTTAATTGAAACCCCAATAACTGGGATAGCGGCCCCGTCAATACATTGATGCTCAGTTCAACCAGCCAAAAAATACTGGCCAATGGAAAAACAATTAATAATCCGTATAAAAAATCACGACGTATCGTTGTCATCATCCATTGCTCATTGATTAACCAAAATCAATTTTAACTTCTTAATAGACTTTTCTTGGCTTGCGATCTGGTTTAGTAATGAAAGATTTTGGAATTCTTGCCGATCGATATTTTAATTGATTAAATACCAAAAAACTTTCAGAACTTTTCACATGCTTGATTTGCCCAATGCGCTTGATGATTCGTTGAGCGTCATTGTTATTTTCAGCCGCAATTTTAACAAAGTAAGATGCGCTTCCCATGACCTCATACACTTCCAATACTTCTTCAATCTCGCAAAGTTCTTTAGCCACATCATCAATAAAATTGTTGCGTTCAATTTGAATGTTCATAAAACATATTAAATTAACCCCAACTTTAGTGTGATCAATCCGTGCAGAATACCCCGTGATTATTTCGGTATCTTCCAACGCTTTGATCCGTCCCAATGTGGCCGAGGGTGCTAATTTAATTGATTTTGATAAATCCAAATTGGTTTTACGACCATTTTCAACCAGTTCGTTTAATAATTGATAATCTTTTGAATCCATAATGATATATATTATACTAAAAGCGAATAAAGTAACATATATTAATTTAAAAAAACCACTCATACCATGAATCGAGCTTTGTAAAATGAACTTTTTATTTCCGGCCAATGGCGTCCACCACAGTGCATATTCCACCATATCTGATCCGAAACACGCCTTATCGCCTTTGATCTACCCACCCTTCAACAGTCCACCCCCCCCCATACCCAAGCCCTTAACATGGCATTTTCTTCATGATGCGATTCAATCTCAACTGGATGGCGAAAATCATGTGGGCTTGGGACATTCCTTGGGTGGGGCACTCTTGCTTTATGATGCCTTGAAACATCCCGGCCGTTGGAACACCATTGTGATCGTTGAGCCGGCCTTGTTTAGTAAAAAAGTGCATTACCTCACCAATGTTATTCGTTTTTTAAAATTAGAAATGCATTTGCACCCAATGATACGACTCACCAAGCACCGACGAGAAACATTTCCTGACACGGCGTCCGTGTTTCAACGGTGGCGCAACCATCCATCTTTTTCGGCCATGAGTGATGATGCATTGCAACAATTTATTGATGCCAGCCTGATTGCCGATGGCAATCACTATAAACTTCGATTTCCAAAGGATTGGGAAATGGCCATTTATGCCAGCATGTGCACTTTGGACCCATTTATATGGGCCAACTTGCATAGATTAACCAGCAAGCTTATTGTTGTGGCTGGGGAAACATCCAATACCTTTATGTCTGGCGCTCGACAGCGGCTTAAAAAAAAGGCGGCTGAATTTTTGACCATTCCAAATACCTCCCACTTATTACCGTTTGAAACGCCACAGATATTGCGAACCATTATTGAACGCAATTCACCTATGATTTGAAGCCCATGCGTTTTCGAACAAAAGTCGCCTCATCCTTGCATAACAAATAGGGGTTGGTTTTCTTTTGGTTGCCCAACGTATCGGTGGATTGATCGGCATAATTGTGGCCACAATAAATCACGGTATCATCCGGCAACGCCTTGATTTTTTCTAGGGATTGGTACAAAGCCTGTGGGCTACTATCGCCCAAATCTGCACGACCACAGCCATTGATGAACATGGTATCCCCTGTAATTAAATGGTCGTCCACAAAAAAACATTGTCCACAAATGGAATGGCCCGGTGTTGTTAATATGTTGATGGTATGAGCACCAAATGAAATGGTATCGAACTCGCCCACCAACTGCGTTTGTGGCAGATCATTGATAAGCTCTGTTTGAGATTGATTGGACACATAAACAGGGATGTCATAATGATTTAACACGTCTTCTAATGCATTTAAATGATCAAAATGGCAATGCGTTAATAACACCATGGATAATTGCCCATTTAATCGATTGATTTCTGATTGAATCAATGGGAAATCCCAGGCCGGATCAACCACAGCGATTTGTTTTGTGTGGGCACATTCCATTAAATAGATAAAGTTGTCCATGGGCCCAACTGGATATTGATGAATATTTATCTGATTTGTCATACAACGAGTGTATCATGACGCAGAAAAAAATATAAACGGAATGTCAATATAGGGGTAAAACAAGACGACTGGATCTATGGCAATGGCCTGTTTTGATGGTTCGTTATCTTGAGCAATCGGACTTGAATCGCTGGATCCATCCCACACCGGTAGACCCAACATTCATGGGCTTCACCTCGAATTATAACCATGTGTTCTGGATGATCACAGGACGTTGACTCACTCACCGTTAATTCCTGAACTCTGGCGCTTTGCAATAAAAATGATTGTTGCCACACTTGAATCCACTCGGCCTGCAATCGATGACTCTCGAGAAGCAATGATTGTAACCAGCCAAATGCAAGCAATACGCTTAAGATTGGCACGATGAGAACAATAATCATTTGCCCCCCAAGATAAATACCCATTCCTCAGACTCACCTGAATCGCTGATCCATTCAATGGTGAGCACCCCTTCGTTAGTCAAGCAACTCACTCGATTGTATCGTGGTTTTTGACCAATGTAATGGGTATAAAATCGCTGACTGGCCCATTGCCGCTTTCGTCGACGGACCCGACCATTTTTAATGTCATAACAAATCAAAAAATCCACACTTGAAAAACAACAATCATTGGTGAGCGTGTGACTATTGATGATGTCTTCATGAATGCTCTGGTTTAAATCAATTCGTTCAATCGACAATTGACGGTGCCCCACCACTTGTTTGGCGTGCATTAACATCATCCCGATCCATTGAAATAAGGTGGGGGATATCAATCCCATGACCATGATGGCGATCATTAGCTCCACTAACACACTCGCCTTCCATCTAGTCTTTGCAGATATACACACTCTCAAAAGCTCCCAAACGGTAGGTGCAAAGGGTTAACTTTCCCGTTGCCATCTGTTGGTTATCATGCAGATCTCTCTGAACCTGATTCATGGATCTAAACACCTCTTTTTCAATAGCCCGTAACTCATGGTCCATGCGTTGCAAGGCCAGCAATAGCTGCACACCAATGCCCAAGAGAATGCTCAATATTCCAATCCCTATCATGACCTCTAAGAGTACAAACCCCGATTTTTTAATTACCATGGATAACCCATCCCCCCTTCCCCTGGACGGAGTGTCAGCGAATGGAATTCCCCCAAACAAGTCCCAGCTTTGGACGCCGTACCCGTTGCTGTAAATTTAAGGATACAATCATCGAAGGGTACGGATGCGTAATGCGATACACGCCCATCAGAAATCGTTACTGTGGTGGATTGTTGCGTCCGAATGGCTGAAAATTTTTTTGTCAGTGCCATGGTTGCCACCAGTGTTTCTTTTTCACCAATGTTGGCTATGCTCATTCCGGTGGTTGCCCCGATCATGGTGCCTAGAATGCTCAACGCAATGATTAAATCTATCATGTGTCCCCCGTATATTTCTATTGCATTGTAATGAAATTCGTATAGGCTGTCAAAATTGGCTCTGAAAAAAATGTTGCAATCACGGCCCCCAAGGCTAAAAAGGGAATGAATGGTAGCGTTGTTTTACCTGATCGACCATGAACAATCATTAAAAAACCACCCGTAATGGCGGATAAAATAACCCCTGAATATACGGCCACCATGGCTGGTTTTCCTCCCAGTGCCATTAAAATCATCACAATCACCCACACATCAGCCCCGCCCAAGGCATCCTGCTTGTAGATTTTTTTTAAGGTGATTTTGACCGCCATTAAAATCAACAGGAAAAGGCCGCTTAAAACCACCACTTGCCCCAATGCACGCATGGACAATAACGGCACAACGGCGGCACTCATGATGCATAAATCAATAACACGGACCGATTTGGATCGTGCGTCCACCAAAGCTAGGACCAGTAATGTGGAGAGCCATGGAAATATCATGAGCTGTTCACGCCCGATGGTCATAAATCCTGTCAATAAGCCCACCCAACATGCCACCAAAATTTTCGACCATTTGGACGAATAAAATTCACGAGTGCTAAGCTCAAATGCACGGGGTGCCCAGCATAAGATCCCCACCCCTAACGCCAGTGTAAGAATCATTGATGTTGGGATACCACCGATTGTTGTCGCTGGTAGGCACTCACAGTATTGGTCATGAGCATGGCAATGGTCATGGGCCCTACACCCCCAGGAACTGGTGTGATGGCCGATGTTTTGCCTTTAACCGCATCAAAATCCACGTCGCCAACCAACTTGTAACCACGTGGGTCTGAGGGATCATCGACACGGTTAATGCCCACATCAATGACAACAGCCCCCTCACCCACCATATCGGCTGTTACAAAATGAGGTTTTCCTATGGCTGCAATAATGATATCCGCTTGTTTCGTGATGCTTGTTAAATTTTTTGTTCGTGAATGGCAAATGGTAACGGTGGCATTGGCGCCCAATTCATTCTGCACCAAAATAGCGGCCATTGGTTTTCCAACAATATTGCTTCGACCAATGATGACCACATGCTTCCCTTCTGTTTCAATGTTATGCGCTTGCATTAAATGGGCCACACCATATGGTGTGCAGGACTTGAATGTTTCAAGCCCAATTAAAAGCTTTCCAACATTCACTGGATGAAACCCATCCACATCTTTGTCAGGCGAAATTCGATCAAGCATTTTTTGTTCATCAAACCCTTTTGGTAACGGCATTTGCAATAAAATGCCATTCACTTCTGGGTTTTCATTGCATGCATCAATCACGCCCATAAGTTCTGATTCGGATGCTGTTTTTGGCAATAAAAACTCAAAGGACTGAATCCCCAAATCATCACACGCCTTCTTTTTCATGCCAATGTAGGCTTTTGATGCTGGATTATCCCCCACCAAAATGACCGCTAACCCTGGTTTACCCGGTAATTCGGCCACCTGATTCTTCAATTCTGAAAGAATATCTGCTTTAACTTTTACGCCATCAATCAGTTGGGTCATGCGTCTGTTTTCCCCAATACATGAACCACGTTATCTTCAACCCCACTAGCATTTTTATCGTAGCTCCCATCTTTATACCCTTCGTTTTGACGTTTATGATTGAGCTGATTCTTTTTTAAATACAATTCAATCACATCATCCGCTGATAACCCGGCTACCGTGCACATGGATACCCAAAAATGCAACATGTCCACCAATTCGATTTTAATATTATCCCAATCATCATCATCCTTTTTCCACCATTTCCAATTTAAACTATCAATGGCTTCCGCCGCTTCTTGTCGCATGGCCAATTCAAATTGCAAAAATCGTTGCCGCTTGACCTCAGGATCATCAATCTCTTTATAAAGATCGGGGTTAATTTTTTCATTTAATCGAATTTGTTCATCAAAAATAGCTTGCAAGCTCATGTGGGACTCCTTACTTAATTCATCTATAGCTCTATACTACCAAACGGTGACAAATGACTCAATTCAGGAGTGCTTAAAGTGACCATTTATTGCTCTGGTCACAAAATAGTGAGCCTTTCGTTCACTATTTTCAAGGATGTTGAAGTATTACTACTTTTTGGTCGAAGTATAACCAATAAACGATTACAAAACCAAGGTTGGATCAACACTTCGGCATGAGCATTGCTAGATCCCATGGATATGCCCCATCAATACCGCCCCAATGAGTGCATTGCCATCAGTATCTTTGGATTGAATGACCCGGCCATCCATCACATGTGATAAGCACTGATTCAACACTTGGCCCAAACGCCCTTTCGTACCAATGCTGCCACCCAACAATACACACTCAATCTTTGCGGCCAATTCAATATCGGATGGCGACCAATTGTTTTTCCGACATTTCTTTTGAATCGTTTTTTGTTTGATATTCATCACAATCTGCACCGCACAATCAGCACAATCATGGATCACCCCTTGGTTCTGATTCCAATAATCATCACGTTCATTCAATGCTTTCGCCACCACACCCGTTCGCTCAAAAATCCCACGGCCCGACAAAATATCCTCTGCCATCCATTCTTGACCTTGAATATCAACCATCACATCATAAATGTGCCCATCCGTTATAAATGTCACATCCTCACGATTATCACCAATCTTAATAATTGCACCACCCAATCCTGTTCCTGGGCCCATGAATAACATCACCTTGTTTGCATAATCATCACACCACGTGGTGTAAACGCTCCCCACCGCTTGGGCCATGGCATCATTGATTGCAAATAAGGATAGGTTCTCAGGGAAATACTGTGTTAACCATGGGGTAATATTCAAATCGAAAAAATGTTCATTTTCATGAATTAATTGCCTCGCTGACCCTTTTTTGATGCTTATATCGTGGCCCATCCGAAAATTTCCTGGCAATGCAATACATACTCTTGGATCTAAAGAGTAAGCCTCTTCTTTGGCGATTTTAACGGCTGTTTTTATTAGATTCCCAATAAATAATGGAAATGACGACAATCCAGTTACAGTGGGGTCCGTGATTTTCTTTAATACTTTTTTTGTGGTGTGGTCAATGAACCCAAGGGTTGTTTTTGTTCCCCCAATATCCAGCGCAATGGATAACGTCATGCGTTAAATATTTTCCCCGTATTTAACAGCTGATTGGGGTCAACCACGGCCTTAATTTGACGCATAATTGACACATCGTGGTTTGAAAAAACAAGTGGCATAAAGTCTTTTTTTGTTACCCCAATGCCATGCTCCCCCGAAATACTACCCCCATGACGCACCGCCAGGTCCATGACTTGTGCAATCACCTCCCCAGCATGCCGGTCCCAATCGGTATCACTGGCATTCATTTTGAGTATATTGACGTGAATATTGCCGTCACCGAGATGTCCATAGCCCAATACCTGAATCCCTGAGGGATGATTGAGCTTTGCCAATTCATCGATGACGGTTGGCACCACGGCCATTGGCACCACAATATCTTCGGAATATTTTTTACCCGCCATCAGCTT
>DBHX01000051.1 GCA_002296285.1 bacterium UBP8_UBA817
TTCAATTCCATCAATCACTGTTTTATGTGGTATTCCTCTAAAATTTGTTGTGGCCCCTTTGAATAGTTGTAAAATGAGTGACTCAATGTCGTCATTTAAATGGTGAGCAAGCAATACCGTTGATATATTGTTTTTTTTGCAAACCGTAATGATTTTTTTTAGTCTGGCCTGTCTGTATTCGGATTGATTCTTTTTATTTATGGCTAAAGATTCGATATGGCATATAAAATTGAATTGCTGTGATAGATTTTTTGCAATTTCAATTTCTCGTTGGTTTTCTGACGGTCTCAGGTGATGATTAATGTAAATTAAGTGATGATTAGTAAAATTGGATAAATTTCCAATAAAATGAGTTAAAAAAACGGAGTCTGGGCCGGCAGAGCAGCTGATGAGCACGGGTTTTTGGTCCCATTGTTTATTAAATAAATGATGGAACATTTTCATTTTTAGTCTTCGATAAATATGCAAGAGATGATGTCATTATTTATCACCTTATCTATATTGGTTACGTATTGATTCTTGTTTTTAAAATAAATGCCAGCTGAGATTTTGATTTTTTTTAAATGTTCGAAGATTAATGGTGTTGCATGCTCATGGCTGATCCCAATAAATTGAGCTTTGGTTTGATCTGTGATGTTAAGTTGCTTAAAGTCATCCATGTTTTTAATCAGGTATGAAATGTATTGTTTTGTTGATGATAAGTAGTTCATCACGCCTTTATTAAATGATGAATAAATGAACTTTACAAGCTGATGTTTGTTGGCAGTAGTTAGTGCGTTTATGAGTATTTTTATGCCATTTTTTGACCCGTTTTTAATTTCAATATTAATAATGATGGGTTGTGTTAATTTTTCAATCCAATCTGTAAATACTTTAAGTGTTGGAATTTTACCCGTGGTTTGATTGCCTGTTAATGGAACCGTTGGGTTAATGGATGAATGGGTTTTGTTGAATCGATCCATGGTTTCGTCATGGAAAATTATCCATGAATGTGGGTTCTTGTGATCGAGTTGTCGTAGATCACATTCAAACCCATGCAGTTGATTTGATAACCTGTTTTTCGTGTGCTCGAATGCCTCAAGGGTATTTTCTATGGCATGGCCATGCCATGAGCCACGATGAGCTAGATAAATTTTCTTACTCATTTTCAACAAAATAAACAACAGGATCTCCAACATGGAGATCTAATTTTTTGGACATCCCTCCGTTAATTTCTAAAACTTTTGAGGCTTTTCTTGTGGTTGTATAAACGGGGCAGTCTTCGGTTTTGCATGGTTGGGCATTTTTTACCATGTAAACCACCAAATCATCGTCATTTATGAATAATATGTCTAGAGGAATGAGCGTATTTTTCATCCAAAAACTTGGAGTATTTTCTTGTGGGAAAATAAATAACATGCCTTCTTTTTTTGGTAATCGCATTTCTCCCATCAACCCTTTTGTTCGACTGACTGGATTATCTGCGATTCGAGCATCAAAACAATGATTTTTAATGCAAGTTTTTATGTAATTTAGATTTTGACTAAACATTGGAAATGAAATAATGATGCAAATTAGATAAATGGTTTTGATCATGATACACTTTTTTTATGATATCACATTGGTTTTATGCAGCAAGGCTCAAAACGTTGCCAGTTTGTTTTTGCCCCGTTATTCTTGCCATTTCGTTGGCAATGAACTCACCTTTGTTTCGCCCAATGACTGCTGCTGTTATTTTATGTTGTGTTTTTTGCATCCAGGTGGGGACTAATTTTGCCAATGATTATTTTGATTTTGTCAAAGGCGCTGATACAGATGAACGTGTTGGGCCAAAGCGCATGACCCAATCTGGCCGCATCTCTCCCAATGTAATGAAACAAGCTACAGTTATCATGTTTTTGCTCGCTGCTTTTTTTGGGGGGTATTTGGTTTATCTCGGTGGGTGGTTCATATTTGGCATTGGTTTACTATCCATATTTTTTGGTATTATCTATACGGCTGGACCATTTGCTTTGGCATATATTGGTGGGGCTGAGTTGATTGCATTTTTATTTTTTGGTCCGATTTCAGTGATTGGTAGCTATTATTTATTGGCAAGCACCTGGAATTTTGATTTGATTTATATTGGATCTGGGTTGGGTTTGATCACCACGGGATTATTAGTGGTAAATAATACTCGCGATATTGATACAGATCGAAAGGTCAATAAAAAAACATGGGCGGTACGATTTGGTCCTGTTTTTTCGTATGTGGAATACATTTTGTGTTTATACTCCCCTATTATATTACTGGATTTTATTACTGAAAATTCTTTGGAACAAATGGTGGTATTGTTATTTTTGGTGGTTATCGCAATGTTACTTACAAAGCGTTTTGGTAAGGCTCAAGGTGAATCGTATAATCATTTATTGGCTTTAACCAGTGCTTATTTAATACTTTATACAATCATTGCGATTTATTTGTTGGCTTGATGTTGGATTTGTTGGGGTCTATCGATGGATTGGCTGATGTTGATGGTGTGCGCATTACCAAACCCGATGTCTTGAATGCCATCCATGACATGAGCGCTTCTTGTGAAGTGATTGTGTATTCAAAAGATTTGACATCATTATCTCAAATTTTGGCCTGTTTAATTTTTAGACGTTCGTTCGTGGTGCTGGATTCGTCATGGCCGACTCACTATTCAGAGTCGTTTCTAAATTGTCTTCAGCACATCCCTGATTCATCTCCCCATGTGTTGATTGCCACGTCTGGTTCAACGGGACAGCCAAAGCTTGTCTGTCATCATATGGATTCCCTATTCAAAAGTGCTAATCGATCCCTATCCCACTCTCCTATTTCCTCTACGGATGCTGTCCTGCTATCCTTGTCACCGGCTGCTATGGGGGGGCTATTAACCATTGTGAAAGCCTTGGTTTCAGGCGCCCGCTTGAGTTTATGTTCTGGCCATTGGTTGGATGCATTAGCCCCTTCAGGCCAGTGGCATTTGGCCGTGGTTCCCCAGCAATTGGCCCGTTTGATGTTGGATGTTCGCTTATCGACAGTTTCGTTTAAATCTGTCTTGGTGGGGGGAGATGCGGCCCCTTACTTACTTAAGCAACAGGTTGAGGAGGCTAACTTACCGGTGATTTATAGTTATGGGGCCACGGAAACCTGTGGTCAAATTGTAGCAACAAACCGAACATCCGATGATTATGAAGCGCTTCCAGGGGTTCAATTGGATCGATTGAATCAACAATTATTGATCCAGACGGATACCTTGGCTAGAGGGTATCTCACATCCGATGGTTTTTTATCTTTGCCAATGCACAATGGTTTTTATGTTACCCAGGATCTTGTGGAATTCTCTCCAACATTTAAAGTGATTGGTCGAAAAGATTTTCAATTTCAATCGGGCTCACAATTGGTGTCACCTGAATTCATTGAATCTGAGCTTCTAACATCATCGCTCATCTCTCAAGTCGTTGTTGTCCCCTCCCCTGATGATCGATTTGGCTGGGTTCCCATTGCCTATGTTCCTGATGGTACGGATATAGCGTTACTTAAAATGCATGCCGATGCTCATTTACCCAAACATTTGCGACCTGCCTCATTTTTACCTCTGCCAGAATCATTGTCTTTTGATGATCCGATGTGTCGGCGACATTTGATTGGAATTTATATGCCTTAGTTTGTTCTTTTTTGCTTTTATGGTAGTTGATGGCGAAAGTTAACAGTTAAATAGGATGGTGTTGTTGAGTTTTTAATTTCGCTATGCGGCGATTAAAGCTGGTTAGATATATCCTGCTTTTGTTATTCAATTGTGCAAGGGATGAATGTCCTCTTGTTTTTTTATCGTAATTTGTTATTTAAAAATAAAGAAAAAGACTTGACATAGCAAATTTGAAAAACTAATTACCTTTCTTAGGAAATGGGGTTACTTGCAATAACGGGGCCGTCATGGCATTGGCAGATAAGGCTCGAAACCTATTCTATTTTTACTTAGGAAATGGAGTTAGGTGTGATTACATCGTGTTTATGGCATTGGCATCGAGTACTGGCGTTCTAGATTCCCTTGTGTTCGGAAATTATGTTAGTTTAGGAGCTAATTTTAGTTGTAAAACTCAAGCACGATCTTTTTATTAAGTAAGAACAGTCCATTAACCACAATAGTTTACAAAGATCAGTTGTTTTCAGCCTTGTTATTTGAAAATCTTAATAAATTAGCTCTTTCTTTTCACTTTTTTTGATTTGGGTTAGAATGATTCCATAAAACTAAATATTAAGGGAACAATTATGACCACAATTTTAAAAGAGGGAACCATGTTAAGTTATTCTGAAATACAATCAATATTGGGTGATCAATCCGAATCGCTATTATCGCATCAATGCCAAACCATTGATAAAAACCGTTTGCACATTCCATCACCAACCTATGTTGATGATGTCTTTTCTTTAACGAATCGAAATAATCAAGTACTTCGTAATTTGCAGTCTTTGTATAACCATGGACGTTTGGCGGGGACTGGTTACTTATCCATTCTTCCGGTTGATCAGGGCATTGAGCACTCGGCTGGGGCATCCTTTGCGCCGAATCCGGATTACTTTGACCCAGAAAATATTGTGAAACTTGCAATTGAAGGCGGGTGCAATGCTGTGGCCTCTACTTTGGGTGTTTTAGGTTTGGTTTCAAGAAAGTACGCTCATAAAATTCCATTCATCGTTAAAATTAATCATAATGAATTTTTGACGTATCCAAATACCTTTGACCAGATTATGTTTGCATCGATTGATCAAGCAGCTGATATGGGAGCGGCTGCGGTTGGCGCCACCATTTATTTTGGGTCTGAGGAATCTGGCCGTCAAATTCAAGAGGTTGCTCAAGCATTTGAATATGCCCATTCTCGTGGTCTTGCCACAATTTTATGGTGCTATCTTCGAAATTCAGAATTTAAAAAAGATGGTGTTGACTATCATGTTTCATCGGATTTGACAGGGCAAGCCAATCACCTCGGAGCAACCATTGAAGCCGATATTGTAAAACAAAAACTACCTGAAAATAATGGAGGGTTTAACGCCTTATCTTTTGGGAAAACGCATCAGAAGGTTTATGATGAATTATCTTCAAATCACCCGATTGATTTAACCCGCTACCAAATTGCAAACTCTTATTTTGGTCGTGTTGGTTTAATTAATTCTGGTGGGGCATCTGGTGATAACGACATGCAAGATGCTGTTGCAACAGCCGTGATTAACAAGCGTGCCGGTGGTATGGGGTTAATTTCTGGTCGTAAAGCATTTCAAAAACCATTAGCAGAGGGTGTTCAATTATTAAATGCGATTCAGGATGTCTATTTAACTGATGAAGTAACGATTGCTTAATGTTAGTAATGAAAATAAATTGGGTATAATAGAAATATGAGTGATTGTGGCAATGTGAAAAAGGTTTTTGTTCCAACAAAAGATACCGTTGAAAAAAAACCTGTGGATCCAAGTTTAACATTTGGAGCCACTGACGTTGCTGTTGAAAAGGTTCGTCATTTCATTCAAAAAGATGATAAAGATATTTGTACCCACGGACTTCGTGTCCAAGTGGTTAAAGATGGTTGTTCTGGCAATTCCTATGACATATCGTTGGGCACGATATCTGATGCCACAGACAATGGCGATAAATTATTTAAATTTGGTGATGTGACCATTATTGTTGAAAAATTGAGTTATATGTTTGTGATTGGGTCACAATTGGATTATGTGGAGACACTCCTTATGTCAGGGTTTCAAATTAACAATCCGAATGTGAAAAAACAATGCTCATGTGGCTCCTCTTTCTCCATTAAATAGTATTAAATTGAGGGATCTTTTCGTTTATTTATAAAAAAATGTCCTCATGGACATTTGAGTCCACTGCGGAATTTTCTTTGGATGCCTTGATCTCCCATCATTTAATCTTATTTCTGGCTTATGCTTTATTTCTAGAAGTTGCATGTGACTGATGTTAAATTATATTTATTTTATACCATCAATGGTTTTTTATATTTTAAATTGAAGGCCGGAATCAAAAAAGAGTTCTACTTTGTTATAGTCGCTGCTCTTAGAGAAAAATTTTGCAGTTAATGATGAGTTATATGATATGGCGTCGGTTATTTGGCTGATGTATGTGTTTTCTGAGTAATACCTTATATTACTGAAGTCTATGATACTCGGTTGTATATAAATGGTACTATCTATTTTATTGGTTTTGTTAAATTTAAATCTGAATTTTATATATTGAGATAATCGCCAATTGTTTAATCGGCCGATTCCCGAGGATTCTTGATACCATTCGTTAATAATGCTTGTTCCATTGGTGGTTTCTCCATATTGATATCGCACACCTATTCCGGCCAAATAACGTTGACTTGTTAATGAAAACTCATTATTTTCATATTGTAAAAAGGCTTCAGGAATAACTTTGAAAATGGTTTTTGATGAGATTATTCGCAAATGATAAAATGTGTCATTTAAATATTCGCTTCCATTTGATTCTCCATAGTTAATTTTACTGATAAAAAAACCTTTGGCGTTTGTTAAGTAAAACGGCTTGAAATATTTTAGACCAATCGAGTAAAGGCTAACGGTACTTCGTTTAATGGAGCTTGTTATATTGATGTGCTGATGATATTTTTTTTCCAATGACCCTGTATCATTTCGATATTGCTCAATGTTGACTTGGCCAAAGATGTGGCTACTAATCAAAAATAAAAATAAAAAAATATGGGGTTTTTGCATTATGACGTTTTTATGGCTCCGATTAACTCTTGCATTTTGTTATAGTCTTTGATGCCGGGTTCTTTTTCGACGCCAGAGCATATATCAATGCCATAAGGAGCAACCATTTTTAATGCCTTCTCAATATTTTTTGCATTAATTCCGCCCGATAAAATTAATGGCGTATCATACTCTTTGGCTTCAAGTGCCAATCCCCAATCAAATGTTTTTCCAGTTCCCCCATGGACATTTTCGGCTTTTGTGTCCAGTAATATTCCATTTACACAGCCTTTGTACTTTGGAATCGCGGTGATATCTGAATGCTCTCTTACAGGAATTGCTTTAATGGTTGGTAGTGAAAATTGAGTGCAAAATTCAGGTGGCTCAGATCCATGCAATTGTATTCCGTTTAATTTGCATCGTTTAATAACGCTATTGATGTAGTCTGGCGTTGCATTCACAAATACCCCAATGGTATTGATGAATGGTGGAAGATCTAAAACAAAAGTTTCTACTTTTTCAGGTGAAATATAACGAGGTGAATGTTCATAGAAAATAAAGCCGAGTGCATCGACATTCAGTGCAATGGCATTTAAGGCATCATCTTTATTTGTTAGCCCACAAATTTTAATTTTCATTGTTAAACCACTCCAGTAATAATTTGTTTTTGCCTAACCCCTCCCCTATTAATACACCATTTATGTTCTGATTTTCCAGTTCAACCATTTCTTCAGGCTGAGAATAACCTGATTCAGCAATAACTATAATTTCATTATCTAGTGATTTGATTTTTTTTGAAATTTCTATGGCTCGTGACGTATTGCAGGTGAATGAATTTAAATCTCGATTATTAACGCCGACCAACGGTTTGTGATGTATGTGTGTTAATTTTTCTAAGGCCTCATCAGAGTGAATTTCAATCAAGACTTCGATATTAAGGGCTCTTGCGTGATCGATCAGTTCATTGGCTTGATCTACGCTTAATATATCTAAAATAAGTAGCATTAGATCGGCCCCCATTTCTTTGGTTTCTTTTACTTGAAGTGGATCAATAATAAAATCTTTTCTCAGAACGGGAATGTTTACATTATTTTTAACTTTCATTAAATAGTTTTTGTGGCCTTTAAAGAATTTTTCGTCGGTTAATACCGAGATGCAGGCGGCCCCATGGTGCTCAAATGATAAGGCCAATGCTATTGGATCGAAAATTTTATAAATAATTCCTTTGGATGGGGAGGCTTGCTTTACTTCAGCAATTAAATTTAATCTATCTTTCTTTAACGTTTTTAAAAATGATATTTCTTTGGTCTTCATGGTGTTGAAGTTATGGTTTTTTAATCGATTAATTTCTTGTTTTTTTTGCTCAATGATTTGGCTGAGTATGCTCAATGTTAAATTCCTTATTATAAATCTTGCTATTTTTTGGTACGGATGATGTTAACCAGACATTTCCCCCAATAATGCTGTTTTCACCAATGGTGGTATTTCCACCGAGGATGGTTGTTCTTGCATAAATCGTCACATTGTCTTCAATGGTCGGGTGTCTTTTTTTATTTTTCTGTTTCTTTGATACACTCAAGGCCCCGATAGTGACCCCTTGATATAGTTTGACATTGTTTCCGATGATGGATGTTTCCCCAATCACAATGGCGGTGCCATGATCAATGCAAAACGAATGCCCAATACATGCTTTTGGGTGAATATCAATGCCTGTTTTTCGATGAGCGATACTTGCGCACATTCGTGCAAATAAATCGAGATCTAACAGTGTTAATTCATGGGCAATGCGATAAATCATGATGGCTTCAAAACTTGGGTATGCCAATATGACCTCTTCATGTGTTTGAGCGGCTGGGTCGCCATTAAAAATTGCGGTGATGTCTTTTTTTAACTCCCGCTTCAGATTGGGTAGTGTTTCGATGATTTTTTGAGCATGGTTTGTTGGGTTTTTTTGATTAAATTTTTCAAGGGTAGTTAATAAATTGAATTTCAATTTATATAGAATGCTTTCTAAAAAGGTTTCTAAATCATGTTGTTCAATAACATGAAAAACTCCAGGAAAAAGCGCTTTTTTAAAAAGGGTAAGTGTGCGATCGATATCTTCAAGACTTAATTTTGGAATGGTGTCCCCATTGAAAGTGGATGCTTGTTCTTTCATTTCTTTTTGAAGTGCCTGAATAATTTCTTTCATATTATTTAGAATAATTTGTTCGGTTGAATTTGTCTATTTTCGACCATAATTCCTGATATTAATTTTCGTTTCATTTATTCTTTTTTATAACGTTTTCGTTTTTTTTATTGATATATTATTAAAGTATGCATTAAAGTTATATAACACCCAAAAAAATTTTATATCAAGGAGTTTCCTTTGCCATACCTTCCAACAGATCCGATGAGGTTTTTTCAAGATATTTATTCTCTACCACCTAAAACACAAGCCCTTAAACCTGACTCGGATTCTCAACCTCCTGCTAGACCCATCTCAACGGCCCCCTCCAATCCATCGGAATCTGATCGTTTAAAAAGAGCAATAGTTACCGGTGTTGGGGTATCTATTACTCAAACTTATGCGTGTTCACCGTTTGATGTTTGGAAAACCTATACTCAATTAGGTAAAAAGGGACCCCCCCTTAAGCCTTCGATTATATTCCATGGCGCTTGGGTTAATGCGGTGGCCAAATCAGGTTCATACATTGCTCAAAGTTTTTTTGTTAATGATGCCCTAAATAATCCAAGCCTAACTGATACAGCTTGTGCCGGAACGTCCAGTGCTTTATTTATTCATTTACCTGAATATCTTAAAACTCAGGTACAACATTCATCGCCCGATCGCTCTGTTTTAGATACCATTGGAAGCGCCATTAAGAAAGACCCTGTTTCAATTGTTCGTGGGTTTCAGTACACGGTTATTCGGGAGAATATTTTTTCATTGTTTCTTTGGAAAGCCCCAAGTTTTGTGGCGCCATATTTGCCAGAGTTTATCTCTAATGAATGGAAAAATACGGCGGCCTCAATGGTTGTGGCACCTCTTGCTGCGGCGTTGACAATTCATGCCGATTCTCTCAAAACTTTGTCTCATATTGGGCAACCTAATTTATCTGGTTCCAAGGTTTCCTTATTTTTGCGACTTGGCCGAGGCGTTGGCGCACGAGCCGGCTTGTTTGTTTTTGCATTGCCTGTGATTCAGTTATCACGCGAATTTTTTGCTAACTTTTATGACAAGCATTTGGACGGCAAGTAGTTTGTTTTTATATTTATAATAGCCCGGTTTGGTCAGTCGCTTTATATTGATGTTTTCTAAACATATTCTGTGTTTCCATGTACAATTTTTTTATGCAAGTTGCTGAATTAATTGTATTAACCAATGCCCCCAATCGATATACCTATGCAATTCCCCAAGGCTTATCGCTTGTTTCTGGCGATTTTGTTGATGTCTTATTTGCGAAACGCGCCCAAGTGGGCTGTGTTATGAGAGTTTATGATGCCAATGAAGATGATTTTCCTTATCGTTTATTATTGATTCAATCTCGTCATGAAAAGCGGTTGCCGATTCCTTTATTTTTATTGCAAATGATTGAATGGTTTTCAAAACATTATTGTGTCACTGAATATAAAGCGCTTCAATGCATGGTTGGATTAAAAAAACACCGTCAAGATGAATTTAAACCAATCATTCCAAACAAATCGCTTTCATCATTATCTAAAGAACAGGAAAAAGTTTTTGATTCAATGCTTGATTCGTCTCAATTAAGTCATTTATTGCATGGGGTTACGGGCAGTGGTAAAACACAGATTTATGCCCATTTAATTCAAATGACCATTCAAGCCGGACAATCAGCCATTGTTTTAATTCCTGAGATTTCATTGACACCCCAATTCACATCTTTTTTTTCTGATATTTTTTCTCGAGTAGCGGTTGTTCACTCTGGATTAACCCCCAAGAAAAAAGAAATCATCTGGAATCAATGCCTTCGTGGTGAAATTGACGTGATTGTTGGGCCTCGCTCAGCCATTTTTATGCCGTTGGAAAATTTGGGTTTGATTATTGTTGATGAGGAACATGATGGCTCTTATAAGCAAGACAGTACCCCGCGTTATTTCACCCATGAGGTTGCTATGAGACGCTCTGATATTCATCAAGCCAGGCTTGTTTTTGGGTCGGCCACGCCATCCCTCATTACGTATTTTCAAAGTCAGCAGAATCAAATGCTGTATCATTCACTCACCAAACGTTTTAATGATATTTCAATGCCAAATGTCATTGTATTGGACATGGCAACAACCCAGCAAAATTATTTGATTCATGACCGCTTACTTGAACAGATTGAGATTAAATTGAAAAAGAATCAAAAGGTTTTATTGTTGGTTAATCGTCGCGGATACTCATCTTTTTTAAAGTGCAATTCATGTGGGGCTGTTCAAGACTGTAAAGCATGTCAGACCAGTTATACATATCATTCAGATGGGTATTTTCGATGCCATCGGTGTTTGGCGACAAAAAAAATGAGTCGCCAATGTGGTGATTGTGGTCAATATGATGTTGAATATTATGGCATTGCGATTCAAAAAATCGCGTATGAATTAAATCATTTATTTCCAGATGCCAAATTGACGCGCATTGATCGTGATACTGTAAAAAATTATGAGGCGCTACAACAGGCGTTGTCGGATGTTGATGGCGCTGATATTTTAATTGGGACGCAGATGATTTCAAAGGGGCATAACTTTTCTAATGTAGCTCTGGTTGGCATGATTGGTGTGGATACCATGTTAAATTTTCCTGATTTTAGAGCTTCGGAGCGGATGTTTCAATTAATGACTCAAATGGCAGGACGTGCGGGGCGGGAGATGTCTGGGAGTGATGTTTATATTCAAACATTTCAACCAAACCATTATGTGTTTTCATTTGTTAAAGGGCATGATGTTACAGGATTCCTTCACCAGGAATCATCCTTTAGAAAACCCTTTGGTTACCCCCCGTTTAAAGCCATGGTAAATATTATTATTAGTTCAACGGATAACCGTGTTGTCCAGTCAATGTATTCAAAAATCAATGTTTTTAATGAGTCCTTAAAAAAGAGTTTTGATCTTTCTTTTATCGGCCCAAAAGTAGCTCCTATTGAAAAGGTTAGTGGGTATTTTAGGCATAATGTCTTTTATAAAATCGGTTTGTCTGATATTGATCGATTTAAGGAACAGCTGTCTCACTTTCCCAAAAAGTCAGGAGTTCGTTGTGTGATTGATATTGACCCTCAATCGTTATTGTAATTTTCACTAAATTCGTTAATGATGTAATTTACATGTTGGATTTATTTTTATTTGTAATTTCGCTGTTTGTTTTATGGAAGTCGTCAGATGTATTTGTTGATTCATCGCATTCTTTGGCACTCCACTTAAAACTTCCCCCCATTTTAATTGGTGCTACCGTGGTTGCTTTTGGCACCTCTGCACCCGAGTTATTTGTTGCAATTTTTGCAGGGCTAAACCATCAGTCAGATGTTGTTTATGGCAATGTTTTTGGAAGTAATATTGCAAATATTTTTTTAATTTTTGCCATATCTTTAATTTTAAAGCGGCTTGATTTTGATAAAGCGTTTCGCGAACAACTGAGTCTTAATTTTCTTTCTTTGATCATTGTACTAGTATCTGTTTATTTTTTGTCGCCATCACGATTAATTTCAGTGATTATTTTAATTGTGTTTGGTGTGATTCAATTTTTATTTCTCAAAAAAAAATCAAGCCATGTGTCTGAGACGCCTCCCTATAAGCTCAACTTATCGGTTGTATTATTTTCAATATCACTGTCTTTTTTAATTTTTAGTTCCAGATTGTTGGTTTTGTCGTTAATAAATGTGGCGACTTTTCTAGGTTTATCAACGACGTTTTTGTCGTTATTTGCGGTTGCATTTGGCACATCGTTACCAGAGTTGGTGACAACGGTTTCATTTGTTCGTAAAAATCATATTGGGATTGTTGTTGGGAATGTCTTTGGCTCTAATTTCTTTAACTTATTATTTGTTTTGCCAATGGCATGGTTGGTTTACCCAGGCAATATGGCCATTCATTTTTATTTTGAGTTAACGATTTTATTTGCAACGATTTTATTTTTGATGGTTTTAGCTTACTGCTTTAAGCGATCGAGACAATTGATGGGATGGTCCCTTTTGATGTTCTACTTTATTTATCTTTCATCAATTTTTTATTTTGTATCCTAAAACTATGAAAATTATTCTTTTTTTTGTAAACTAGTATACACAACTTTCAGGAGGCTTATCTCATGGGATTAATGTCAGGAAAAAAAGGAATTGTTTTTGGGGTTAGCAACAAACGTGGAATCGGTTATGCAATAGCAAAAAAAATGCATGATGAAGGGGCTCAAATTGCATTTACCTATGCTGGAGAAATTATGAAAGATCGTGTAAAACCTTTAGCTGAGGCGATGGATTCAAAATTAATTACCGTTTGCGATGTTACCAATGACGAAGATATTTCCAGAGTTGTTCAAGAGTATGTAACCGAATATGGAACCTGTGATTTTATTATTCATGCCGTTGCTTTTGCGAATCGAGAGGATTTAGAGGGGGATTTTTCAAATGTTAGTCGGGATGGCTGGAATACTGCAATGAATATTAGTGCTTATTCATTTGTTGCAATTGCCAATCAATTTAAAAAACATTTGTCTGACAAGGCATCACTTGTTGCATTGAGTTATTTGGGTGGAGAGCGATCGGTTCCCAATTACAACATTATGGGTGTTGCAAAAGCGGCGCTTGAAGCGAGTGTTCGATATTTGGCATCTGAGTTTGGTGAATTGGGCGCAAGAGTGAATTCAATTTCAGCGGGTCCAGTAAAAACGCTCGCTGCTAAAGGCATTACGGGATTTGATATTTTACTCAAAGTTAATGCGGCA
>DBHX01000058.1:0-15470 GCA_002296285.1 bacterium UBP8_UBA817
CGGGTAGCGGGGATTCTGGTAGTGAGGGCTCCGGGAGTAGCGATTCCAGCAGAGACCCGTTTAGTAGCGGTGAAGGATTTTTCTAAACATTATATAATTTAAAGTGAGAGGTTATGATGATTTCAATTATAAAGCGATTAATAACATTAATTTTTATATTGGGCTGTTTTGGGCTCTTTTGGATGGGGTATGATACTCAATCACAAAAAACGTCAACGCCTGAAAATGATTATGAGCAGATATTTAATCAAAAAATTACCAAATTATTCAATATTTTAATTGGTCCAAACCAGTATTATGTAAATACCACTGTTTTTTTAAGGCATAAAGAAGAACGATCATTACGTTATGTTCGAACACCTAAAAGTATTCTTTATGAAAAAGAAACCGTTCAAAACTCATCTGAAAGCAAAAGCAGTGAAGCACCTGTATTGGAATTTAAATCTGAAAAAGAAAATTTACCAGGCATGAAAAATGTGATTCAAAGCACCAAAAAATATGAAGTCACCCAAAAAATTCAAACTGAGAAATTATCTCTAGAAGAAAAAAATAACTCTCATAAAGAAATTATTGAAGAAATTTACTACGACGAAAATAAATTTGAAACAATCAAACCTAATTTTGGTCTTGAAAAGATTAAAATTCTCATCATGGTTAACCAAGATACGATGCAAGAAAAAGGATTAACCTTAGACATGTTACGACGTCGTATCAATCAGATTATTCCTTTAAAAGAAGATCGTGGAGATTTGTTAATTATTGAACAAAAAATGATCGATTTCACTCCACCCTATTTAAAAATGGTGGAAACGTTATTTTCTGACAGCATACTAAATAAGAACATGCAGTATGCTGGGGCTTTTATTTTAATTGGCCTGATTATTTTTGGGCTCATAAAGGCCATCCTATTCATACGCTCAATACAAAAAGCTCGAAAAAAAGAAATGTTACTTGAACAGGAATTGACACAAAATCAAATTGAGCCCCCTGTCATTTCATTAAATCAACAAGTCATCAAAACAATCGAAACAGAACCCACACAAACACAAGAAATTGTGGAATACTGGATGGAGCAACATTATGCAAAAAAATAACCTATCGTCTCTGGATAAATGCATCATTCTATTAAGTTATGTGAATGATAAAAATCCGTCGCTATTTGTTAAAATTATTGAGTCAATCCCAAAACATCATAGCCAAGAAATTTTGACTCGCCTTAAAGACGAACGCCCCATTTATGACAAAGAAGAAGTGCATCAAGTATTGGAAGAATACAATGACCTAACGGTTGAAAAAACCATGTTATTTCCAAATGAATCATTTAAAGATCATTTGCAAAAGAAACTTTTTGACGTGGATAGTGAAAAACCAATGCCTAATCACCAAAAAAGTGCTTTTTTAGAGGCCATTTCAATACCATCAATTTTGAAGATGGTGAATCAAGAACCACATTATTTTATTGGGCTTTTATGTCATATGATGACCAACGAAGAGTTTGCCCAATTACTGTCACAAATACCCCATGAACAAGCCAAAAACGGGCTTAGTTATTACACAAAAATGTCTATTTCTAACTTGGGTTTCTTGAGTGAATTAACTGAATTTTATATTGAGCGAATTCAAAAATCAGATGCTAAAATGAATAAAACAACAGCCTCACAAACACAAGACATTGCGCATATCCTAGAATTAATACCTGATGCCAATAAAGAAGCAATGAAGGCGATTATTCCATCCGATATATCATGGAATATTATTGAAAAAAACCTATTATCCGTCGAAGACATTCAATTTTACCCGGCCAAAGACCAACAGTTGATTCTCTCATCCATACGCTCATCAGAAGAGTTGGCCAAAACATTATCCATTATTCCAAGTCATATACGAATAAAACTGATGAAAGAATGTTTAACCCCCCGACAGTTCAACATTGTTTCCGAAGAAATTGAACTTCTCAAAGCCAACCCCATATCAGAAAAAGACATATCCGTGATTTCAAATTCATTTATTAAGCACATGAGGAACTTACAGCAACAAAATATCATTATGGGTGTGGAACAATATAAAAAGGTTGCTCATTAATGGACATTACGATTTTAATTGGGGGGCTATTTTTCATTTATTTATTAATTAATGCCATTGGCTTTGAATCCTTTTTGTTACTTTTTGTAAACGTTGATGCGCTTATTTTGGTTTTTGGTTGCACATTTTCTGCAACCCTGATTCATTTTCCAATCACCCAAGTATTTCGCGTGGGTCAACGACTAAAATTTTTACTGAGTTTTAAAAAATACAATTATCAAAAAGACATTGATTACCTAACGGATATCTCCAAGTCGATTCGTTCAAATGGGGCGCAATCCATTATTGGCTCCATTAATAATTGTCCGGATCATTTTTTAAAAACAGGGCTCCAACTTTTGGTGGATCAAATTCAACCCAATGAACTCGATAAAATTTTATCATTAAATATGAATTACATTCAAAAACGTCACTTGCAAGGCATCATGTTCTTTGAACAGATGGCCAAATATGCGCCAGCCTTTGGTTTATTGGGAACCACCATTGGGTTGGTACAATTGCTTGCAAATCTGAAAGATCCCAGCCTGATTGGTCAGGGAATGTCCATTGCCCTTGTCTCCACATTTTATGGCATATTAATGGCCAACTTTCTGTTTGCGCCGATTTCTGGCCGATTAAGAGCCTATAGTATTGAAGAGCTATTTCAAAAAGAAATGTTAAAAGTGGGAATTTTATCTGTTGCAAAGAATGAGTCTTCCGTTATTGTTCAAGAAAAAATGATGTTGTTTTTAACTCAAAAGGAACGAAAAAATGATCAATGATGAATTATTTCAAACCGATGATACCGACAGTTTTTTTGTGTCTTTTACCGATATTGTTACATTGTTATTAATTTTCTTTATTTATTTGACCACCATTTCGAATTTCAACACATCTGAACTTAAAATGCTGTCGGAACATATCAGTGCCAATTTTCAAATTAAATCCATCACTGAAGAAATTACCCAACGTCCCGATGAAAAAATACAAACAGATCCATGGATGAATATTCATCAAACCATTCATCATAAGCTTTTGCCCAATGAAGCCATTCGCTTATCGTTGGATCAATCCTTACTATTTTCACCCGGGTCAGCCACCCTATTGGACGGTGGCAAAATCTACTTAAAACAACTGGCCGATGCATTAAAGGGTGAGCCCTATGAACTCATTATTGAGGGACATTCCGATAGTACACCAATTAAAAATGACTTATTCAAATCCAATTGGCATTTATCCTCAATGCGAGCGGCCGAGGTTACGGCTCAATTGGAAGCGTATGGAATTCCTGGTCATCAACTCAGTAGTCGCGGATTTGCGGAAACACGGCCAATCAAAGCGCATGCTAAACATCGTAAAGAGCACGACCTAAACCGACGCGTTCAAATATTCATTAAACCACTTCAAGGAGATTTCCATGAATAAAGAAATTTATCAAAGCATCTACCAACATCAAATTCGTTTGGCCCGACAAGTTAACCAAAACTTATCATCACTAATAAACATGGACCACTATTCATTGCAATTAAATAAACTCAATCTGTTTCAAGATATTCAAGAGACATTGCAAAATATTGATTTAAGTTTATATACAACCATCCCGTTTGATACAGAAAAGTATTCATCGTATATTTTATTTCACCGATCCTTTAGTCATGAACTATCATTGCTATCCTTGGGGCTTCAACATGAACCTGAACTGAAACAACAAACAGTAAAACAAAGTTTAATTGAAGAATTTTTCTGCTATAAAATCTCTGAAATGATTGCCAAATATTTCAACTCCGAAAATAATCAAGTGTCTGTCTCCAAAGAACCCACCAGTATCAATATGGATCACCTATCTGAATTTTCATCTGATCTTTTGGTTAGCAGTATTTCGTTAATGAATCAAAACACACCTTGTGGAAATTTCTATATTATATTTCCGTACTCATTATTATGGAGCTTAGCATGAAAAAAATTATTTTAACATTCGCCATAATGACCCGGTTATGTTTTCCATTTGTTGAACTTCAATACATGGATACTCCGCCAGCGCATTTTGAGTTCTTTGCATCCATGGCAACTATGGGACTGGAATCAAATGGGCAATCACCACCAAGCATTGGTTTTTATGGTGTAAATTACCGATTTGATAACATTGGGTATGGCTTCAACATCTACCCTGTCAAATTATCAAATGGGGATACGTTTTCATGGACAAGTCATAACCTGTATGCACAATTGTATGAAAATTACCCAGCCTTATTTACCAAGGCGTCTTTGCAAGTTGGGGTTATCAATTTAGGTCTTCCTCAAAGTGCATTAAAAAGCTCAAAATTCACAAATTATTTGCAATCATTTTACATCACCAATAAATTCAAGATAACCTCTCAGATAAACGTCTACATCAGTTCTGGCCCACGTGGGGATGGGCAAGCCTATTACCATCGCAGTGTTCTTGAATATACCTATAATGGAAACCGAGGTTTTCTTGAGTTTTCTCCCAATCAAAATCAACTTTATATTGGTGGTGAGGTAAATATATCAAAAGACATTATTTTTACCATTGGATCAAATATTTCCGATAGTAACCCAGATATTAATGGGGACTATTTTTATCCATCCAGCGTCATGGGGGTTCGGCTGCTTAATCCATTTATAAAACCAAAAAAAACGCCAAAACAAATCCCCCCAGTGGATATTGATATGGAGGCCTACTTATCCATGGAAAAAGGCCTCATTGCTTACTATGAATCCAATTACAAAGAAGCATTGCAACACTATTTGACGGTGTTAAAAAAATACCCCACATTTTCGCTCGCTTATGTTCGTGCTGGAAATACCTGCTATAAATTGAAACAGATCAGTCAGGCAAAAAAGTATTGGCAAACCGCATTAACACTCGATCCAAAAAATCAAGATGTTCTAGAAATGTTATCGCGTTTGCAAAATAATAACTTGCTCAAAGATTCCCTCATTGATGACTAAGATTTATTTGTTATTGTTGTTACTATCTGCATGGCCCGTATTAGGACAAACCACCATTCCTAATTCTTTGATTAAATTATCCAAAACATTAAAATCAAAGAATATTTCATCGCAAATTGTAACTAAAAATGCAAAAACCGTTAACGTTCCCAAACGGAAAAAAATCAAAACAAAAAAAGATCAAGAAAAAAAAACACCGCTGAATGAGGTGCTGCTCATTCCCACAAAAAATGTTCCATTGAATGACGATGCTCTCATTGATGAATCGATTGAATTACTTGCGCAAGATGTTGAATTGGCGTTATCAAACGAATTATCTCAACCAACAACCAATCGCCAAATATCCAATCCTTGGATCAGATTGGGATTGTCATTCAATTATCTGCCATTACCGAAATCCAGAATCAACCCTTCATCAACCATTTCATCCTGGTTAGCATTGGCAATTGAGGTGCCATTTCTTGAATTATCTGGTGGGTATACGGCTTATTCTGAAAATGATGTTGGGGGGTCTCCAGTGGCTTACGCTCAAACATCAACAACATCCTACTATGCTCAACTCGTGGGGCGCTACCCAATTAAAAACAATGTATGGTTGATGGCCGGATACCTGATCATTAAAACCGATGGAACATTGGCCTATGCCCAATTGAATAAAGCCACCATTGATGGATTCTACATTGGACTCAAGCATGAGATTATTACAGATTTGAGTTTTTCAATTGGCTGGTTTCCAAAATTAAATAACAGATATCAGTTGGATAATATTAGCCCCGCCCATATTGGATTACCATTTCAACCAAGCACATCATTCAATACATCGATTGACTACAGTGCCTTTGTTTTTTCAATTAAATATGACTTTTTTTCATTTTAAAGAAAACCATGTAGAATGATATCGGAGGTTATTCATGAAAATATTATTCATCATGTGCTTACTACCCATAATCATTCAGGCAACAACCTATACAGAACTTATGGTGGGATCCATCAAACGTGACGGGTTTGAACGGTCTGCAAAATATAGCATTGAGTTCGGGCATAAATTTCGTTCAGGGTTATCGATTGGATTGGGAACTTCATTTTATCAATTTTCAACCAATGATGATTTATTTACCGATATTGCGTTTCCAATGATCGTGATCAAGCAATCCTATGCCCCAATCAAAAAAATTCCCTTGCAGGCAACCCTTGGCGCAGGATTTGGATTGCAGCATATTGATGCATCATTCGGGACGCATTATATCAATACTCAGCTCCTGGCTGGACTGCAATATAAATTAACGAAAGAACTGTTTCTTATTGGAAATTATGTCATGCAGTATGGAAAATCAAAAGAATCTGGCATATCCCATTCATTCGATGGGCATTCATTTAATATGGGGCTTAGCATTAGGTTCCCAAAGCCAAAAAAACGACCGATCATTCCGATGAACCTACTGCAAGATAAAAAACAACAACGAAATAAAGCCCCCAGAAAGCGCAATGTTCGAAAGCCCACGGCTTATGAACAAACTCAAAAATTAATGAATGAATTATCATGGCCTACGTACTAGCCGCAGGGATTATTATTTGTTGCTTTTCGCTGCTTGGCATTGGCATCCTCTTTTTTGGAAGAAAAGAAATCAGTGGAGAATGCGGAAACGTTCCGAATCATGATACGAATGTGTGTGCATCGAAGGCCGCGGGAATTTGCCCAACCGCGTCCTCGGATAATGAAGCACTCGATATGGCATTAACGTTCACAAAATTTCATAAAATTAAAAAGAAAAACTCATTGAAGGATTCAGTAGACGATCAAAACCATTTATGAACTTACTTTCAATTTTTCCATTTTTTCTTACAATTAGTAATGCAGGATACTTGTTTTGATTTAACCACTTTTTGGCTTCTTTGACTCCCATGACAAATACCCCAGTTGCGACCGCATCGGCAATAGCACATTCCTGTGCAACAATTGAAACACTTATTAAATCATGTTTAATATAACTTTTAGAACGTGGATCTAGTATGTGGCCAATTTTTTTTCCATTTTTTTCTTTATAATTTAAATAATTTCCAGATGTAGCAATTGCCATATTATTAGCATAAATCACATGAATTAACTCTTTTGTTTTTACAGGTGACTGAATTCCAATTCCCCAGGGTTTCCCATCCACACGATTACCGAATGTTTTTATTTCGCCACCAATATCAACGTAGGCCCCCGTAATTTTATATTTATTAACTAAATTTGATAACTGATCAACCGCATAACCTTTAGCAATCGATGAAAGATCTAGTACAATATCCGCTCTTTTAATCACTTCAGAACTACTAACTATACTGAGATGTTCAAGGCCAACGACAGAACCTCTTAGTTCTTTTATTGTTGAAAAACCATATTTTTTGCTTAGAGGAACAAGGGTCGGATCCCAGGATTTACCGATCTTCTTTTTCAATTGAATTGATAACTCAATTAATGATACAGCCTCTGGTTTTAATGATACGGAAACATTCACTGGGGCTAAATTTAATTTCATTAATTCTGAATCAATGCGATACGTCGAAAATAATTGATCCAATTCTATGAGCCTTGATTCAACTTTACTTTTTAATTTTTTTTCATTTACGGAAAATTTTGATCCAATAACTATCACTTTATAATATGTACCAAATGCCGAACCCGTGACTTGATATATTCTTGGGTAGGACACCCAGAGAAAAGTCCCAATAATTAGAAAGATCGTTGTGAATAAATACTTAAATTTAAGAACCGAAGTCATCGTATGCAACCATATCAGGTTCCACACCAATATCATGAAGCATATCACGCATTGCTGTAAGCATCATTGGTGGTCCACAAATATAGTATTCTATTTCTGTGGGATCTTCATGTTTATCCAAGTATTCTTCCTTAAGAACTTGATGAATAAAGCCAACATAACTCTCCCAGTTATCTTCTGGCTGGGGATCTGATAATGCTACGTGATATGAAAAGTTTGAATTTTTATCTTCTAATTCTTTAAACTCTTCATCATAAAACATTTCACGCTTTGATCTTGCACCATACCAAAATGTCATTTTTCGGTCTGATTTAATCCGCTTTAATTGATCAAATATATGACTTCGCATTGGTGCCATTCCAGCGCCCCCACCAATAAAACACATTTCCCGATCTGTATCTTTAGCATAAAACTCACCATAAGGACCTGAAATCATTACTTTATCACCTGGTTTTAAGTTAAAGATGTAAGAACTTCCAATACCTGGATTTACATCTTTTCCCGGTGGCGGCGTTGCTACTCTTACATTTAATTTAATTAACCCTTTTTCCTCTGGATAATTGGCCATAGAATAGGCTCGAAAAGTTTCTTCATCATTATCACATTTAAGTTTAAATAGATTGTATTTTTCCCATTCATCACAAAACTCTTCCTCAATATCAAACTCAGAATATGGTAATCCCTCAAATTCAGGTATATCAATTTGAATATAACCACCTGCTCGAAAGTCCATATCAAGACCTTCAGGTAACTTAATTGTTAAATCTTTAATGAATGTTGCCACATTATTATTAGATACAACCGTACACTCAAACTTTTTGACTGAAAATACTTCATCAGGAATCTGAATATGCATATCGTTTTTAACTTTTAATTGGCAACTTAATCTTACACATTCAGATCGTTCTTTTCGGGTTAGATGAGGTAACTCTGTTGGTAAAATATCACCACCTCCCTCTGTAATCTGAACCTTACACATACCGCATGATCCGCCACCACCACAGGCTGATGGAATAAAAATTTTCTCGTTTGCTAATGCCGATAATAAATTCGTTCCGCTTGAAACTGTTGGACTCTTTTCATCATCACCATTAATTAAAACTTTGCAATCCCCGCCACCAATTACTTTTTTTTCAAGAAGCGAAAGAATTCCAACCAAACCAATAATAACACCAGAAAATACGGAAATACTTGCAATATAAATCATAGTGCTATTCCTGAAAACAACATAAATGTTAATGCAATTAAACCTGTAATTATCATATTAATCCCAAACCCCTCAAGGCCTTTTGGTATATCAGCGTATTTTAATTTTTCTTGAATCGATGCCAAGGCTAAAATAGCTAATAACCAACCGATTCCAGAACTGAAACCAAACACAGTTGCCTCAATAAAGTTATACCCTCTTTGCTCCATAAATAAACTTCCACCTAGTATTGAACAATTAACTGCAATTAATGGTAGAAAAATACCAAGTGACGCATGCAGCGTCGGAATAAACTTTTCCATTAACATTTCTACCGATTGTACGGTTGCTGCTATGGTTGCTATAAATGTGATAAAAATTAAAAACGTTAAATCTACATTTTCTAAGCCAATCCATTTTAATGCGCCTTCTTGTAAAAAGTAATTATTTATTGCCCAATTAATCGGAATGGTAATTGTCATAACAAAAATAACGGCCATACCCAGTCCAAACGCTGTTTTTACATTTTTAGAGCATGCAAGAAAGGAACACATCCCTAAAAATAAGGCCAATAACATATTTTCCATAAATATTGATTTTAGCGCAATATTAACTAAATCAATCATAATTACCTCTTAGACCTTAAAATTAATTCATTTTGCACCCAGGCAAAAATACCAATGACAATAAACGCGGCTGGTGCATATACCATTAACCCCATATCAACATACCCCAAATCGTATATAAACTGCGGTACCACTTTGATGCCCCAAAGCTTACCTGCACCAAATAATTCTCGAATGGCACCCACAACAATTAATATCATGCCATAGCCTAACCCATTGCCAAGACCGTCCCACATTGATAACCAAGGATTATTACCTAAAGCGAATGCCTCTGCTCGTCCCATGATAATGCAATTAGTGATAATCAAACCAACAAAAACGGATAGCTGCTTACTTACGTCAAAAATAAACGCTTTTAGAAATTGATCCGCTAAAATAACCATCGAAGCAATTACCGTTAACTCAACAATAATTCGAATATTCTTAGGGATCACATTTCTTAAGACAGACACAATCATATTTGACATTGTCAGAACAAAAGTCATAGCTAAAACCATAACAACTGACGGCTTTAATTGAATTGTAACTGCGAGTGCAGAACAAATTCCTAATACTAAAACTGAGACTGGATTTTCAATTGTTAAAGGTGCCATAAAGACTTTATATTCTTTTGTTTTTTTAATTTTCTTCCACATCACTAAATCACATTTTCCTTTGCTCTTAGTTTTTTCGCAAATGTTTCATAACGTAACAAAGCTTCTTTTAAAAAGTCGTTCACCCCATTACTTGTTACTGTTGCCCCAGAAATACCGTCAACATAATAAGGAGCTTGATCTTTAGATACAACATTCGCCACTTTACCCTTAACAATTCCAACAGATTTAAATTCACCAGCAACTGTTGCAATTTTTTTACCAATAAAATTATCTTGAAACCATTTCGCCTCAACTTCTGCGCCTAAGCCTGGCGTTTCTCCGTGCTCATAAAATGTAATCCCACGTACCGTTGTGCCATCACCATCAACTGAAAAATAACCATACAGGGTACTCCAGAGTCCATAGCCAGAAATTGGTATCGCATAAGCATCTACTTTTCCTTTTTTTATATATAAAAAAATGGGGGCATCTGTTTTTTCATCAACAATTTCACCCTGATCATTAATAAATTTATTTTTAATATAATCACGATACAATTGTTCAACTTCAACATTTGTGTATTTTTTTTGACTATTTGTTACTTTCAAAACTTTTAAAATATTTTTTTGTTTATCAATCATCTGATTTTTTAGCTGCATTGGTTTTAGAGAAGATGCTGCAAATGTTAACATAAAACTACAAATAAGACATAAACCAGCGGCAAAAATAAATGGGCGCTCAGACAACATTTGGAATCCTTTTCTTAACTTTATATTCAGTTACGTAATAATCAATAATCGGTGCGAAAACATTCATTAATAATATTGCCAACATAATCCCCTCTGGATACGCAGGATTAATGGTTCTTATAATAATCGTTAGGACACCGATAAAAAAGCCATAAATATACTTAGAAAGGTTTAAGTCAGGCGATGATACTGGATCAGTTGCCATAAATACAGTACCGAATGCAAATGAACCAATTACTAAATGCCAAATTGCATTTAAACTTAAAAATGGAATGGTTGCACTAGAAGCGAAAATATTAAATATACTGGCCATAAATACACCACCCACAACACAAGACACCATAGTACGCCAGCTTCCCACACCCGTGCCAATCAATAAACCTGCCCCCATGAGTACACAAATAACAGATGTTTCACCAATGCTGCCAGGAATTAACCCAATAATACAGCTCCAAATTGAATAACCAGCATCCTGCAATCCGTCAACAACGTTCATTGGTTGAACGGTATTTGCAGCGATTCCAAGTGGTGTTGCAGATGAGTACGATGCGACAACTGAACTTCCAATAACCTTTGTCCAAACTTCACCGGACAAATACGCTGGATATGAAAAATAAACAAATGCTCTGGCAGTAAGCGCTGGATTCAAAAAATTCTTACCTGTTCCACCAAATATTTCTTTACCAACCACAATTCCAAATGAAATACCTAAAGCCACCTGCCATAATGGAATTGTTGGTGGTAAGGTAAGGGGGAACAATAAACCGCTCACCAAGAAGCCCTCGTTAATTTCATGTTTTCTAATTACAGAAAATAAAACTTCCCAAAACCCGCCGACTGCATATGACGTCAAAAGAATGGGCATAAAAATTAATGTTCCTTTGATCATTGATTCAATAATACCAGGCGTTTGTCCGGCCGCTAATAAGGTTTGATACCCCGCATTAAACATACCAAAAACAAGGCATGGCCCCAACGCAATTACAACCAATATCATAAAGCGCTTCGTATCTAAACCATCTCGAATATGTGCCCCTTTTTTAGTTGTGTTCGTCGGACTAAAATGAATTGTTAATGCCGCCTCGTAAATCGGATAAAAAAGTTCATATTTTCCACCTTTTTCAAACAAGTGCTCATATTTTATAATTCGTTTATATAGCCATTCCATTATGCGTTTAATTCCTTATACAAATTATTTTTCATGTTGATAAACGTGGATGCCAGATCGATTTTAGATGGGCAAACATAGGTACAAGCCCCACAACCAGAACAATCTAACAATCCCAGTCGCATATTTTCTTCTATATCATCGACTTTCGCATTTCTAAGTAATGTTTGAGGTAATGAATCAACAGGGCATACTATTTCACAAAATCCGCAACTTACACAGTCACGATCACTGCCATTTACAGCAGTTGACGTTTTAGTTAAATACTCCAATTCAGAAAACTGTGGCAATGGAATATCTTTTAATCGGGCTGTTGCTTCGCCTATCACGCCACTTAAATAGGCCCTGGAAAAGGATGGTTTTTCTAGACCAATTTGCATGAATGCTAAAAATTCAGTTTTTGGGTCGTTATCAATAACATTGATGGCATAAATTCCAAGTGGTAAATAACTGGGGTTTTCAATGTGCAGCCCTGTGAAAAGACCGCCACAAATTACTCTATCTTTTTTATTTTTTAATTTAAAAACATCATTTAATGCAACACCCTCTTGCACTAAATAGTGTTGATTATCCTTTTTCTGATTACCTCCAAGACAAATTAATGCTTTGTTGTAATATTGATTTGACGATAATGTTTTACTTATTTTAACTAAATGTTGCCAATTGCATATCCATGCTTTATTTTCTTCAGCTGATGACTTCATGTGATATAAGAAAGCACCCGCACTTGTTGATGCAAAATCTCCATTAACTCGTGTTATTTTAATATGCTCACTTATGTTATCCAAGTTGATTTTTTCGTCAGCATCTACAAAAACAGAAATATTTGGGGATAATTTTTTTAGCCACTCTATACCATTAATGATATCTTGCTCGTAGTTATCAATAATCGTTGATAATTTGGGTTGAAATGGCTCTGAATGTGAGAGTGGAATTATAATTGCTGGAGGAATTTTATCTGGTGATGGAATATTATAAAAAGGCAACTCGATTAAGCCATTCCATAGCCCTCTTTCTAAAAGTGCAGATTTAAATTCAATATTTGAAGTTTTATTCAATGTTAAATCAGAAAATTTAATGGCTGGCTTGTTGTTTTGCTCGATTTTTATAAGATCTAATCGACGTTGAGGCCCATATTCAATATCCTTGATAATACCTGAAATTGGTGAATGAAAGTAAACTTGAGGATTTTTTTTGTCAAAAAAAAGGGCTTGCCCTTGTTTTACTGTATCGCCGATATTAACGATAACTTTTGCTTTTAGAAAGTTATAATTTAAAGGACTTACCCCAATAATACCAGACGAAGAAACCTCATCTAATTTTAAATTTGGCAAACCATCAAATTTAACTTTAAAATTATTCTTTAAGTTAATTCTTGTTTTATTTTTCATAGTTTTGGATATTTAATTTAGACCATATTATCGGGTTTAAAATATTTTAACAAGATCATTATTTAAATTTTGTATTTTTTTTTAGAAAATGGTAATTTGATCCAAGGGGGAGACTATGTACAAAAAAATAAAATCAGCGTCATTTTTAGGGGCAAAATCATTGCCAATTCATGTTGAAATAAGCGCAACCCAAGGCTTACCACAAGAAACTATAATTGGACTACCAGACACAGTAATAAAGGAATCACGAGCTCGAATTAAATCGGCCATTTTACTTTCAGGGTTTAAGTTTCCAGCCATGTCTTATGTTATCAACTTGTCTCCTACCGATGTTTTAAAACGAAATACCAGTTTGGAACTTGCTATAAGCACAGCATTTCTTATGGTTACGGAGCAAATTTCTATTGATGAATCATTATGCTTCATTGGTAGCATCGCTTTGGATGGGAGCATCACACAAATTCGTCAAATTCTGCCGTTAATATATTTTCTTCCCAATTATTTGGATTTCACATTTGTAATATCAAAAAAAAATGAAGCCGATATTGCCCCTTTACATGGGCTTCGGTATATCGCTATTGAACATTTACACGACTTAAAGCAATTAAATGCTTCTCAAATAGTAACTGTCAAATTCACAGCGCCAACTTTTTTAAAATCACTCATTAACTTTGATGAGGTTAAGGGGCATGCACTTGCAAAAAAAGCCTGTGTTTTTTCGATTATTGGTCGTCACCCATTGTTATTCATCGGATCTCCTGGAATCGGTAAAACAATGTTAATTCAGCGAATGCAAAGCTTGCAGCCACCGCTTAACCATCATCAATCACTCGAAAATTGTTGCATGGAACTTCTTATTAATAATCAATTTAAATATGATCCTTCCCCTCCCTACCGAACCCCTCACCACAGTATTTCCTATGCCGGAATGATTGGCGGTAAAAACCCTCCTCAACCCGGTGAAATTACTCGAGCAAATCATGGACTTTTATTTTTAGATGAATTGGGTGAATATCATCGCCATATTTTGGAAACATTACGAGAACCCTTAGAAAATAAATGTATTCAATTATCTCGGGCGGGCACGAGTATTTCATTTCCTGCTGATTTTTTATTTCTTGCAGCAATGAATCCATGCTACTGTGGCCATTACTTTGATACAAAGACAGCTTGTCGTTGTTTACCATCTCAAATTCAAAAATACTGGCAAAAAATATCCCAACCTTTACTTGATCGAATTTCACTTTGTGTTATTTTGAGCAAGCCCAATCACAATGATATCTCATTCACACATCATGAAATGATCTCAATGGTTAAAACGGGTATTTCGATATCAAAAAAACGCAATCCAAAAGCTATTCCTAATCAATTATTGGAAATTGATGCAATCTATGAAATGAGTTCAATTTCTGAAAAAAGTGATTATATTTTAACGAATTTCTTATCTAAACATCAACATTCTATTCGTGCAAAACGTCGCATTCTTCAATTGTCTAGGACCATCGCTGATGCCAACAATGAAACTCGAATTTTAAACAACCATATTACAATGGCCATTCAACTTTCACAGCATCATCATTTACATTAAGAATTTTCAATGTTTTATTTTCTAAAGTTTTGTCAATAACTATCGTCATACCCAACCATTAAAGGAGAAAATCATGAAAAATAAAAACTTATCGAAAGAAATTTTAAATGACTTGGTCAATCCAAACATTACTATTTTTGAAATGATCCGCAAACAAAAATTCTCGATAAAACAAAAGCACTTTTTACCAAACTTCTAGTTTTTCATACCTAAAAAAATAGGGGGGGGAGGAACTGACCATCAAGCACACTTAACTTAAGAATCAAGCTCTTATGGCCATGATTGATACTGTAACAGCCCTCGCATCAAAACGAAATCCTGACAAAAAAAGGAATCAATCACTGAGTCATCATGAACTACTTGAGGTATTTAATATTCATGACAATGC
>DBHX01000058.1:15821-26198 GCA_002296285.1 bacterium UBP8_UBA817
CAATGCATCAAACACAATAAAAAAAGAACACGCATTGCACGCCATCCAGCGAAATCAACACCATCAACTTCCAAACTAAATGGCCAATGAAGGTTTTAGCCAGTGGTTTTCTAATACTGATTTAATTCTCGATAATGAATGGGCATGATCCGTAAAATATTGAGGGCTGATTCCCAAATACTTTAGGGACAATTCTCTAATCAATGGAAACGGATCCTTTGAAATATCCTCCACCCGAAAGAACGTGGAAATTCTTGAATCATCGGCTAAATAATACATTTTGAGCTCTGGATACTCCTCCAAGCCCAAATTATTATCCACCAATTGTCGCAATAAGGATTTGTATGTCAGACGATCAAACATCTCAGATAATGCCGGAATGTAAATGGCGTGCATATGCTCGACAAATTGCTGAGATGACACCCACTTATTATTTAATGTGGACAGCCAATCAAAATCCCCCAGCAACTGAGTTTTCATTTGGAATAAATTCATGGCCTGTGTTTGATAAGCTTTAAAAAACAACTCCACGTAATGTTTAAAATTCACCTCATCCTCAATGTAATATTGCAAAATACACGCCTCATACAGCCCCCCAGCGATGTATTTTCTTGTCCAATGCTCATTGTCTGATTCAAGCAAATGCGACACATCAATGGCAATTAATTGATGCCCGCTTGATATGTAGTTTTCAAAATGGCGATCCCCTAAGTCAATAAAATCACCAAAGGCGGCGGATGTTGCATAAATGGATACCAATGCATCTTTTTTTTCGGTAAACACTTCGTGCTCATCCAAGAACTCGGTTAATTCCCAGTCTTTCTCATTGCATTTCATAAAAAAACTTTTGGGTGAGGGCATGGAAAATTGTTTGGCCATTTCTTTAAATACCTGCTGCTGATTGTTTGCTTTTTCTTTGATCACATAGGATTGATTTGATGCGGTTTCTAATTTATAAATGCTTCGACCTTTTCCTATGTCCGTAACATTGACAATCCCCGCTTCATTGCATGCCAATGAAGACAGCACCCAATCCAAAATATTGGCTGACTTTAATTTCTCAATGCAAAGATGACGACGCCTTTCTTGAGGCAACTCATTAAAAAACGCTTGCCGCAATCGCACATGCTCATTGCCATACAATGCCAACTCAGATTTTGATCGCTTTAATTCCAGCGAAAACTCGGCGTTATTTTCATAATAAAACTGAATATCTTCTTCAAAGTAAGGATCAATCCGATTGTGAATACTTAACGCATTAAATGCACGAATTAATTTATCCATGATAATGCACCAGTTCTTGAAACCCTTTGGCGATGTAATTGCACAAATCACTGGCGATTAAGGAACGAAGCCCCAAATCATGTGTGGCAATCTCTGCGATTAATCCATGCATGTATACCCCCAACCTTGCCGCATCATAGGGTAACACCCCCTGAGCCAAAAAACTTGAAATCATTCCTGATAGCACATCCCCAGATCCGGCCGTTGCCAATGATTCATTCCCAGTTCCTGCACGCCAAATCCCCTCATCATTTGTAATAATGGTGGTGCTTGTTTTGTATACAATGACTTGCCGGACCTTTTTTGCCGCACTCAACACATCTTTGTTCACATCCGAGATTGATTCCAGCTTTGTCATCCCCAAAAACTCTTTTGGGTGTGGCGTAAACACCAATTGATTCGGGTTGAATGTGTGATGACGGACTTTTTGAAATATTGGAGCCAGGGCATCCGCATCAATCAATGCATTTAATTCATGCATTGTTATTAATTCCAACAGCCCATCATAAAAATCATCCGATTGCTTCAAGGGACCAATCCCCGGCCCTACACCAATGGCATCAATGTTGAATTCATCCAGGGTGGTGCGAATGGTATCCACAGCTTTTCTGTCAAACCCACCATTAATTTCCGGGGCTTCAATCACCACAGCTTCTGGGGTTCGTTGACGAATCACTTGCGCCGATGAATGGGTTGCGATGGCGTATACGATCCCAACCCCGGACCTTAACGCTGCCTCAACCATTAATGCCGCGGCGCCCGTATATCTGGATGACCCCGCAATAATTAACAAGCGGCCATAGGTGCCTTTGTGAGACTCCTTTATTCGCTTTGGAATCAGTTGAATAATATCAATTGGATGCCGTCGAATTAACATGTTTTAACACCAATTCTAATCGTGCCTTAATTTCGTTTAATGGAATCAACGCTAAGCAATCAATTAAATTCGGGCCAGATTCATCCCCAGTCATGCTTTTACGCATGGGTTTCATCACCTTTCCTTTACCTAACGAAAGACTTTCAATCGCACCTTCCATCAACTCAGTCACAGACGACGCATCCCATTTTGATAATTGGGCAATGGCAGCATGCGCATATTCAATGACCTTGATGTCGGACTCTGTGATTGGCAATGCTTGAAATTTGTTAAAAAAATCAGTGGTATCTCGTGAATATACATCGAGATAGTCATTAATTTGAGATAAGGTTTCTATATTATCTCTGACCGATAATATTTTACGATCTAAATCCGATAGTTTTTTCAATTTTGGATCCACAAAAGAGTGAATCAACGCCAATATTTCATGATCAGATTTTTTGGCCAAATACTGTTTATTCATCCATGTTAGCTTTACGGTATCGAATACGGCCCCCGCTTTGTTAATTCTTGAAATATCAAATAAATCGTTCAATTCCTCACGAGACAACAATTCCTTACCGTCTGGCGGCGACCACCCGAGTAATGACAAATAATTGATTAAAGCATCCGCGAGAAAACCGTCATCTCGATACTCACTGACTGATTTTGCCCCATGACGCTTCGACAACTTGGATCGATCTGGCCCTAATATAATGGGCAAATGCGCAAATTGTGGAACATCCCAACCAAACGCATCATACATCATGATTTGACGCGGCGTATTTGAAATATGATCCTCGCCTCGAACCACATGCGTAATTCCCATCTCGTGATCATCAACAACCACTGCAAAATTATAGGTGGGATTTCCATCCGATCGAACAATAATAAAATCAGATAACAATTTGGATTCAAATGAAATATCCCCACGAATGACGTCCTTCACAATAATCATGGCATGATCTGGCACCCTGAATCGAATCGTCCATGGCGTGCCATTGTCCAATTTCTTCGTCACTTCGTCCGGTGAATAGCTCAAACTTTTTCTGGAGTATACGTAAGGGATTCCCTGATCTTCCGCAGCTTGTCGTTCGGCCGTTAATTCATCATCTGTTTCAAAACAGTAATACGCATTCCCACTCGACAGCAATTGATCAATATAAGGTTGGTATGCTTGATCATTGATTCGTTCCGATTGACGATATTTCATGCCGTTGAGGGGTTGATGAGGTCCCTCGTCAAACGATAACCCAAGCCAATCTAGGCCTTCCATAATGTTATCTTCAAATTCTTTTTTTGAGCGCTCTAAATCGGTATCTTCAATTCTCAAAACCAATGATGCATCAAGAGATTGAGCCCAAACCCAATTAAAGATGGCGGTTCTGACACTGCCGATGTGCAGATTTCCAGTAGGTGATGGCGCAAAACGCAATTTTGGTTTCATTGAATCTAGTATACTTCCTCAATGTACACGCTCGCAACGTCTGATCGAATGCCAATGGCTTTGGCCAAATCAAGGTTTGTTTTATATTTCGAGCCTTCTCTTTTGATGACCTTTGCTACGGCACTTTTTCCATTGGTAGGGTGGATAAACCGAACAAATTGACCGGTAAAATCTTCAGGAACGACCACCGTAAATGGAACAATCTCGGCCACGTTTGGCAGGGAAACATTAAAAAATACATTGTCCATCGCTCGAGATGGAAAGACGATGGTTGACCATAAAAAACACAGCATTAAAATTATTTTTTTCACATACAAATTATACTCAAGTCTTTCCATTCAGACAATACAGATTCGTTCACGGGATGATTAAAATAGACTTCGTTATGCTATTGCATCCAAAGTAAATCAAGTATATTTAATATGTTTATAGTAAAATGTAGTATTATAAAATCAAAACATTAGAGAGATAGCTATGATAGATAAACAAACATTAATCCCAAACTTTGAAAAATTTTCACATAAAAAACCTTTTTCTTATGCCGTCGTTGACGATTTTTTTCCTACTGAACTCGCCAATCAATTGTCGTCTGAATTTCCAGATTTTGATGATTCCAAATGGCATGAGTATAAAAACCAAATTGAAATTAAAAAAGTATCCAATAACTGGAACGTCTTTCCTAAAACCACCTATGAAACATTTACATATTTAAATTCTGCACCATTTTTAAACATGATAATGGAGCTTACTGGCGTCCCAATTCTTTTGCCCGATAATGGCTTAAATGGAGGTGGATGGCACATTCACGCGAATGGTGGAAAACTCAATCCTCATTTGGACTACTCGCTGCATCCTAAATTACCATACCAAAGAAAAATCAATATTATTGTTTATTTGCAACCCAATTGGCAAACCAGTTGGGGGGGGCATTTGGGACTGTATGAACATGATGCGGATACCAAAGGGCCCGGAAAGTTGGTTCATGAAATTGAGCCCATATTTAATCGAGCTGTCTTTTTTGACACCACTCAAAATAGCTGGCACGGTCTATGCCGTGAGGTATCCACTCCGGATGGCATTTGTCGAAAAAGCATGGCAGCCTACTACTTAACCACCCCACCCAAAGATGTGGACCAACGAGGCAAGGCTTTATTTGCGCCAACCGACGATCAGAAATCAGATCAAGACGTGCTTGATTTAATTAAAAAGCGATCGGATATTAATCAAGCGTCCTCTGTTTACAATCAATAGTATAAACAACTCCTGATATTAATACCCGCCTTGCTGATAGGCGGCTTTTAAATACGCCCTAAATTCTGAGGCCCTTTTGTTTTGAAATCCGTCATTAAGATTCGTGCAAATGTCCATTTTCTACTCATTTTTTGGATCAATAACACACATCAACGAGTTGTTTGCTAGACTCATTAGGTAAACCGACGTTCCATATAGACTCGAATATTCTAAAGCCGAAAGAAACATATCATAGGGGATGTCGACGTTTGTTTGAAGCATCACATTGGCGTAACATCCCCCATTAACACCCGTACCATGTTGAATTTGAACACTTTTGAAAAACTCACCCTTTAACTTCATTGGCAACCGCACACCCTGCTCAACATCTAGCCTACAGTTTATATTATTAAACTTTATTTGAGTTCTGTTTTTTGTTTGATAATCTTTACTCACCGAAAGCATGTTATCATTATCGACATTTAAATACGTAAACGATAACTCTGTTATTTCTTGACATATACCCCTGACTATTTTTTCAAATCCTAACTGGACCGTACCACAATCCACTTTAATATTATCAAAATAATCACCCGGTGGTCCGGATCCACCTAAACCAATAATAGACGCATCCATTGATCTCTTTTTCTTAGAAAAGCTCACGGCTTTTCGTTTCCCTTTTTTTTGATTCATTATTACGTCATTTCTTTTTGCTTTACTTCCGGCGATTGTAAAATGTCGTGACGAACCACCACGTTGAGTCGCCCTCACTCGATCGGCTACTGCCACAACAACATAAAAAATACATTTGAGATATATTGAAGCTTCTTTTCTTTTCCGAACTCGCGAGACCTCATGGCGGCATACCTCATTTGAGATTTTGATTTAAATACAGGCCGTTTTATCCGACTTGAACGACCCCGTTGCACTGTAATTTTTGACATAATTAAAGACCTCACTCCATTCATAAAAATCGCCCCCTTTTTTTAATTAGTAGCTAAACACTTCTATATTAAGCTATATATTTACCAATAAAAAAACCCCTACGTTTTATGACCGTCCTCGCACTCGTAATCCTGTGATTCATGATGAACACTGATCAAAACCACAATATATCGTAAGCGGCAATGAACGACTGTATTTGTTCAAATAAGATGAACTGATGAACCAAAAATTTCTTTACGGCGTCTGTAATTCATTCAATTTGCCCGCACCCGGCCTCGGATTACCCTGTGTAGAAAATCATTGCATCATAGGGCCATTCCAGAACCATTTTGAATGCATCGATAGATGATTTAAGCGTCCCTTAACATATTCAACGCGGAACCATGATTAAACCACTCAATCTGCGCTTGGTTGTAGGTATGACTACAGGAAATTTCATCAGTACGGCCATCGGCATGGGTGCAAACCATGGTGAGTATTGAGCCTGGTGAAAATGAATCCAACCCATCAATACGAATGTCATCATCTTCTTGAATTTTGTCGTAATCCTCTTTATTTTGAAACGTTAACGCCAAGATGCCTTGCTTTTTCAAATTCGTTTCATGAATCCGCGCAAAGGATTTGGTAATGATCACACGCACCCCCAAATGCCGTGGCTCCATGGCCGCATGCTCTCTGGAGGATCCTTCCCCATAATTTTCGTCCCCAACAACCACTGTCCCAATGCCCTTGGACTTGTAGGTTCTTGCCACAATTGGAACCGCTTCGTAACCACCATTTGGGGATTTCACGTGATTTGCCGTGTCGTTGTAGGCATTAATAGCCCCAATTAAACAATTGTTTGAAATATTATCTAAATGACCGCGATACTTTAACCATGGGCCGGCCATGGATATGTGATCCGTTGTGCATTTTCCCTTGGCTTTGATTAAAAGACGCATATTGGAAAAATCACTGGCCTGGTTTTGATTAAATGGGGTTAGCAGCTGCAATCGCTCGGAGCCTTGGTCCACCACCACGTCAACCGACTGACCATCCATGGCAGGGGCAACATACCCATCATTATCCGTATCAAACCCCTGAGTGGGCAACTCATCACCCGATGGCGGATCGAGCATCACCGCTTCCCCATGTTCATTGGTTAGTGAATCCTCCAACGGATTAAAATCCAGCCGACCGGCCAATGCCATGGCCGTTACAATCTCTGGGGATGCCACAAATGAATGGGTGTTGGGGTTCCCATCATTTCGCTTGGCAAAGTTCCGATTAAAGGAGGTAATGATTGAGTTCTTTCGGTTGGGGTCATCACTATGGCGCGCCCACTGCCCAATGCAGGGCCCACAGGCATTGGCCAAAACGGTTCCGCCCATGGCATCAAATGTAGATAAAATGCCGTCACGCTCAACGGTTTTTCGTATCATTTCTGACCCAGGGGTAATGGTAAATTCTGATTTGGCATTTAATTTTTTGTTCACCGCTTGTTCCGCAATGGATGCGGCCCGTGCCATATCTTCATAGGATGAATTGGTGCATGACCCAATGAGCCCCACCTCCAATTCCAGCGGCCATCCACTGGCTTTTGCAACCTCTGGAAACTGGGATATTGGGGTGGCTAAATCTGGTGTAAATGGGCCATTGATGTGAGGTTCAAGTGTCGATAAGTCAATCTCAATGACTTGATCATAAAAATTTTCTGGATGATTTACGACGTCGTCATCAGGCACCAATATATTCTGAATCTCGTTCGCTAGCTCAGCCACTTCTTGTCGCTCTGTCATGGCCAAATACTCTGCCATTTTTTGGTCATATGGAAAAATACTGGTGGTGGCACCAATTTCTGCGCCCATATTGCAAATGGTGCCCTTCCCTGTTGCGGACAAGGTTGCCGTTCCATCACCAAAATATTCCACGATGGCATTGGTGGCCCCCTTCACAGTTAAAATCCCAGCCAATTTTAAAATAACGTCTTTTGGGGATGCCCAAGGGGATAATTCCCCGGTTAACTTAACGCCAATGAGTTTTGGGTATTTGAGCTCCCACGGCATGCCAACCATGACATCCACCGCATCAGCGCCACCAACGCCAATGGCGATCATTCCCAATCCACCAGCATTGGGCGTATGAGAATCGGTGCCAATCATCATGCCACCGGGAAATGCATAATTTTCTAACACCACTTGATGAATGATCCCTGCACCCGGCTTCCAAAAGCCAATGCCGTATTTATTGGATGCCGATGCCAAGAAATCATAGACTTCTTTATTGGTATCCATGGCGGTATTCAAATCTTCTTCAGCCCCTACTTTTGCCTGAATTAAATGATCACAGTGAACGGTTGATGGAACGGCCACTTGAGCCCTTCCTGCTTGCATGAATTGCAAAATGGCCATTTGAGCCGTAGCGTCCTGCATGGCAACTCGATCTGGGTGAAAATCCACATAGGATTCTCCTCGAATCGGTGCGTTTATTACGGTTCTATCTGAATGCAATAACAATATTTTTTCTGATAGCGTTAGCGGTCGATTTTCTTGACGTTTCAGTTCATCATACTTTGATTTAAACCCCTGATACACATTTTTTATAACATCCAAATCAAATAACATGGTCACTCCCTTTCTTAATAGTTTATCGGTAAAAAATGGATCAAATCAATGGGAATCCCCCTGATTGAATGCCAACTGCAGCTGGGTTAAGGCATTCGCGCCACCAGTCGTGATGCACTCAATGACATGTTGATCAAATTGAATATCAACATCTCTTGAGTCCTTACATGTGGTAACGTTTATGCCCATTGCCCCAATAATTGGGGCTAGCCGATAAGAATGAGACAATTTAAATTGATCGTTAAAGTTTGGTTGCTTTCTTGCCGATGGCAGCAATGAAAATATATCGCCCCCACCATTATTGATTAACATTATGCACAATGGCCGTTGCACGCGACTCATGAGAAAAAATGCGTTTAAATCATACACGGACGCCAAATCCCCAACAATCGCTAAAAGTGGTACGTGCGTCTTCATCATGGAAAGCCCCATGATGGTTGCGATATTCCCATCAATCCCACTCGCCCCACGATTGACGTGCACTTGTCGAATCGTCTGAATGCACAGCTGATCAAATAAACGAATTGGCAAACTGTTTGATATAAAACAATCAAATGGCTGATCAATGCTGGCCAAAGCTGAAACCATAAAACTCAAATCACAACGAGGATCATTTTTAATGGATTTCTGAATGGCCAAGTTGACATTTTCATTCACCTCTTTGATTCCGATGGAACGGTGTTGCGTTGTTAATGTTAATAATGATGCATAATCAATTTGATTGGATTTGGTCACATGCACTACCGGATGGGCGCCTTCTGAGTAATGCGTCACATGTTCAGCGCTTAAAAAATCCGCCATTTTTTTACTCACCCATCGCCCACCCAAATACAAAATGGCATCAAAGTCCTGAGCACTATGTTTTACGCAAAAGGCATCTGAACTATGATATGCATTGGGATGCCGCTTCAATCTAGCCTGCGATCCATCAACAACCACTGGCCAATGAACGTGATCCAAAAGCGTCTCCATCATATTCACATCAACCCAGGGCTCTAATTGACCAATGCAAACCACCCCATTTTTGGCCGTCTCAATGGTTTTGGTGGGGCATTGCGCAAACGCCCGTTTCTCCTTTATGCATGGCATGATATTATCTGCCTTAATCTGGATCAATTCCTCCCTCACCGGGTCCTCCAAATGCACATTAATATGAATCGGACCACCCCTCAAATGCATGGCATCAAATGCCTGATCCAACATGACCAACTGGGCTTGATTTTCCCAATGCACTTCCACCAATGCGTCTTGAAATATGCCCACTTGATTGATGGTTTGATTGGCGCTTGTTCCCTGCATGTGTTTGGGCCGATCCGCCGTAATCGCAATCAACGGCAGATGACTATTGGCGGCTTCTGTCATTGCTGGGCACAAATTACTAACGGCTGTTCCAGATGTTGTGAGAACAACCACCGGCTGCTGAACGGCCTTTATGATTCCAATGGCCATGTAACCAACCACTCTTTCATCAATGAATGGTATCATTTGAATGCCCAGCTGATTCAACGCGTGCACCAATTGAGAGGAACGAGACCCCGCCCCCATGCAACAGGTGGTCACACCCATGGCTTTAATTTTTTTCACCAGAATATCAATATCGGCTTTAGATTGTTTCATCATTTGGCTTGAAATACCTTTGTAAACCCAATTAACTTGGTATTCAATTCCTCCCATTCCTTTTCAGGATCTGAGGCATCCGTAATGCCGGCCCCAGCATATAAATGCACATGACAATCATCCACAATGCCGGATCGTATGGCCACCACAATGATGCTTTGATTGGGCGTTAAAACACCAATCGGCCCGGCATACCATTCTCGTGAAAAGGGTTCGCATTGACTAATTTTTTCAACGGCTTCCCTGGATGGTGTTCCAGCAACCGCTGGTGTTGGATGCAACGCCTTCAATGCATCCATTGGTCCAACATCAGGATTTAAATGCCCCTGAAACCGTTGTATGACATGGGTGAGATATTTTAATGTTAACACCCTTGGCTCTGTTGAAAACACATG
>DBHX01000001.1:0-609 GCA_002296285.1 bacterium UBP8_UBA817
ATTTTAAAAAAATTCCCTGTGAAAGAAGGTGAAATAAACTGTGTTTCTTCGGGCCACTTTTTAAATGACGCCCCAATACCTTCTTTTTCAAGAATCACAAACTGAATACCCATACGTTTTAAAGTAACGGCAACACCTATTCCTGCTGCTCCAGCCCCCACAATAACAACCTCGCTCATTTTATTTTTTTGCATAAATTATCCCTTAATAATGTATTTTTATACTAGCAAGGACCCCAATAAATTGCAACAGAGTTGCATTAAGGGGTTATCTGCAATCACATTACTTTATAAACCCCATAAATTAAGTGGATCATAGAAATTTGGAAGTTTGGCGATGGTCCGTAAGTATAGGTAAAAAATTATCCCTTAGCTCTAGTTTTTTATAATAATAATTCTCAAGAATTAGACATTTTATAGCAATCATACCGAATATACTAATCACATGAAAAAATAAGCGCATCAGTTACGCTTTAAAAGGAAAGGGGGGTAGGGTTTATTTTCAGATAAAAAATAAAGTAGAATAAAAAGAAAGAAGATTATCATGGCATTAGTACACGCAAAAGAAAGCATTACAAAAGATGAGAAAAAAGAATTAATTGAGAAATTA
>DBHX01000001.1:911-4796 GCA_002296285.1 bacterium UBP8_UBA817
AAAAGAATTAATTGAGAAATTAAATCGTATTGAAGGTCGGATTCGAGGAATCAATAAAATGGTTGACGATGATCGAAATGTTGAAGATATCTTAATGCAAGTAACCGCAACATATGAATCTCTTCGAGTTGCAATGAAAACATTAATAAAAAAACACATGGAAGAATACATAACCAAAGGATTAATATCCACCAACCAACAAAAAAAAGACGACGCTTATAATGAGTTGATTAACAATATTTACAAATATACCCGTTAGGTCGATTGATATTTCATATACAAATCCAAATTAGGAATTTGAGGATTTACTGATGGAAAAAATCGATGAAAATGATCGGCAAACATATAGTCCAGTTCACCAATTGCGCGTGGTTGAATATCCATAATTTTATCCCACATATCCCAACGTTCCATGCATAAATATATAAAAGGGTCTTGCCCCCACAATTCTCTCATCTTATTAAACATCAATGAATACATTTCAATTCGTAGCGGTTTAACATAACGAACCTTGTTATCCGACCCCTTCACCATTTCTTGACAGGTTAACTTAGATCCACGAAAGTTATTTTCAATCAAACGTTTTTGCTCTGGATTAAATCGAAGGGACCCAATGGACAACCATGCAATTTGATTTGAAGGAACAATATGAGCCAGTTGTGTTAAAAGATCCTTATAATCATTCGCCCAATCATCATACATAATCATCGGATCAAAATGGAGTCCAATCAAATACCCGGCATCCACCACTTTTTTTATCGCGACCATTCGGTCTTTAAGCGACGCGGTTTTGTGTTCTTCCGTTCGAATAATGTAGTCCGTATTCATTGACCATGACACCACCGTTTTTTGATTATGCTTACAATTTAAAATTGGATCAACCACATCCGACTTGGTTTTAAGTTCTAACACAGCGTTATTAACTGTTGAAAAGTAGTCAATAAACTTTTGGGCTTGCCCTGTTTCATTTTCTAAAGCCAACGAGTCGCCCAACTCCCAAGTACCAATTCGAAAAAAGCGCCATGGTTGGGCCTTAATCTTAGATTTAATTTCTTGAATCAACTTTTCATGCTCATCCACCACTTCTAGTTGTGGATTGGTGAGGTAATTCTGCAAAAAACAATAACTGCAGTCAAATGGGCAATTACTAACCGATTTGAGAACTTTTACATTACAGCAAACATATTCATCATGAATCGTGGCACAAGTATCCATTTTTTCCCCTTTGTAAGGGACAAATTCTACGGTCTTTTTTCCATCACGGTAATATGTATTGCTCATATGAGCCTCATCATATCATTCAATTGGTGACGAATATTGTCATCACAGAGGGCCGTTGTTAATTCAGTTAAATCAGAAGGGGTCTGAACCCTAGATTGTATCGTAATTCCCGCATGCTCCAATGTGCGATCATAGATGATCCTTGCCGGCAAAGAAATATCAGCAATCATCCGGTCAATTTTTTGTTGGGTGGCCAATAAAACTGGGCTTGCATCTTGTTTTAAATTCATTAACCATTGCTTTTGACGTTGCTGTGGCGTTAAGTCCTTCGCAATAATCGCCGAATAATTTGTTTTTTCTATTAATTGATCAAGCGATAAAGAGTGCCGCTTCATCAGTGCCGTAGTTAGTGATAACACCTCATCAAATGAGCGTTTGGTAAATTGAAAATGACAATCGTCTACCAATAATCGATGAAATACATCCCTTGAATAATGCAAGAGATTAACAATTTCTTTTAGAGAAAATCCCTTCTGATGCAAAAAAACTTGTGCCGATTGGGGCAAATCAAAAATACGGTCTACATCTTTTTTTAAATGAGCATAGTAGGGAAGCTGAAACTGGTTGCATAATCTAGAATCTAAAGACAATTGAAAGATACGAAAAAATCGAATTTTTAATAATACTGATGAGAAAATCCGGCTCTGTTGCAATGAAAATACAAGTTCTGAGATAGGAATATCTGGTGAAATAGTGATGTATGGCACCTCTGTTATTCCAAACGTTTGAGCTGCATTGTATCGTTTGTACCCATCCACTATGTATCGTTCATTATTGAATTCAATACAAGTTATCGGGCATAAAATACCATTTTGTTTAATCGATAGCTCTATAGAATGAAAATCATTATCTAAATTCCATAAAAGATACTCATTATTAAACCGACTGATATGAGCTGTACTAACCATGGGGTCAGTATCCCACGTTTGAGTGTAGAGTTCAATTAATGAGCATAAACATAATCTAATTTAAACAACAATAACGCTTAATCAGATCCTAAGAGCTGTTGCTCAATGCAATCATATGGGTCCGTTGATAGCCCACGTTTCAAAGCCCCCTGTTTTAAGATGTGACATTTTTGTTGAATAACAGCTCGTAAACCATCACGATCAATATTGGGCCATGGATTGGCCCATTGCTTCATTAAGGCCGTCAACCGAAACTTATCCATTGCGGGAAATGCCGTTGATAATTGATCCACATGGCCACCAAATTTGGTCAAGGTAATCTCAGGAACAAAATCAACAGGGATATAACGTGAAAAACGTAACCATAGATCATAATCCTCGCAAACGGTAAGATGCTCATCAAAAATCCCATGCCAATCAAACAATGAACGATGAATCATCACAGCCGATGGTGACACCAAACATCGTTTTAATGATGGCTCAAATGCCCAACCCATGGGTTTTTGATGGTAAGCTTTTTTATTTATATGTTTTCCATTGCGTATCCAACGCTCATCGGTTTGAAGCCATCGACACAGCGAGTTAATATGCAAATAATTGGTAATACAAGCCAAATGATTGGGGTTCCAAATATCATCCGAATCCAATAGCGCAATCCATTCAGCGGATGCATGATTAATCCCTATATTACGTGCATATGATACCCCATGATTCTTATTTAATCGAATCACATGAACCTGAGGGTGATCATATTCAAATAGAAGCTCAGAACCATCATCCACCACAATAATTTCATGCGGTGAATGGGATTGATTGAGTACGGACTCAATGGCAGATATTGTTTTTTGAGGCCGATTATAGGTTGGAATAATAACGGCAATGCTGGGCGTTGGCAATGACAAACCACGTAACAACTCCAAAAAAGCAACATGAAATTGATCAAGGGTTTTATTGAAATCACTTTGCGTATTTGCATTGTTATAATCCGTAATATATTTAATGGCAGAAAACGGCACTGGTGTATTTTGACAAGCACGAGCCATATGAAAGGATTCCATATCAATGGCATCCCCTGACACTGAGGGATCTTCCTGATTGATGGTTATTCCCGAACCAACAGAAAATAGATGATATGGAATTGGCAAACTGGTTTTAGTTTGACACTCAAAACGACAATCAGCATGAGAAACCGACTGAAGCATCACCCAGCTCCCCAATTCAACGGTCGTGGAACCAGCCGTGCCAATATTCACTATTTCAGATGGTTTAACATGATTAATTAACCATTCGGTGGCCAAAAATGATGATTGACCAAGACCCGTAACAACCACCAAATAAGATCGATCCAAATAAAGATGCAGCCCACCAGACTGAAGCGCATCAATTCGTGCCCAATGATTTGGGTACTGTTTTTTAAATAGGGGGGGGATCTCTTTTTCTAAAGCCACACAAATAATAATCATGGTTTGAGTTTAACAAAAGCTTATTGATCTTTCACTAAATTAGAATATTTGATAACCCTCAATCATTTATTTCGATGTGTTTTTAATTGGTATTGGATTTTGTATGAGAGGGAGCAGCTATGAAAGTAGCGAGCCCGAAATTTAAATTCAATACCAATTAAAAATGGAGCCGGCGATAGGAATTGAACCTACGACCTACTGATTACAAGTCAGTTGCTCTACCAACTGAGCTA
>DBHX01000045.1:0-315 GCA_002296285.1 bacterium UBP8_UBA817
AAAGATATTATTATTAAATAATATATATATATATAATTAGTTGTAATAATAGTAATCTTAATATCCGGATAAGTCCATATTTTGAGTTTATTTTATCTATAAACTATGTGTATAATTTGTGAGTTTTTTATTAATAACGTCATTACTTATGCACATATATTTTTTTACTTTATTTATTAACAGTTCATCCACATCTTTTATGTGGATGCTTTTTGTATCTGATGGGTTAAGTCATCCACGATGGATTTTACGGTTTCATCGGATGTTATAAGTTGTTTTATTTTATCGATGGCATGCATAACGGTTGTATGATCT
>DBHX01000045.1:624-36516 GCA_002296285.1 bacterium UBP8_UBA817
TGCATAACGGTTGTATGATCTCTGTTACCAAAATTATCCCCAATTTTTAACAATGATATATTGGTTACTTCTCGAGATAAATACATGGCTATTTGTCGAGCTAGAGCTATATTTTTTGTTCTTGATTTGGATGATAAGTCATCAATACTAACATCTAATTTTGTTGATACCAGTCGTTTTATTTGGGGAATGGTTAGTGGTTTTTTATGTTGTTCATTAATTAAATCTTTTATGATTTTACTGGCAACAACAATGTCAATATCTGAATCTAATAAATTAGCATAAGCTGTAATTCGATTAAGCGCCCCTTCAAGTTCTCTGACATTATTTGGAATCTGAGACGCAACATAGTGGAGAACCTCATCAGAAACCTCCGTTTTGTTTTCTTCCATTTTTGTTCTTAATATGGCAATTCTAGTTTCCAATTCTGGTGGTTGAATATCTGCCGTTAGACCCCAGCTAAATCTTGTTTTTAAACGATCTTGCAATGTCGGTATTTCATTTGGGGGACAATCAGAAGTAATCACAATTTGTTTGTTTTGGCCATGAAGTTCGTTAAATGTATGGAAAAACTCTTCTTGTGTCGATTCTTTACCGGCTAAAAATTGAATATCATCAATCAGAAGGACATCCGTAGAACGGTATGTATTTTTAAATTCTGTTGTGGATCGGTTTCTAAGTGAATTAATCAAATCATTGGTGAATTTTTCAGAAGTTACCAACCTTACATTTAAGTTTTGTTTCGAGATCTCATTGGCTATTGCGTGTAACAAATGAGTTTTTCCTATTCCAACGGACCCATAAATATATAATGGATTATACGCTCTTGCTGGACGTTTTGCCACGGCTTCAGCCGCTGCGAATGCGAATCGATTATTATTTCCGACGATAAAACGATCAAATGTAAATAGTGAGTTAAACTTAGATGGTCGATGATGGTCTGGTTTTTGAAATAATTCCAATTGGCTATTATCTTGAAGTTCTTCCTCTTTTTCTTGAATATCAATTTGAACAGGTTCATCAACATATGAACAAATAAGGGAAAAGCACTTATTTTCTATCCATTGTTTCATATAAACATCAGAAACAATGAGCATAAGTTTTCCATCAGAAGGCTCAACTGATACAGAGTTTTTGAATATTTGGAGGTTAGGTTCACTTAAATCTTGTTTTAATTTTTCTAATAAATTTTCTTTTGTTATCATTTTACTTTTCCACGATAATTCTTTTCTTACTTAAAGTCAGTTATGTGCTTTTCCACAATTTTATCCACATTGTTTTTTAGCTACAATATAGACACTTGGACCAATGTTAAATGAGCTTAAAAGCATATTTAGTATCCCTTCAAAAGATATTAACATCGACGGTGGAAAAATTTGTTTTATAAATCCGACTCGAAATAAACCAACTTGACGCTTATCAACAATATTAAATCCAGAATCCTGAATTTTTTCAATGATAAATTGTGGATTATAATTAAAATATCCCGCCGAAACTTTAATTTTGTTCTTTTTAATTGAAAATGGGCGTTTTATTTTATTTTTTATATGATAATGATTCGGTATATCCAATATCAAACACCCGCCTTCATTTAAATTGTCATATAGTTTTTTTATTAATTGATCCACATCTTCAAGGTGGTGTAAGGTTCGAATGGATATTATCGCATCCGCTTTTTTACTAATGTTTAATTCATAAAGACTCTGTTTATAAAAATGAATATTTTTTTTCATTCCGTAAATATCTTTTGCCTGTTTCAATAGGTTTTTTGCGTAATCAACCAGATGATATTCACTAAATAAATGACAATAACTTTCAAATAATCTTCCAAATCCACACCCAGCATCGCAAATGCTTTTTCCATTGGTTGAATATTTTTTTAAAAGTTTATTCACCAGCTTAAATTCTAGCTGGTGTTCGTATTCTCTATTTTTTTTGGTCCAAAATTCTGTTTTGTAGTCGTAATCTGAATAGTCGCAAATGTTCACTTTACTCATACACATAAATTATCATCTATAACCATTTAAAGGAAGACTGACCATTTTCTTGCATTTCCAGTACACTGTTTTATAGTTCTGCGTCTTGCTAAAATACATCGACCTCATTATGATATGTCAATGAAGTCAACGTATGATGTGATTGTGGTTGGATGTGGGCATGCGGGATCTGAAGCTATTTTGGCGGCTGCTCGCATGGGGAAAAAATGTGCCGTATTCTGTTTGGATTTTACTAGGGCCGCCAGCATGCCGTGCAATCCATCCATTGGCGGGTCAGCCAAGGGGCAGATTGTTGGTGAAATAGATGCCATGGGAGGCATCATGGGTGAAGCCGCAGACAATACCTACCTTCAGATTAAATATTTAAACAGTTCACGTGGCCCAGCGGTTCAAGCGTTGCGTACTCAAAACGATAAATATGAATACCCAAAATATGTTCAAAAAAAAATACGTTCATATCAAAATATTGAGATTATTGAAGAAGAGGTTTCCGATTTAATCATTGAGAACAACGTGGTTCTGGGCGTAAAAACTCAATCGAACACATCCTTCTTTGCAGTATCTATCGTAATTACAACGGGGACATATTTAAAGGGGTTGACCCATGTTGGGAAAACTCAAAAAAATGAAGGTCGAATGGGAGAGTCTCCATCCAATCATTTATCATCGGCATTGCTTCAGGCCGGGTTGCGTTTGGGTCGACTTAAAACTGGGACAACGCCTAGAGTTTGTGCTGAAACCCTTGACTATTCAAAAATGACACCACAAGCTGGAGATCGTCGTTTTTTACACTTTTCATTTAGAACCAAGGATACAGGTCGACAGAACGATCAAATAGATTGTTATTTAACTAATACCAATCCGGAGGTTCATCAAATTATTGAGAATAATTTACATGCCTCTCCAATGTTTTCGGGTCAGATTAAAGGCGTTGGGCCCAGGTATTGCCCATCTTTAGAAGATAAGATTGTCCGTTTCAGCGAAAAATCATCTCATCATTTGTTTATTGAGCCAGAAGCATCGGCCACAACTGAGATCTACATTCAAGGGTTTAATACATCATTGCCCGAAGAAGTACAGCGTCAAATCCTCGATTCCATCGATGGATTAAAGGGCTGTAAAATGCTAAAGCCAGGGTACGCCGTGGAATATGACTTTGTTTTCCCAGATCAACTTTACCCGACATTAGAGTGCAAATCCATAAAAAACTTATTCTTTGCTGGGCAAATAAATGGAACATCAGGTTATGAAGAAGCCGCAGCTCAAGGATTAATCGCTGGAATGAATGCTTCGAAACTTGCTGGTGGGGAATCTCCGATAATTGTTTCACGTGAAACATCCTATATTGGGACAATGATTGATGACTTGACCTCAAAAAATATCATTAGTGAACCTTATCGTATGATGACTGCACGATCAGAGCATCGGCTCTTATTACGACAAGACAATGCGATATTTAGACTTTCCGAACTCGCTTTTTCTCAAGGGTTGTTGTCTGATGCTGATATTCTTATTATTAGAAATTTAAAGCAAGCTTTAGATGACTGTATTTATTATTGTAAGAAAGAAAATATTTCACCTTCTTTAATGAATAAATATGGGGTAGAAAAAATTAAATATGAATCATTAATTAAGCGCCCAGAAGTTTTATTTCAGGACATCGTTAATGGACTAGCTTTTAAATTTGATGTTGAAACCATTGAGAGGGCTGTTACGGAGCTTCGGTATGAGGGGTATATCAAGCGTCAACAAAGACAGATTGAAAAATTGAATAAGTTTAACTCTTTAATCCTGCCTGAAAGCCTTGATTATTCCAAGATAAAGGGTCTAAGGAATGAGAGCCGCCAAAAGCTAATTGAATGTCGTCCAAAAACCATGTTGGAAGCTCAAAAAATTGCGGGCATTAATCCGGCTGACCTGATGATAGTGATGGCCCATGTTAGATAGTGGAGTGTTGGAAAAGATTGAATTATTTAAGTCTCATTTATTTGAATACAATGAGTCTACAAACATTTACTCAAAAAAAAGTTACGATTTCTTAGATAATCACATTCAGGATTCATTAAATTTAGGGGAGTTAGTTAATGGATCAACAATTCACGTAGACCTCGGTTCTGGGTCGGGTTTGCCAGGAGTTATAATGGCCATTGCTGGAACATCTGAAATTATCTGCATTGAATCAAAGCAAAAGAAACGCTTGTTTTTAAATTATGTGAAAGAGGCTCTAGATTTAACGAATTTAACGATCTTTGATGGAGATGTTCAATTATTTACAAAAGCTTATTCTGGGCCAAAAATCACGTCTTTTTCGGCGAAGGCATTTGCAAAGCCCCCGAAATTGTTGATGTATCTATCAATGTTTCGAAAACATCAGTTTTTAAAATCTGCAAGTTGTTGGGTTCCAATCTCTTTGAACCAAGAAAAAATATTAAGACATTTTGATGAAATTGTTTCTATGAGGACATCTAGTGGCCATGAATTTTTATACTTTAAGATTCAAATGGCGAGATTTCAAGCGTACAAAGCTGATCTAAAAAATCAATATAATCTTTGAATCGTCCGTAGCTTACACTGATCGTTAGTTGGTTTTTTCGATGCTTAATTTGCACATCGGTGTTTAATTTTTCTGAAAGAGTTTCAATGTAATTGTCGAATAATTGGAGTTGTTTGGATTGCGGCTTTTTTTTCGTTTTCAGTGATTTAATTAATTTTTCGGCTTGCCTTACATTAAGCTTTTTGGAAATAATTTCATTTGCAAGTTGCAAACATAATGCCTCATCATTTGAGAAGTCTATTAATGTTCTTGCATGCCCTTCGCTTAGCTGACCTTGGATGATGTAGTCATGAATGCTTGTGGGTAGTTTTAGTAATCTCAATATATTCGCAATGCTTGATCGTGAACGTGAAAATAAGGAGCTCAGTGTTTCTTGTGTATAGCTAAAGTCATTAATTAGTCTGTTGAGAGACTGTGCGATTTCAATAATATTTAAATTCTCTCGATCAATATTTTCTACTAATGCAATTTCGCATGATTGTTGATCTGTAATATTTTTAATGATTGCAGGGATTGTTTCAAAGTGATTGAGTTTACAGGCTTCAAGCCGTCGTTCGCCAACAATAAGCTCATAAGCACTATTTACTTTACGAACAATAACTGGTTGAGCAAGGCCATGTTGCTTAATTGAATGCGCCAACTCCTTAAGTGATGTTTCGTTAAATTCTTTTCTTGGCTGAAATGGATTGGGTGTTATTTGGCTTATTGGAAGTTGTTCAATATTTAATTGTGTATTTGGAATGACACTCGGTATTAGTGCGTCCAAGCCTTTTCCTAATCGATTAGTTTGTGTTGACACGTGTTACGACCTCCTTAGCCAATTGATAATAAGCGATTGATCCACTAGACTTGGGCTCATATAAAGCGATGGGCAATCCAAAACTCGGAGCTTCTGCTAAGCGAATGTTTCTAGGTATTATTGTATCAAAAATTAATTGATTAAAATATTTTTTTGCATCAAGCACAACTTGTCGATTTAGCGATGTTCGTTTGTCAAACATGGTGAGCAATATTCCTAAGATTGACAAGTCGGGGTTTAGTCGCTCTTTTATTAACTGCACGGTATTGGTTAATTTCGCAAGTCCTTCTAGTGCAAAAAATTCACACTGAACAGGAATAACAAGTTTTGTTGAAAATGAAAATGCATTTAAGGTTAACAGTCCCAGTGATGGTGCGCAGTCTATGATTATATAGTCGTAAAGTGGACAAATTGTGGATAACCGCTGCTTCAATATTGTTTCACGTGAAACAACGGATGACAGCTCTACTTCTGCCCCTGCTAGACTTGCTGAAGAAGGAACAATGTGAAGGTTGTTAAATGCGGTTGGGTATATGCAGTTTTCAATCGTTTCATCATTGGATAGGACATCGTAAACGGAGTGAGTGACTTTTTTTAAGTCAATGCCAATGCCTGAGGATGCATTTGCTTGTGGGTCCAAGTCAATCAATAGTGTCTTTGCTCCGGTTTCGCTGATAAATGCTGCAAGATTTAGTGCTGTGGTTGTTTTTCCAACCCCTCCTTTTTGATTTGCAACTGAAATAACTCGAGAGCTCATATATAAAAAATACAAGATATTTATTATTTTTGAAATATTTTAATCAAAACTTGTGGTCGGAGGCTAAATTTAATACTATGGTAATAGTCAAGAATTAGAGGGAGAATACTATGTTTTCTAGATTTACTGAAAAAGCAATACAGGCCATTATGGTCGCACAAGAAGAGGCCAAGCGATTTAATCACACCTATGTAGGGACAGAGCATATACTACTGGGCATTATTTCTGATAATGAAAACATTGTTGTAAAAGCATTAAATAGCTTAAATATTTCTCCGGGCGATATTCGAAAATCAGTTGAAGAGCGATTGGAATTGAGTGGGGCTGGGGATGTTAGCCCAAACATACCCTTTACTCAGCAAGCAAAGCAAATTTTATCAAACGCTTGGGATGAGGCTAGAAAACTGGGGCATAATTACGTAAATGTAGAGCATTTATTTTTATCAATTTTTAGAGACCCAACAAACATTGCTGCCAAAGTTCTCCAAGAGATGGGCTTAAAAAGCGCCAGGTTCAAAGAGGCATTATTTTTGGCGCTGGGGAAACGGGTTGATTCAGCAAAGCAGACCTCGTCAATGGTTCCTACACCAACACTAGACTTGTTTGGAAGAGATTTAACCGCATTGGCAAAAGAAGGGAAGCTGGATCCGGTGATTGGAAGAGAAAAAGAACTAGAAAGGGTCATCCAAATTTTATCTAGACGAACAAAAAATAATCCGGTGTTAACAGGTGAGCCGGGTGTAGGGAAAACGGCTGTTGTTGAGGGTTTGGCTCAAATACTGCACCTTAAAACAACTCCTGATAAACTGCGAGATAAGCGATTAATTACACTTGATCTTGGTTTATTGGTGGCGGGGACCAAGTACAGAGGAGAGTTTGAAGATAGAGTCAAGAAAATCATGGAAGAAGTTCGTAAGTCCGGCAATGTGATTTTATTTATTGATGAATTGCATACCATTATTGGGACTGGAAGTTCTGAGGGAAGTTTAGATGCTGCAAATTTATTTAAACCAGCGCTTGCTCGAGGAGAGCTTCAGTGTGTGGGTGCAACAACATTGGATGAATATCGTAAGCATATTGAGGGCGATGGTGCACTAGAGCGTCGATTCCAATCTGTTTTGGTTGAAGAGCCTTCAACAGACCAAACCATTGAAATACTTCGTGGAATAAAATCACGATATGAAGAATATCATGATGTGATTATCACTGAAGACGCTATTGATGAGGCTGTTGAAATGTCGTCAAGATTTATCACAGACCGACAGTTGCCAGACAAAGCCGTTGATGTCATCGATGAAGCTGCATCCAAAGTAATGTTAGAGTCATCAAAATTATCTAAAGAATCACGGCAAGTTTTTAAAGATCTGGAGATATTAAAATCAGAATTAGAACTGGCGGAGAAAAAAAATGATTTTGAGCAAGCTTTGGAATTAAAAAATAAACAAAAAGATTTAGTGTCACAGACGGATGGGCTAACCGACTTAGAAAAGCGGTATGCGGCAAAAGTTGTAGATTCTCAAGTGGTATCTGAGGTTGTTGCTTTGTGGACAGGTATTCCAGTCACAAAAATAACTCAAGAAGAGTCAGAAAAGCTTCTGAAAATGGACAGAGAATTAACCAAGAAAATAATCGGCCAAGAAGAAGCGGTTAAAGCGGTTGTTCGAGCTGTTAAGCGATCAAAAGTAGGCTTGAAAAATCCAAAACGCCCAACGGGGTCTTTTTTATTTTTAGGTCCAACGGGTGTCGGAAAATCAGAGTTAGCTAAGCAAATGGCGGTGGATCTTTTTGGAAAAGAGGATGCCATGGTAAGAATCGATATGTCTGAATACATGGAAAAACACACCGTATCAAGGCTTATTGGTTCTCCCCCAGGCTATGTGGGGTATGATGATGGTGGGCAATTAACAGAGCCGGTTCGTCAAAAGCCGTACTCTATTGTTCTATTTGATGAAGTAGAAAAGGCATCCCCGGATGTTCTCAATATTTTACTTCAAATACTTGAAGATGGGCAATTAACTGATTCAAACGGAAGAACAGTTGATTTTAAGAATACCATTATTGTCATGACATCCAATGTTGGTGCAAAATTCATCCAAAAAACAACATCCCTCGGGTTTCAAACGGTTTCCGAAGAAGATGCAAATTATTCTCACATGAAGCAGAAGTTGCAAGATGAAATCTCAAAAGAGTTTAGACCAGAGTTTATAAACCGTATTGATGATATTGTCATATTCAAATCATTAAGCGAGGCGTCGTTAATTAAAATTACAAATATATTGGTTGACGAACTTTCAACACGATTGAGCCATAAGAATATTCGTCTAAAAGTTGATAAAAAAGTGGTTGAATTAATTACCGAAAAAGGTACAAATGTACGAATGGGAGCAAGGCCATTAAGACGTTCATTGCAGGAAAATTTAGAAGATCCAATGGCCGACGCATTATTGAAGCGAAATCTTAAACATGATGTATCCATCAATTGTCACATCACCAAAGGAAAAGTAACCTTTAACATTCGCCAGTTAAAGCCAAAGGCAAAGAAAGATAACATATTAACTTCCAAAGAACTTATTAATGCCATCTAAGGCAAAAACAACATTTGAGTGCACTGAATGTGGCACTCAATATGTTCGATGGCAAGGCCAATGTGACCAATGTTCAGAATGGAATACGTTGGAGCCGGTTGCCGTAATACCGAGTAAAAAATCTTCTACAGACATCGCTTTCGAATTTAAGGTCACAAAGTTAAACGATGTAAAAGAGCCAGAAGCCATACGTTTTCCATCGGGGTTTGGTGAATTAGATCGTGTATTAGGCAATGGTTGGGTTCACGGGAGTGTGAATTTGGTTTGTGGTGAGCCAGGGATTGGAAAGTCAACGTTGGTGTTGCAATCATTATTGTCTTGTGCTGAAACAAAGCAAAAAACTCTCTATTTTACGGCCGAGGAGTCAGCCATTCAAATCAAACAACGGGCCAAACGTTTAACAGAAAATATTCCAACAGATTTGTATATTTCAGCCGTTACGGAAATGGAGGCCATAATCGAAATGATTATGACTGAAAAGCCAGCCATTGTTGTTCTCGATTCAATTCAAATGGTAATGAGCCATAAGTTAACTTCTATGCCTGGAGCCTTAAATCAAGTGAGATTATGTGCATCAATGTTCATAAAGGCAGTCAAAGAAATTGGTGCCATTGGAATTTTGGTTGGCCATATCACCAAGGATGGGCAATTGGCTGGGCCAAAAATGCTCGAGCATATGGTGGATGTTATTTTGTTTTTTGAAGGGGAACGCTCGATGTCTATTCGAATGCTTCGATCAATTAAAAATCGTTACGGTACAACCAATGAAACCGGATTATTTCGAATGAAAAGCAGTGGCCTGGAAGAATTAACTAATAGTCAAAACTTGATCTCTGATATTAATAAAGCCCCATTATCAGGGGCTGTGATTACATCCATATTATCTGGTACCCGAGGTATGTTAGTTGAGCTGCAATCGCTGGTGGTTCAAGGAGGGTATCAACAAGTTAAGAGAACCTTTGTAGGGGTTGATTCTCACAGATCACACTTAATGATCGCTATTTTAGATAAATTCTTTCAGTTAAAATTAACCACAAAGGATATTTTTGTTTCTTTGGTTGGTGGTCTTAAAACCCAACTTCCCGATATTGATTTATCCATCTGTTTCTCAATTTGGTCATCACATTTTTTAAGACCGCTTCCCAAGCAACTATGCATTCTCGGGGAGGTTGGTTTGACGGGGGAAGTTCTTCCCATTGCACACTTGGATCGATATTTAAGTGCCATGGACCTTATGGGCGTTGACTCTTGCATATTGCCCAAATTAAACGAGTCCGAATGGCCAAAAGAGAGAAAGGTTACCCCCATTTTTGTCGATAGTATTTTTGATGCGTATCAAATTTTTAATACCATTGCTTTAAAAAAGACAAATAAATTAGAAAATCAACAACAATAAAAGAGTGGTTTGTACTTGACTAAGGCATTGACCAGGTTTAATATACAATTTTGCAAGGAGGCTATTAGTGGCAAACGATAAACAAACAGACGATAAATACAAAGACTACCCAGTTTCAATGAGGCAATTATTAGAATCAGGGGTTCATTTTGGGCATCAAACACGACGTTGGAATCCCAAAATGGATACTTTCATATACACAGCTCGAAACGACATTCACGTGATTGATTTGCAGCAAACGGTTGAGCTAATCAAAGATGCATATAATTTCGTGAAGGATGTGGTGAGTAAAAAAGGAGTCATTCTGTTTGTTGGAACCAAAAAACAAGCACAAGATGCCATTTCTTCTGAAGCTGAGCGTTGCAAAATGCCATATGTTAATCAACGATGGTTGGGTGGCACATTAACCAATAACGTTACGATTAGTAACAGTGTAAAGAAATTAAAAAGATACGAAGAAGACCAAAAAATTGGTATTTTTGATCAGCTGTCTAAAAAAGAAGCGTCCAGAAAAACAAAAAAGTTAGCAAGACTCCGCCATTATCTTGGTGGAATAAAAGATATGCGATACTTACCAAAAGCGATATTTATTGTTGATACCACCAAAGAAGAGCTTGCAATTAAAGAGGCCAAAAAATTAGGCATTAAAGTGATTGGATTGGTAGATACCAATGGTGATCCTTCAGATTTGGATTTCCCTATTCCAGGAAATGATGATGCAATACGAGCGATTAAGTTAATTTGCTCCGTATTTTCAAACGCGGTTCTTGAGGGTACTCAAGCGGGTGTTGAAACAGATACGACGAATCAAAATGAGAAAATTGCAAAAGATCGTTATGACGAGTCAAAAGAGATTGAAAATTAAATAGGAGTTCATCACATGTCTATTTCAGCATCATTAGTAAAAGAATTAAGAGAAAAAACAGGCGTTGGTATGATGGATTGCAAAAAGGTTTTAGAAGAAACCAATGGCGATTTAGATGCGGCTGTAAAATCGTTGCGTGAAAAAGGTCTTTCAAAAGCAGCTAAAAAATCAGATCGTTCTACCAAAGAGGGGCGTGTTGTTACTTATATTAACAATAATATAGCCGTTATATTGGAATTAAACTGTGAAACTGATTTCGTTGCGAATAATGACAATTTTGTTCAGCTAGGAAAAACAATTGCAAAAGCTGTTTCTGAACATGAGTCTGAGCCTTCGGACATTAAAGAGTTAAATATTAATGGGTCTAAAGTTAGTGAATTGATTTCGGATGCGGTACTTCAATTGGGTGAAAACATTAACGTTGGCAAATACAAGAAATTAAATACAACCGGTTCATTTTCTGATTATGAGCATACCAATGGAAAAATCGGTGTTTTAGTGGAATTTTCAAATGCTATTGGTGAAGAAGTGGGACGAGATATTGCAATGCAAGTCGCGGCGATGAATCCTCCATATGTTTCTTCTGATCAAGTTCCAACCACTGATTTAGAAAACGAGTCTGATATATTAAGAAAACAAGCCATTGCTGAAGGTAAACCCGAGCAGGTGGTAGAAAAAATTATTGAAGGACGTTTGACAAAATTTTATAAAGAAAATTGCTTAGTTGAGCAAACATTTGTAAAAGATCCAGAGAAAACAATTAAGGATTTGCTTCCTGCTGATACAGCCGTTAAAGCGTTTAATCGCTTTTCTTTGGTTGGTTAATTGAGAGAGTATTTTGAGGAACTTGAGCAGCAGGTATTATCCCCGCTTGCAATAAAAAGTATTGCCTCTAAAGGACGAAAATTTTCAGAACCATTGGATTTGACACGAACGTGTTTTCAAAGGGACCGAGATCGAATCATTCATTCAAAGTCGTTTCGACGATTAAAACATAAGACACAGGTCTTTATTTCAACCGAGAAGGATCATGTTCGATCAAGATTAACGCATAGCATTGAAGTGTCACAAATTTCTCGACACATGTCCAGATTATTGCGTTTAAATGAAGACCTAACGGAAGCCATTGCCCTTGCACATGATTTGGGACATCCCCCATTTGGTCATGCGGGCGAAGAAACCTTGAACGACTTAATGTCAAGCAACAATGGTTTTGAACACAATCAACAATCGTTACGTATTGTAGAATTATTGGAATCAAAATATCCAAATTTCCCTGGTTTAAATTTAAGTTATGAAGTGTTAAGTGGCATTCAAAAGCACCGAACGCCGTTTGATCAACCGGACCTTGATCCGTCGGATACCTATTTATCACTTGAAGCTCAAATTGTTAATATTGCTGATGAAATTACCTATACGGCACATGATGTTGACGATGCCATAAGAGCAAATATTTTATCAGATACAGACCTTATCAAAAATGTTTCCATTTGGCGTGAATACAGCAATGAAATTTGTTCAGAATATACCAATTTAACAGATAAGCAGTATGTTTACTTAATGAATTCAAAATTGATTACCAACCAAATAAGAAATGCTATTTCCAATTCAAAACAAAACATTCAAAGATCCGGTGTCACATCGCTAAAGGATTTAGAGTCTTTAACCAATAAGGATTTGATTATGTTTTCACCAGAATTTCGAGCCGGTATTGATGAACTTAGAGAGTATTTGTTCAATCATTATTATTCAAACCATGAAATTTACAGATCCAATAAGAAGGGCCAGTTAATTATACGGCAATTATTTTTGGCACTATCCTCCGATTTTAAATTAATTCCCAAAGAATATTATGCAGAAATGAGCACAGATTCAAAAGAGCGGATCATATGCGATTACATTTCTGGCATGACGGATTCTTTTGCATTATCAGAGTATCAGCAACTATTTTCTTAAGTTATCAAAGATTGCAATTTTTGATTTGCTTCGATACATTTAAATGAGGAGGTAGAACATGTCAGTTTTAGTAGCAACAGATGATAACTTCAGAACAGAAGTTTTAGGAAATGATCAACCCGTATTGGTCGATTTTTGGGCCGAGTGGTGTGGGCCTTGTCGAATGATGGCGCCAGTCATTGAAACCATTTCAGAAAAATATGTTGATAAAATTAAGGTATGCAAGCTAGATGCGGATAATAATCAGCAGTCCGCGGCTGATTATCAAATTACAGGGCTTCCCTGTTGCATCGTTTTCAACAAAGGCGAAGAAGTGACAAGAATTGTCGGATTTCGTAGTGAAGACGCTCTTGTTGATGAGCTAAAAAAGCACATCGAGCTGTAATTAACACAATAAATGGGGGGGGTTATCTCAATAAATCAATGGCTGTTTTATAATCGTTAGATCCAAATAAATACGATGCTGAAATCAATACATTGGCTCCAGCGTCTGTTAATTTCTTGGCGTTGGTATTATTGACACCCCCATCCACTTTAATATCGCCATGAAATGATTGTCGAATGGTCTGAACTTTTTCCACAGATGATTCAATAAAAGATTGTCCAGAAAATCCAGGGTGAACACTCATTACCAATACACTATCAATTTGATTTAAAATGGGGTTTAACACATCTGGAGGCGTATTTGGGTTGAGGGTGATTCCCGGCTTAATGTCATGTGTTTTTAAATAATAAATATCTTTTTCTAAACGTTGGTAATCAACCGTATCTACGGTTCTAGATGTTGTCATAATTTGTTCGTGAGGAGTTACGGTTTTACTGTAAGCCTCAATATGGAAGCAAATTTCATCAACATTGCAGTCAATGTAAGCATCAAAAAATAACCACGGAGCGTCAATCATCAAGTGTGCATCCAAAGGTAAGGAGGTTATTTTTCGAATGGGCTTAATTATCGGTGGCCCAAAGGACAAGCTGGGGGCCATGTGATTATCCATAACATCCAAATGAAGAGAATCAACGCCTGCATTTTCGACAGACTCAATTTCATTTCCTAAAGATAGGAAATTCGCGGATAAAATACTGGCTGATACTTTTATGTTATGATTACCCATATGAAAAACTATAAGACGGAAATCAAAAAAGATCTAGAAAAAAAACCAGTCTTATATAAAATGAACGAAATTTCAAAAAAATTAAATATGACACCAAGAACAATTCGGTATTATGAATCAGAAGGGTTGCTTGAAAATGTCAAACGAAGCATTGGGTACACCCGTTATTTTACAGATAATGATATTTTACGATTAAAAGAAGTATTATCACTTAAAAAGAGTGGCCATAAAATAGCTGAAATTAAAGAACTATTTGCCAAGAAATATTCTAAAGTTGATGAAGGTTCTATCAAGGTTCAATGTTCGATTGATGCAACACTGATTGAAGAAAAAGATATATCACAATGTTTAAATTTAGGCATTGAAATCAACGACATCGATTTGGTGATAAACAATGCATCGTTGAATTACATGGATTGGCGAGATGTGGTTGATAAAGAATTTTTAAAGCCATTCAAAATTAAGTCAAAAAAATCATCAACAACCCCAACAATAACCATGCCATTAAATAAGCAGTGGTTGGGAAATGGCATAAGATCCATTATTATTGATACCCTACATCAGATGCCTAAAATAGTGTTAAATCAATCATATGTAGATGAACAATATCTAAATACAACCGAATGGGTATTTTTTCCAGTAAGCATTCAATATTCTGCGACATTTAGTGAGTCATTGACGGGATTTTATTATTTAGAAAAAAGGCATCAAGGTACGTCTGAATCACATGTTTTACCCTTGGAAAATTTATTATTTCTGTTGGAAAAACAATTAAGGCAGGTCTCATCTTCGGTAAATGGTTTATTAAAGCAGGTGACGTTTCACAGAAACCGAGACGCAAAACACAGTGATAAAATATCAGGTTTTATAGAATCACTGGTGCTGAATAAAGACCGTTTAGTTATTGAAGATCTAAGTCCAATTTACATCCAATCTTTGGGCTCAAATAATGCCTATTTATTATCGGCACTGACGTAACTTAAGCATTCATTGCTTTTTCAATTTCTTCACATGTCTTTGGGATGTCTGCGGTTAAATTCAAATGACCGGTTTTGGTAATCAACAGGTTATCTTCAATACGAATTCCGCAATGAATCGTTTCGCCATTAAATTCAAACTCACCATATAAGCCAGGTTCAATCGTGATAATATTATTTTCTTTCAACGGTTGGGATCGATACGCGCGATTTGAATCACCATCATGAACTTGAATACCTAAGAAATGCCCAATATTATGCGGTTGTTTTTTATAAACTCTATTTACAGATCCACCTTTAGAGATAAAATCTTTATTAAGATTATCTTCAAGTATTTTCCAGGAAATATCATTTAACTGATTAAACGATATCCCAGGTTCAACATAGGTCAATATTTTCATTTGTGCATCGATAACAATAGTCATTAACCGCCGCTGTAAGTCAGAGTATCGGCCATTGACTGGAATGGTTCGAGATACATCCGTGCACATTGTATTCCACCGAAGCCCAAAGTCCATTAACACCAAGTCCCCATTTTTTAATGGCGCGCTGTTATTTCCATAATGTAAGATGGCCGCGTTTTCATTTTTGGCAATAATGGGTGAAAAAGACAGGCCATAGGGCGTTTCTTTAAGTAAATTCCCTACTAATGTCCCACTCAACTCGGTTTCACTATTAAAAGATGATTGAATCGTTGAAAGAAAGGCCCCCGCTGTTTTTTTAATGGCCGAAGTCAATGAATCAATGGCGGGTCCATCATGCTGCAAACGTTGTTCCCAAGACATTGGTGAAATATTTTGATATTGAAATGAAGCTCCGCCAATTCGGCGAAGGTAGTGTTTTAATGCCGATGCCCCATAACGGGGCAAGGATTTTTTGGAGGAATCTAGAAGCAAGTGCCAAACCGGTAATTTTTTTGCCAATTCTTTCAGCATGGGTCGAAAGTCTTCCATGGGTTGAATATCGTTAAATCCTGAGCTTTTTAAAAACGTTTCAGTTAATTTATCACCCGTTGCAAAGGTTTCTCCTTCCCAAAAGACACGTTCTGCCGCATATTTGGGCAAGAAAATGGATTGCGTATTATTGGACGGATCAAGAATCATGGCAATCCCTGTTTGGTTGATTCCTGTTAAATATAGAAAATAGCTATCTTGGTATACCGGTTGATAACAATTCGCCCAAGCATACTGTTGATTGGGTCCAAGGGGTGGCGCCAGCAGAACAATTGGCCCATGGCATTGAGCCATGAGCCATTCTCGACGTTTTTTGTAACGATCAACGCCAATATCTGCGTCATCTGAAATATATAACGGGGGCCTTGGAAACATAGCCTTAGTATACCACAGCATTTGTGCTCTAAATGTCAATCATCATTTCATAATTTAGATTCATTTGGTACACTTAATCGTATGAGAGAGTACCTCAATTTAATTCAGCATATTTTAGACAATGGTGAAGAAAAGTCCGATCGTACTGGGACTGGAACCTTATCCACATTTGGAACGCAAAGCCGCTATGATTTAAGAGACGGGTTCCCCTTGGTTACCACAAAAAAAGTGTATTTTGACAGCATGCTCAAGGAATTGCTTTGGTTTATTCGAGGTGCAACCAACATTAATGATAATCTGAACACCAAGATTTGGGATGCATGGGCGGATGCCGATGGCAATCTAGGGCCCATTTATGGCTATCAATGGAGATTTTGGGAAAAATATGATGATAATAATGGCACCATCAAAAAGTCGTATGTGGATCAAATTTCTCAGTTGATTGAGGGGTTAAAACACAATCCTCATTCACGCCGTCATATTGTAACCGCTTGGAATGTGGCCGACATTGATCGGATGGCATTGCCCCCATGCCACACATTTTTTCAATGTTATCTATCCAGCGGTCATTTGGATTTGCAATTGTATCAACGCTCGGCGGATGTGGCTGTAGGGGTGCCCTTTAATATTGCCAGTTATTCACTGCTTTTAATGATGTTGGCCAAAGAGTGTGGGTTAACCCCTCGGTATTTTATTCATACCATCGGTGATGCACACTTATACACAAATCATTTGGATGGCGTTAAAGAACAATTAAAACGAACACCCAAGGCAAGGCCGCAGGTTGAAATTGCCAATAAAGGTTTTTTTGATTTAACCTTTGACGATTTTAAACTCACGAATTATACCCATGATGAATTCATTAAGTTTGAGGTGGCCGTGTAATGACATTTGATGTGGTTGTGGCTCATGATTTAAATCATGGTATCGGGTGTAACAATGAGTTGCCTTGGCAGTGTTCTACAGACATGAAGCACTTTAAAACGTTAACCGTTGGAACAAATGAAACCATGAAAAATACTGTGATTATGGGACGAAAAACATGGGAATCTCTTCCAGAAACCTATCGGCCATTGCCAAATAGAGATAACATTGTATTATCCAAAACAATCACAGAAATATCCGGTGCAAGTGTGGCCCGTTCATTGGATCATGCATTGGAAATGGCCAACCCCAATGCATCTATTTTTGTGATTGGTGGGGCTCAAATTTACGAAGAGGCATTGGCTCACCCGGCATGCCATACGCTGCATGTAACAAAAATTTTCAAACGTTGTGAGTGTGATGCATTTTTTCCCGATTACGATACATTTAAGTGCACATATGCATCCAATATTTGGGTCAATAAATCAGCCAATTGTGCATTTTTCAGGTATCAAAAACAGAAATAATTATTTGGCAATTTGTTTGGCCATCCCTTTAAAAATAAATAAGTGCGGAATAAACAACGCATACCAATAGATTCGTCCCAGTATTCCTTTGGGTCGAAATGTTGCTTCTTGTTTAAGATAAACCAAATCTTCTTCGGTCACAATGGCCCATTCAAGCCATGCTGTGCCAGGCAATTTCATTTCAGCATATAGCAATAATCGACCTTCTTTTTTATTTGCATAAATGACCCGCCAAAAATCCAGTGCATCGCCAGGGTTAATTTTGGAAGGGTGTGTCCGGCCTCTTCGAAGTCCAACCCCACCAAATAACTTGTCAAGAAGCCCCCGTATTTTCCAGGCTGAATTTAAAAAATACCACCCATTATCACCCCCGATGGACCATAATTTTTCAATGGTTTTCTCACGGTCTTTAATGAGAATTGTTTGAGTATCTTTAATGCAGCCAAAGAATGGAACATTAATGTATTTATCCATTTGTTTTGATTTCGTGATGTGCCAGGTATCTTTCCAACTCGAGATGACTGCATTTTCTTCAATTCGTGTAAATGTTCGTTTTAATGCAGACTCAAAGTCCAAATATTTAATGGAAAGAACCGATTTTATATTATTATCACTGCAAATACTATCTTCTTTCATGCTATCCACCAGATATTTGGCCAATGAAAAATTGGTACTAGTAACAAAGTAAAGCCACATTGAGGACAACTTTAAACTAAGCACTGGTACGGATATGATGGATCGTTTTAACTGTCGAAATTTGGCAAGTTTTAGCATCATTTCTTTGAACGTTAAAATATCTGAGCCACCAATATCAAACACTTGGTTCATGCATTTTGGCTCATCAATGACGTTAAGTAATATCTGAATGACATTATGAATTGATATTGGCTGACACCGGTTGTTAATCCATTTAGGAGCCACCATGACAGGCAGTTTTTCAACCAAATCACGAATAATTTCAAAGGAGGCAGACCCAGACCCTATGATAATGCTCGATCGTAATACCGTTGTTGAAATATTGCTTTGCATCAAAATAGTTTCCACATTCACCCGTGATTGCAAATGTTTGGATAAGTTATCATGATTGGCAAGCCCACTCAAATAAATGATTTGACGGCATTGGGTCGCTTTAAGCATTTTGTTAAAATTCAGTGCCAGCGCCGATTCAATATCGGACAAGTCATCCACGCGATCACTCATGGCATGGACCAAAAAATACGCAATATGAATATCTTCTGGTACGGATTCAATGCCGCTTCCGGATTGAAGATCGGCAATCATGACATTGCAACCAAGATTTAAAAAGTAGGGTGCCATTTCTTCTTGTCGAATCAAGCATGTGACCTTAATTTTTTCTTTTAGAAGAACAGGAATCAGTCGTTTTCCGATATAACCCGTTGCGCCTGTTAGTAGAACATGCATCATTTGATTATAACCGAATTACTCCGGTATTTTTTCTCCATCCCATGCAAAGACTTGACCACTATTTTCCACGGTAACTTTATCGATAATATTATCAAAAATATAACGAACGGATTGATCTGGTGTGAACAATTTATGTTCTGGCACATGGCTTTGAAACGGCTTTGATAGATGGGTATCCACAGTGCCCGGGTGAATCCCAATGATGCTGAGATGCTTATTAAAACGCTTCATTTCAATGGCGGCGGTTTTAATAATCATATTTAATGCTGCTTTTGCGGCTCTGTAGGAATACCAACCCCCCAATTGGTTATCCCCAATGCTTCCAACACGAGCGGACAAAAAGCCCATAATGGATGGTTCTTTTTTATTCATTTTTGGAGCAATATGTTTAAGTATCATCGCGTGACTTAATGCATTGCATTCATACGACCATAAAAAATGATCAATATTTAATTGCGCTAGTTTTTTTTCAGGAACATGGGCTTCATTTTGAAGTGCACCAATGGCTGAAAGGCAAAGGTCAAATGGCTGGTCAGAATAGGGGGCTAAGCCATCAATCAATGATTGCTCATTGGTTGGGTCCCAGTCAATAAAATCAACGGTTTGAGGTTGTGGTATCCGTGGTTGGTTCGATGCATTTCTTAATGGGGCAATGATTTTAATATCCGGGTATTGCTTCACTAAATGATTGAGAATGGCTTGGCCAATCCCCCCAGACCCTCCAAAAATGATGGCATGCTTCATAATATAGTTATACCCAAAAAGGCAGAAAAAATCACACAAAAAAAAGGGCCGCAATTGCGACCCTTAATTTGTGTTTAATTTCGTTTAAGAAATTTAGAATAAGTAAGCAACACCAACTCTTCCGTTTGAGAAAAGAGTTGTAGTTTTTATCTCTGTTCCAGTTTCTGTACTAGTTTTTTGAGAGTAAATATCCGCTTGTGTAGTTAACACAATGTTTGAAGATAATGCTCTTTCAAAACCTGCAGAAACTGCAAGTGTATTATTTTTATCAATATCAGTACCGGATTTTTTACCTGATACGGTTTGGTAGTTAACACCAGCGGTTAAAGCCGTTACTGAATCCAAAGCGATTTTGTAGTTTGCACCCACTTTAATAGCAGTGGTTTCAGTTTTTTGTGAAGCATCATTAGATGAGTTGCTAAACGTAACTTGAGCGTTGTACATGTCATCAGTGATAAATGCACCCAATCCACCTTCTTGCTCACCAATGATACCGAATCTTGGTGCTGCGCTTGCAACAGTTGCTAATACTAATACGAATACGAATGATAAAATTGATTTTTTCATAATAATCTCCTTAATTATTTTTTTGTTTATAAAGTTGAAAATGTGTTTTGTTTTGATTTAAACATTCACCCCTTTCTGTAATCATAAATTTGATTTACTGACATAATTTTACTTTTTATTTTTTTTAATTTCAAACTTTTCTTAAATCACAAGAAAGAATATAATATATATAAAAAAATGTTCAATAATTTTGGGGAAATGGAGATATAACATGAATCAAGTGGTGAATGACCAGCAATCAACAGGTGATAAAATTAAACAAACCAATGATCAACTGGCCATACTGAATCAACAATGGCAATCCGTGATTGTTGGGCAAAGTGATGTGCTAGAAAAAATTTTGGTGGCCTTAATTGCCAATGGGCATGTGCTCCTTGAGGGTGTTCCGGGGTTGGCGAAAACCCTCATTATTAGTACATTGTCCCAATTATTGGGTGGGGATTACAAACGCATTCAATTCACACCAGACATGTTGCCAAGTGATATTGTGGGCACACAAATTTATAATGCTCAGCAGCAAACCTTTGATCCAAAAAAAGGCCCTATATTTTCTCAATTTGTTTTGGCCGATGAAATTAATCGTGCACCTGCTAAAGTACAAAGTGCATTGTTGGAGGCCATGCAAGAAAAGCAAGTCACCATTGGGAACAATACGCATGCATTGCCCAACCCATTTTTTGTGTTGGCCACTCAAAACCCCATCGATCAAGATGGAACGTACCCATTACCGGAAGCGCAAATGGATCGATTTATATTTAAGACCGTGTTGACCTATCCATCAAAAGACGAAGAAAAGCAAATTATTCAACGGTTTCAAACAGGATTTCCAAACATTGATCAGCCAGTGGTTGATATTCAAATCATCCCAGCTATTCAACAATTGGCCAGTCAAATGTACATTGATGAAAAAGTGAGTGAGTATGTGATTCGCTTAATTGATGCCACCCGATTTCCTGAAAATCATGGGTTGGAACAGTTAAAGCCCTACATTCGCTGTGGCGCGTCTCCACGGGCAACCCTCGCATTCATCGCCGCATCCAAAGCCTATGCCTATTTGCAACGAAGAAATTATGTCATTCCAGAAGATATAAAATATTTGGCCTATGACATTTTAAGGCACCGATTAAACTTAACATTTGCTGCAGAGGCTGAATCCATGACCGCCGACAAAATCATTCGCACTATTTTGGGGAATGTTGAGGTTCCATAGTGGACGCCGAAGAACTCTTAAAAAAGATTAGAACCATTGATATTCAAACAAAGGGGTGGGTGGATTCCGTATTTAGTGGCGCCTATCATTCCCGATTTAAAGGTCAAGGCGTTCATTTTAATGAAGTGCGTCAGTATGTTATTGGCGATGATGTTAGGCGCATTGATTGGGCGGTGTCAGCCAAACTAAATGAGCCTTACATTAAAGAGTTTGAAGAAGAAAGAGACCTGACCGCTATCATAGCGGTTGATATGAGCCAATCCCAATTTTATCAAAGTGGGGCAGCGTCGAAATTGGATCGGGCGTTGGAATTGGCAGCCATCTTAGGGTTTTCTGCGGTTAGCAATGGGGATCAGGTGGGGTTGGCATTATTTACGGATACGGTTGAATCATTTATTCCCCCAAAACAAGGAAAGCAGCACATGTACGCTATTCTATCCCGACTGGTTAATCATCAAGCGGCGTCTAATCAAACCGATATTCGTCAGTTATGTCAAACGCTTATGAATGCGATTCGTCGAAAAAGCATCATTTTTATATTGTCCGATTTCATTTGTGATAATTATGACACTGATTTTCGACGGTTGGCTCAAAAACATGATGTTATTCCAGTGATTATTCAGGACCCTATTGAGCAGCACATTCCGAGTGCAGGGACTGTATTACTAAAAGATGCTGAAACAGGTGAAGAAGTGATTTGTGATACCAACACCCCATCATTTCAATCCACGATTCAAAGTGTTCTAAATAGTCGACGAACAAGGCGAGATCGGATGTTCCAAAGTGTGGGCGTGCGCCCATTAAATCTATCCACAACGGATGAGCTGATTCAGCCGTTGCAACAATATTTTAAATCAAGATGAAAGTAATAGTAATGGTTTTAATGGCATCGTTTCTGGGGATTGGGGTCCCAAAGCACTATGTTTCAACCACGAATATTTCGGTTGGGGATACCTTCACGTATACCATTGAGATGCCATCAGATATCGTTGCATCCATTGAGCCGTCATTTAATGGGCTTGAAATCATTGAATCAACGATCGATCGGCGCCCAACAGCAACCGCGCATCAGTTTAAGGTGCAAGTGTTTTCAGTGGAATCTCTAATGATTCCAACGGTATCTTTAACTGAAATGAATGGGTTAGCGCCCATGGATCTAGATCCTATTTTTTTTAATTTGGTATCTGTTTTAAGTGCCACAGCAAATGAGTTGAACGATATCTCCCCTGTGTTCAATATTTGGCATGTTAATTGGGTATTATTAACCATTGCATTAACAGTGATTGTGATCGGCATCATGGCGGTTATGGCATGGAAGAAAAAACAAGCCATTAGGCTGGCCATATCCGACGAAATAAAAGAGCCACCAATGAGCATTGCGTTAAAAAATATTCAGAGTTTAAAGCGACAATTATCCAATGATCCAATGGTGATTAAAAAAAGCTATTTTCAACTAACCGAAATTTTTTGCACCTATATTTCCGATCGAACCAGCATTAATGTATTGGATGCGACAACCGTTGAAATGAGTCGATTATTAAATAAATCCAAACGATTGCCATCAGAGGTAACAGAGATGATATTGGCCATTTCAAAACGAATGGACCATTATAAATTTAGCCAAAATCCAGAGCTCAATATGCCAAACATAGACAATACGATCAATCAAGTGATTGAGGTAATAAAAAAGGTTGATCAATGATATTTAAATTCCCCATTATTCTATGTCTCATGATTCCAGTGATTGCCTTAATGGTATTTTTTCGATCCATCAAAGTCACCCATAGCATTCGATTTCCAAAGGCGTCATGGATGAAAACCTTGGCATCATCAAAAGCTGCCAATTATTTAAAAGCATCCCACATAATAGAGGTCGTAACGATTATTCTGCTAATTATTACATTGGCCCAACCCCAATGGATAAAGGCTGAAAAGTATAATACCAAAAAAGGCGTCGATATTGTGGCCATACTCGACACCTCTGGAAGCATGAATGCTGAAGATTTTAAGCCTAAAAATCGAATGGAAGTTGCCAAAGAGACATTGCAACGCTTTATTCGTAAACGAAAGGATGACCGTGTTGGTTTAATTGTATTTGGTTCCGATGCATTAACAAAGTCTCCCATTACCTATGATCACAATATTATCAATCACCATATCAATACAACCAAAGTGGGGGCTGCAGGCGATGGAACCGCCATTGGTTTAGCCATTGCCACAGGCGTCAATCGATTGGAAAATGCCAAAGCCACATCTAAACTATTGATTTTAATTACAGATGGGGTGAATAATGCCGGTCAAATAGATCCAATATCTGCTGCAAAATTGGCCCGTAAAAAAGGCATTAAAGTGTATACCATTGGGATTGGCGATAAAAAAGGTGCCCCAATCCCAATATATCATCCAACGTATGGCAAGCGGTATGCGAGGTATCCCAATGGGCAGTTGGTGCTGACTGAGTTTGATGATACTGTGCTAAAAGAAATTTCGGAAATAACAAACGCAAAATTCTTTAATGCAACCAATACCGAGGAGTTGAATAAAGTATACCAGGACATTGATGCCTTAGAAAAAACAGTCATTCAAACATCAAAGAATTTTATTGTACTGGATTTATTTCCTTATTTAATAGGACTTATTGGCTTGTTGGTACTTGTGCGTGAAATCATCACATTAACAGCATTGATTGGGGTTAGAACGTAATCATGTTTGATTTTATTCATGGTGCTTGGGCGTTTTTCATTATTCCAATTTTAGGAATGCTGTATTACTTTCGACTGAAGGATCGATCAAGATTATGGCAGGTGTTCCAATCCGAGAAAAATTGGAGAACATCCATTCGACTCAGTGACTCTGGGAATTATTTTTGGCAAAAGATATTGGTTCTGTTTGCCTTATTTTTTATTGTTGTTGCATTGATGAGGCCTCAATACGGGGAGCATTTTGAAACCATCGAAAGAGAGGGGCGTCAGGTATTTTTCATTATGGATACATCATTGAGCATGTTGGCCGAAGACGGTGCAAAAACTCGGTTGGACTTAGCAAAATATCATATTCAACAATTATTGCCCAAATTAACGGATGATTTCATGAGCATTGTTCCCTACGCAAATACAGCCTACACGTATTTGCCATTAACCACCGACATGTCCGCGGTGGATCTATTTTTAGATGACATGTTTGTTGGGATGATTGGCTCGTCTGGGTCAAATATTACAAATGCACTCAAAGTGGTCAAAGAATCCGTAAAGAAAAACAGCATTAGTCAATCTGCAACACTAATTATATTTTCAGATGGGGAATTTTCACCAAAAATAGACCAAAAAGAAATTGATGATTTATTTCGAGGAATAAATATCAGCTCTGTGGTTGTTGGTTTGGGACGTTTACAAGGTGAGCCAATTCCCCAACGTGGTGAAAACAATGACATCATTGGATATAAGAAAGATCAAAACGGAAACATTGTATTATCCAAACGAATTGATGAACAATTGGAACGGTTGGCAGAGTCATTAAATGGCATTGTTATCAATGGTGATGTTAGTCCGCTCGTTGCAGAAAAAATTTATTTGGTATTGAGTAAAATTGAAACTCAACAATTGGAAGAAAAACAGTTGGTCACAAAAATTGATCGTTATCATTGGGTATTATTGATGGCATTATTATGCTTAATGGTGGAGTATATATTGCCAAGAGTAAAAATAAAGTATGCGAAAAGCATTATCGCAATGGCATTAATAATGGTTGTTTCTCACCCCGTGAATGCGAGCCATCCAGGGGTATCAGCGTATAATGATCAAAATTTCCAAAAAGCAGAATCTGAATTTAAATTGGCGTTAAATAAACGCCCAGACAACGGAAAAGTCATATACAATTTAGGCAATACATATTACAAACTTGGAGATCACGATAAATCAATCAAGGCTTACCAAGAAGCCATCGATAATCTTTCTGAAAAAGAAAAAATTGAGGCCTATTATAATCTTGGAACGGCACATTTGAAAAAAAATGATATGAAAAAAGCATTGGAAGCCTATAAAGAGGTATTGCGAAGGAACCCCCATCACATAAAAACCAAACAAAACATTGAGATTGCGCTACGAAAAAAACAACAGAAACAGCAGCAACAACAACAAAATAGCAGTGAAAGAAATAACGATAATTCACAAGAAGAAACAGCCCAAAACAATGAAGAAAATAGCAACGAAGATAGCGAAGAACAAAGCACAGCTAGCCGGCCCGCTGACGAAACTCAAGAAGGTTTAGATAAACAAGAGAATAACAACAACAAATCCAAAAAAGAATTAAGTGAGCAACAAATTCAATATTTGGTTGATAATGCAGAAAAAGAGGCGAGGGAAAAGCAACAAAAAAAGCAAACAAAATTATTTGAGGAAGCCGAATGGTAAAGAATGTTATTTTAACTATTTTAGCCGCCTCTATTATGTCCTTTTCAGAAGAAAAATTTGAAATTTCAGCATCCATATCCAAATCAAAAATTTATGAAAACGAAATAATTACATTAAGCTTATCGGTGAGTGGTGCTGATAAAGACATATACAAAAATATTCAACAGCCCAATTTATCGAGCATGTTTAATACGGTATCGACCAGTCAGTCATCATCTTTTTCTTATGTTAACGGTGTTGCAAATCGAAATCGCCAATACAATTATTCATTAAGGCCCATTAAATCAGGTATTTTTATTATCGATCCATTCACCATCGTTTATAAGGGTAAAACTTATTCAACAAAGCCGTTAAGAGTTGTTGTTCGTGATGGAAACACATCGTCACCGGCTCAAGGGAGATCCCGGCAACAGTTATCATCAATTCGATCAAGGCAGTCTCAGCAAACAAAAAATATTTTTATTGAAACACATATTTCAACAAATAATATTTACCTAGGGGAAGACATTGAATATTCCATAAAATTTTACCGGCGAATTTCTCTATGGAGCTCTATTTCCATAGATCAAGAAGATATGACGGGTGTTTGGCAAAACGCATTGCCCATTGCCTCTGAACGAGTTGTTCGAAAAAATGGGCAACGATATTATGAGCTAGAGCTAATTAAAAAAACCATTCGTCCACTTAATGTTGGTGCATTAAGTATTCCACCTTTAATTGCTCGTTTTGTGGTTGATCCATTTTCAGGAGAGTATCAACTTGCATCAGAGCCAGTAACCATTAATGTCAATGAATTACCAGAGCCTGTTCCAGATTCATTTACTGGGGCTATTGGATCGTATACCATGAGCGTTAGCTCACCAAACCTAAATGCTGACTCAAATGCGATTCAAATTAAGTTGACGATTCAAGGAACAGGAAATACCGAAGCCATATTGCCACCAGTGATTCAAGATACCGTTCAATACCGAGTATTGTCAGCACCAAAAACAGATGCGAGTGCAAATATAAATACTCAAATATTTGAGTACGTCATCATTCCAAAAATCACCGGGGAACTGACCATTCCCCCCATTGAGTTTTCTTATTTTTCAAAAGATGAGATGAACTATGTGTTGTTAACGGCCAATCCCGTTACGTTTAACGCAACCCTGGAAAATCTATCGTCCAAAGAATCATCATTTAGTGCTCAGGAAGACATTCAATTTCTTAAGAACAATTCAATCATTAATAAAAACATTTCGATTCTTAATGAGACATGGACAATATTACTCTTCAGTGGAATCAACAGCGTCCTCATTTTGATATTTTTCTATAATTATTTGAATTCAAAACAATTTTTTTCAAAAACAAGCAAACAAAAAACAAGGAAAAAAATAATTCGTCATATCCATGGCCTTTCTGAGGGAACAAGCATTAATGAAATGGAGAAAATCTTGGTGGATGTTTTAAACTATTTTACCGATTATGATCATCATGCCATTCACCCAAAAGATGTAGAATTATCACTTATTCGAGCAGAGTTATCGGATCCAATCATTAAGGGAACCATGCAGTGGATAAAAAATTCTCAAATTCTTCGTTTTTCTCAAGAAAAGCAATCGGATTCAAATCATTCCAATTCTGAAAGCCTCAAACGAATATTAAACCATATTATTACTGAAAAGGAGGCAAAATGACACGGTTGATTTTATGCTGGATTGCCATGTTGGTAATCCATGTGACGGCCTCAGAAAATTTAGCCAGACAATCTTACCTAAATAAAAATTACAATGATGCAAAGCGTCAATACTATGGATTGGTTGAAGCATCGCCCAATAATTTTTCACATCAATATAATTTAGGCGCATCTTATTTTCGATTAAACGAAATTACACTTGCCAAAGTTCATTTTTTAAAAGCATTAAAGCTAAAGCCAAATGATCATGACACGCTGTTTAATATGAAATTAATCAATAAAAAGTTGATTGATCAACAATTTATATTTAATCGGCATTGGCTCCACGTTTTTCAATGGAATATTCGATCACTTGTTGTGTTGATGCTTATTGGTTCCGCAATGATTTTACTATTTTTATTAATGTTTAAAAATCAAGAGAATATAAAGAAATTAAGACGCCCAGGGCTGGTTGGGTTATTTATATGGGGCAGCATGTTGTTGCTTGCCATAGTCATTCACTTAAATACAAGTAATTATGGCGTTATTATTGCAGAAAAAACAAAAGTTTATTCAGGGCCATCCGCCACCCAAAAAGCATTATTTTTTGCCCATGAAGGGGCTGAATTTAAAATCATCAACTCAACTAAACATTGGTCGAAAGTTCAGTTTCCAAATGGATTAAAGGGGTGGATCATCGGGAGTGAGGCCATTAAAATATGAAATTATTGATATTATACTTATCATTAATTTCAATAGTGGCATTTTCAAGCATTGCACCTGAGTTTCCGGAGCCGTATCAGTTTTTTGATCAAAATTCACATGCCTTTGATGAAATAGGGTATGTATTTAATCGTAAGAATACGTTTAATCCATCACGAATTGGAGCAACTCTTGTGCATCAAAATAGAGAATGGGGGTACAATTGGTTTTTATTTGGCTTTGTTATGCCCATGAATCAACTGGGAGTTTTTTCATTTGGTTACTCGAATTATGGCTCCAATGCAATTCCAATAACGACATCGGATAGTGTGAGTGCGAGTATATATAAATACAGTTCCGATACGTTTGAAAATCTTGTTTTTTCGTATGAGCCATTGCTTTCATTTATAAATATGCAACTTATTGGTGGTTATAAAATTCGTCGACTAATTGATCAAAAAGCCACGGCATTAACAGGAGATATTAATCTAACGAGCAAATATGTCTTGAAGAATCAGTTGGGAATACGAACAAGAAATTTAATATCTCAAAGATATCAATGGAGCAATACCGCTGAAGATCTTGCCAAATACGCAAGTGTTTATTTTATTCAACCGATATCTTCGTTTATAGTCGTGATTGAGCAAAATTTATGCTTAAATTATGATGATTTAAATATGCTCATGGTACAAGGTTCACTGGCATTGGATGACAGCATGTCTATTTTTGCTTCCTATAGAAAAGATAACTATCATTCCCAGTTATCATTTGGTTCTTACATACAATTGTCTGGCGTATTTAATTTGGGATACACTAATAAAAATGAGGTGAATGAAAACCTTGATTTATCAATTCATTCCGTAAGCATTGGCGTAAAGTTTTGAAAAAACTATAATAAAATCAAAATATGGATAAAAAAACGTATTATTTTATAGGCATTAACGGAATTGGAATGAGTGGCCTTGCTGAAATCCTAGTCAATAAAGGGCAGGTGGTATTGGGGTCTGATACTTCACCCACGCTTCGTTCGGATTATTTTAAAGCCTTGGGAATATCAGTGTTTGAAAAACAAGAAAAACAAAATATTCTTTCCAGCGATTGGATTATTGTGATTTCCAGTGCGATTAAAGATGGTAATGAAGAGTTGGCACAAGCCAAGGCATTAGGGTGTCAAATTATTAAACGCGGCAAATTATTGGCCATGATTTTTGATGAATTTGAAGAAAAAATTGCAATCATAGGGAGTCATGGAAAAACAACAACAACATCCCTGTTAATTAAAATATTTTCTGAGCAGATTGAAAAGCCATCGTATTTTGTTGGTGGCCATTTAGAGGGGGTTCCCAATGCTAATTTACAATCCTCAAAAACGTTTATTACGGAACTAGATGAAAGTGATGGTTCATTTTTAGATGCGATCCCAACAAGCACAATCATTACAAATATTGAACATGAGCATATTGATTTTTACAAGACAAAAAATGATGTAATGGATGCCTTTTTACGGTTTATTTCAAATACGATTAATAATAATGGAAAATGCACAATTAATATTGATGACCCAATTTCCGAAAAGTTATACAAAAAATATGATCAAAAAGAAGCATTTATTACATATGGTATTGAAAATAAGGAATCCCAAATACGAGCAGACAATATTGAATATAAATGGAATGGCATTGCATTTGATCTAATTATCAATAATACACCTGTTGAAACGGTGCAGTTAAACTTATTTGGGCGCCATAATATTTACAATGCACTAGCCGCCATTGCCATTGCAATGGCAAAAGATATTTTACTAAAGCATATATTAAATGCACTAAAATCATTCAGTGGCGTTAAACGACGATTGGAGCTTAAATACAAAGCCAATGACATCACTTTATTTGATGATTATGCGCATCATCCCACGGAAATCTTGACAACCCTTGAAGGCATATACAAAAGTCATACAAATCATCGTATCATCACCATATTTCAACCCCATCGTTATTCAAGACTTACAAATTTGTTTGATGCATTTGCGGGATCCTTCGATCGTTCCGATCACACCTTGATTGTGCCAGTATTTTCAGTTGGAGAAAGTGAGGAAAATAATAAGAACTCAGTGGATTTAACCAACAAAATTAATCAAGGGAACGGCAAGGCCTCTTATTGCGATTCATTTGAAGAAGTCACAAAAGCCTTGGAATCGATGCTTCAAGCCAACGACATCATTTTGTTAATGGGTGCGGGAAATATTACCAGTATTGCGAAATCCATCATTCCATTGATTAAAAAAAAGAGGTGAGTCATAAGAACTGAAACGAATATTGCATTAAAAAGGGTAACCTCTTTTAAGTTAGATGGCGCTTTAAAATCACTTTTTATTATTGAAAACGATCAAGACATCGAAAAACTGCCGAGTGACGCAATTCCCATTGGAGGTGGGTCAAATATCATAATCAATCCCAAAATTTCAAAACCTCTCATCAAAGTATCTGCAAGGTATTGTGACTTTGAATTAAATGGTCATCAAATATTATGTAGTGCCGGAGCTTCTGTGGCTCAAACACTAAAGTGGATGTCTGAAAAAGGCTTGTCTGGCTTGGAGTTTGCAACTGGGGTCCCTGCAACCATTGGGGGCATGGTTTACATGAATTTTGAGTGTTGGGGAAATGATGTGTCTTCTATGGTTGATTCTGTTTATATTTATGAAAAGAAAAATGGTTTTCGTTGGATTAAACGTCAGGATTATCAGGTGGCATACCGATGGACATCGTTTCATGATTTTCAGTGCATTATACTCGCAGTAAAATTAAATACCCAACCGTCAACAACCAATAAGGTGAAAGAAAAAATGCAGCAATATTTATCTGAAAGAAAAGAAAAACAGCCGGTATTAAAGTCAACATTTGGTTCGGTATTTAAAAACCCCCTGCCACAAAAAGCTGGAGAATTAGTGGATCAATTGGGATTAAAAGGCACAACAATCGGTGACGCAATGATCTCAAATCATCATGCCAATTTTTTTGAAAACTTGGACAAAGCCACGTTTGAGGATACGTTCAAATTAATTAAATTGATTCAAAATAAAGTTCAGACTATGTACAATATTAAATTAGAATGCGAAGTTCAAATGATTCAGTAATTGAATACAAAGATAAAACCATAGCGGTTATTTCTGGCGGAATTTCAACAGAGCGAGATGTCTCCTTAAGATCCGGTAAAAACGTGTATCTTGCATTAAAAAATATGGGGTTCACTGTGATTGAATTAGATCCATCTCAACCGAGTTTTTTTGATGCATCATTTGATATTGCATTCAATTGCCTCCATGGAAAATGGGGGGAGGATGGTGGAATTCAAGGGTATTGTGAATTAAGGCAAATTCCGTATACTGGGCCAGGCATAAAGGCAACAACCGTTGGATTAAACAAGCCATTATTTAAGATGGTGCTTAGACAGTTGGGGATTCCAGTTCCAAAAGATATTTCAGATCCGAATGAATTTCCTTTCATTGCAAAACCTGTGTCTGAAGGGTCAAGCATTGGGATAGAGATCATAAAAAACAAAGCGGCACTTGATGATGCGATTAAAAATAATCCGGCAATGGGATCAAGAACTTATTTTTTTGAGGAATACATATTAGGAAAAGAAGTCACATCTGGTGTTTTAGACATCAATGGAGAAGTTACCGTATTGCCAATATTAGAAATTAACACATCAAATGAGTTTTATGATTATGATGGAAAATACACCCCAGGAAAAACTTCGTTTATTTTGCCGGCAAATATTACTCATGAAATGAAAGCCGAAATTCACAAAATATCAAAACAAATTTATGACCATTTTGAGTGTAAGGGCTGCATTCGAATTGATATAATGATTGATGAGTCTGGCCCAAAAGTGATTGAAATGAACACCAACCCTGGGTTAACAGATTTATCCGACATTCCAGCACAAGCCAAAGCCATGGGAATGAGCTTCGAAGAATTAATGATTCATTATTTGAACAGTGCAAAATAGTCGGGGATTTTGGTTATTAATTTTCATCGGATTGAGTCTTTCAAGCATATTCATTCGATGTGATTTAACGCCAAAATTCACATTTGCAGAGCAATTTATTCCTAAAAATGAAATTAAACGCGATATAAACGCTCTTAAAAATATACGGCTCATTCAATTTCTAAATTGGCCAGTGATTAAGCGCCAATTACTAGAAAAATACCCAATGATTCATTCAATTTCATTGTCAGTCATCAATTTCCAAAGTATTCAAGTAAATGTGATAGAGAAAGTGCCTTGGGCAATGATCATCAAGAATAATCAACCCTATATCTTTTCTGATGACGGTGTTTTATTGAATCCAAATTTAACGGATGTCGAACTTCCAAACCAGAAGATCATGATTATTAATTCTTCGTTACAGCTTACTGAAGAGAATGCCATTAATCAACGTGAACTGGGTGTGCTTCATTCAATTTCAAAGGGGTTAGCCGAGGTGCCTCTTTTTCATTTACAGCAAGTGGTGATTAAAAAAGAGGGCATTAATATTATAGAGGATAGCGGCCTTGTGATTCATTTAGGGAACGAAAAAAATCTACAAGAGAAATTTATAATGTTAAAATATTTCATAGGGAAATATAGAAACAAATTAACTGATATGCAATTAATCGACATACAGTTTCCTAAAAGGGTTATAATTAAATAGCAATGAATAAGTCCAGAATAATTACCGGAATTGATATTGGCTCATCAAAAATAAGTGTGATTGTTTGTCAATTAAAATCGGCGGATGATATTGAAGTTCTAGGAATGGGAACCAGTGTTTTAAAGGGGGTTCAAAAGGGGATTATACGTGACGAAAGCTTATTTATAAATGCGTTGCAAAATTGCATCAAAAGAGCTCAGGCATCCTCAGATCAAATGATTGATGATGTTTTTGTGAATGTTCCTAACGGAAACACAATGTTTACGATTCAAACTGGAATCATACAAAGCCAGTCGAGTGGGCAGTTATTAACAAAAAAAGATCGTGAGACCGCCATGAAAAAATCGTCTCAGTGCATCGATAAAAAAAATCAATCAATTTTGCATTTAATTCCAATGACCCAACGCATTGATGGTCAAAGTTTAGACATATTTAAGCCCAAAGTTTTTAATCAAATGGAAGTCGATACCGGCATTCTTTTGTGTGATAGTACAAATTTAAAACTTGTGGTTTCAAACATTAAAAAATTAGGACTGACAATTAAAGGTGTTATTAGTGATTACCTATCATTGGGTGCCATTCTCGTTCCTCAGGGATCCATGGGAGCTCATCTATTAATTGATATAGGGGCTCAAATGACAACGTTTTCCTTGGTTTCGATGGGACAATTAAAGTTTGCTCATACCATTCAAATTGGTTCCGATCAAATTACTCAAGATTTATCCATATGCTTAAAATGCTCAATTTCTGAAGCCGAGCGAATCAAAGTATTGTATGGTCAATTGCAAAAATTTCAAAACGAATTATCACAACATGTTACCATTCAGTGTCATAATGGTTCGCAAAATGTAAAAGTATCACTGATTACCTCCATTATTGAATCAAGAGTCAATCAATTATTTCAAGTCATTCAAAAATATTTAATTCATGCACCAAATTATGATGATATCTTTTTGTCTGGGTCTGGCTCGAATCTAAAAGGGCTTCCTCAATGGATTGAATCGAAAATTTCAAAACCATTAAATGCAAATTACGATAAAACTTATAAAGGCATTCAAATCAATTCAAATTATATAATGGCCATGGGTCAAATTATCTATGGGCATCAAATTGGATTGTTGGCCAATTCTAAGGGGTCTTTCATCAAAAAAATATCCAACAAGATTTTTAAATATTAATTAATGCGATCTGAGATATAGATGTGATATACTTATTTTCAATGGATAAAAAAGCAATTCATCAATACGCAAATATTAAAGTTGTGGGCGTCGGTGGAGCCGGTGGAAATGCCGTTAATCGCATGATCGCATCGTCTCTTCAAGGGGTAGAGTTTTGGGTTGTAAATACAGACTTGCAGGCATTAAACATTTCTCTTGCAGAACATCGTTTACAGATTGGTGAAAAATTAACCAAGGGATTGGGTGGTGGCGCTCAACCAGCGGTTGGTGGACAAGCCGCTAAAGAAAGCAAAAATGATATTGAGGCCGCACTTGAGGGTGCTGATATGGTATTCATTACCGCAGGAATGGGCGGTGGAACGGGTACTGGTGCAGCTCCAGTGATTGCAAACATTGCGAAAGAGCAAGGTGCGTTAACCGTTGCTGTCGTAACCAAGCCATTTCGATTTGAGGGCCCTATACGAGCAAAACAGGCAGAAGAAGGGCTTGAGCACCTCAGAAGTCAGGTGGACGCATTAATCGTTATTCCTAACGACAAGTTGCTCCAGGTGGTTGAACGGGTGACCTCATTGGTTGATTCATTTAAGATTGCAGATGACGTGTTAAAGCAAGGCGTTCAAGGCATTGCAGATTTAATCACAATTCCAGGATTGGTCAATTTAGATTTTGCTGACGTAAAAACAGTCATGGCGAATTCGGGCTCTGCTATGATGGGCATCGGTAGAGCTTCGGGCGAAAATCGTGCGGTTGAAGCGGCAGAAAAGGCGATTTCTTCACCCTTGTTGGAAGAAACAATCAATGGTGCAACGGGCGTTTTATTAAATGTTAGCGGTGGTGAGAGCTTAACCTTACATGAAGTCAATGACGTGGCTGATATTATCTACTCTGCGGTTGATCCTGAAGCCAATATATTATTTGGATCAGTCATTGATGAAGCACTGGGTGATGAAATTATGGTTACCGTAATTGCCACGGGGTTTAATAACGATATCAAAGAATCAAACGAATCCGGTATAAATATTGAAAGCATGGGTTTTTCAGAAGAGTCCAGAACAGAGGAGCGCCCTGTTATTAATATTGAAGATGCGACATATCAAAAGATTGAAAAGCCAGTAGAGGATCCTTCTTCCCCTTTATCCGAGTTGATTAATCGTCGTCAATCAATTGAAACATCCGCATCCAATGTGCCCCCACTAAATCGGAATTCATTTGAAATGCCCTCGCAACAGCAGACAAAGCCGGCATCTCAATTGCATGAAAGTGCAGCGCACCAAGCGTCTTCTTCAAATATGCAATCCATTGGATCCAAATTAGCCATGGATGACATGGATGACGACCAGATCCCACCATTTTTAAAAAATTTCTAATCCACTCGAATGGCAAATATAACGGATATCTTGTCAAAATGCTTATCAAGTAAAAATGTATGCATTGACTCCAGAAAATTAGAGCGTGGAGATTTTTTTGTGGCGCTTAAGGGTAGTCATACAAGTGGCAATCAATTTGTAAGGCAGGCGTTAAATCAAGGAGCAAGCTACGCCCTAATCGATGATCCTTCTATAAATATTGTTGATCGGTGCATATTGG
>DBHX01000019.1 GCA_002296285.1 bacterium UBP8_UBA817
AGCCGTCTCCCAAGTCGAAAGTGTCCCATTGGATTTAGTATTGGTGGGCAGTCGTTACCTGAATACCAACAAGTAGTGGAAACACTAATTCCGTATATCACAGCGGATGTCAATCAGCCCTATATCGAAATTAATATTAGCTGCCCCAATACAACCACCGGAACGTCCATGCATGACAATCTTGATGATATTGAATCACTGATTCGAACCATTCGAAAATTAACCCCCATTGTTTTGGTCATTAAAGTATCTCCCGATGCAACGGATGAAAATTTGTGCGATATAGCAAAGCTTGCGACAGAATTTGATCATGTGACATTAAATGCTGGAAATACTCAATTAAAATCAACAACAGATGTTGGTTTAAAGCCGCATCGGATATCCATTGGGAGGGGGGGCTTAAGTGGGCCATCACTATTTAATAGAACCCTAGATATGGCCAACTTATTATCCCAATTTAATTTGCCGTTAATTTCAACGGGGGGGATTACGAATTCTGATCAAATTGAGCAATTATTGAATTCGGGCGTATCCGTTGTTGGAATGGCAACCCAGTTGGTCAAGAATCCTTTTTCTATTATTCGAATGAATAAGGCGCTAGATTATAAATTAAATAATCATTAATACAAAACTTTATTTGCTCGGTAAATAATGGTTTTCAATTCAGTGATTTGGTTAAAGTACTCTTCTAATTGCAACTGGTTAATGGTAATTTCATCGGTCATTTTATAGACCTTAATTCGATGGAGAAGGTCGTTCATTTTTTGAGAGGAATCTTGGCGATAGGTTTCAAAAAAAGCCCGGTACTTTTGATTGATATTAACAAGTTTTAACCCTTGGAATTCATAATAATCAACCCAATAATTTGAGTTTTTTTGTGACTCATCTTCAATGTAGGGGCGACCAAACATTGTTAAGGGAGTTTCATATTTTAAATGGGCATTATCTAACATTTCATAACGGGTTTTAACAAATGTTTCAGAAATTTCTTGAAACTTATTGTTGTGATTGATTAAGAACGAACTAATGACTTGATCTGGAAAATCGCTATCTAAATCAGTGTAATTGATAACAATATCTTTCAACTGATCATGATTTAAGTCCATAAGATCAATGGATTGAATTAAATTGGTTGAATCAACATCTGATATGCTTTGATATTCCCAAATAAGGTCCAATAGAACATTATCCGTACTGGTAATACCAACTTTAATGGTGCCGCTGTCTTTGGCATATTCTGTAACATTTTGCGATGCATACTCATAGGTAACAATGTTGTATGTGACACCATCATTGAAAATAGGGGTTTCTTCAAAAATATTAAGTACGTTTATTTCACGTGTTTCAGAATGGGTTAGAATTGAACATAAAAAAAGCAATAGTAAAATGCGCATTAATACTATTATTATGTGACAAGTAAAAAATTGCAAAGGTTTAAATAAATATGACACACATTTCAAACGAAAAATGGAAAGAATTGAGAACGCGAATGATGGTATTGGGAATTTTAGAGGATGAGATTGAGGAGTTGTTTATTTTGGGGAGTGGGTCTGGGGGGCAAAAATTAAACAAAACAAATTCAGTTGTACAATTAAAATACAAAGATATAATGATTCGTAGTAAAAAAAGTCGAAGCAGAGATTCAAATCGATTTTTTGCCCGACGGGAGTTATGCAACCAAGTATCGGAAAAATTGGGGATTCCAACCAAGGATGATATGAAAATCAAAAAGGCCATAAAACAAAAGAAACGTCGAAAATCAAAATCAATCAAAAAATATTCAGATAACTAAAAAAGTTTTTAGACTTCTCAATTTCACAAGTTTTACATAGAATAACTCTATGGACAAATATACATACATCAGCAACTCAAACCCTGCTTTTATTGAAGAGCTTTACAACAAGTATAAGGAAAACCCTGAAAATGTTGAACCTAAGTGGCAAGCATTTTTTGAAGGGTTTGATTTTTTTAACGACGTTAATGAGGCAAATCCTTTCAATGAAGGCAACCCAAAATCTTTAAAAGAAATCGCTGTATCGAAGTTAATCGATGCGTATCGAACCAGAGGGCATTTGATTTCCAAAACAAATCCAGTACGGGAGCGACGACAGCATAAAAATGATTTGCAAATAGAGTACTTTAATTTAAGCGATAAGGATTTGAGCACAACATTTGATGCTGGTTCCGAAATTGGCCTCAATAACGCCACATTAAGCCAGATTATTACGCACTTAAAATCCACCTACTGTGGGTCGATTGGTGTCGAATTTATGCATTGTCAAAATGAGAAAGTTCGTGAGTGGCTGATTGGGCAAATGGAGCCAATTTCAAATAAGCCGAATTATGATAAAAAGAAACAAGTTCATATTCTTGAAATGATTAACCGTGCGGTAAATTTTGAGAATTTTCTGCAAACAAAATTTGTGGGTAAAAAACGATTTTCATTGGAGGGCATAGAATCATTAATTCCTTCACTTGATTCTGCGATTTCATTGGGCGCAGATTTGGGGGTTAAAGAATGTGTCTTGGGAATGGCTCACCGTGGTCGACTAAATGTGTTGGTTAATGTATTTCAAAAAACAGTTGAAAATGTTTTTTCAGAATTTGAAGAGTCAAATTTTCATGATGATAAGTGGAGTGGTGATGTGAAGTACCATTTGGGCCGATCCGCAGATATTAAAACTCCCAATGGTAAAGATGTGCATTTGTCTTTGGTGCCAAATCCATCTCACTTGGAAACCGTCAATCCAGTGGTCACAGGCATTAGCTATTCAAAAATTAAACACTTATATGAAAATGATTTGAATAGTGTATTGCCAATCATGATTCATGGGGACGCTGCATTTTCCGGGCAGGGCGTGAATTATGAGTTGTCAAATATGTCCCAACTCGATGGTTATAAAGTTGGTGGGGCCATTCACATTGTTTTAAATAACCAAATTGGGTTTACGGCCAACTATAAAGAGTGCCGATCCAGTATGTATTGCACTGATTTGGCCAAAGTCACTGAATCCCCAGTGTTTCATGTGAACGCAGATGATCCCATTGCTGTGGTCCATGCGGTAGAAATGGCGGTGAAAATTCGTCAGGAATTTGGAATTGATGTGTTTGTCGATATTCTAGGGTATCGTCGATATGGTCATAATGAGGGTGACGAGCCACGATTTACTCAGCCCATGCTGTATCAGTCCATTGCAAAGCATGATAATGTTTTTAAAATTTTTAATCATCAACTGCTGTCAAATGATGTGATTACATCCAAAGAATCTGAAGCAATGGTGACTGGCTTTAAGCAGTCACTTCAAGAAAAGTTGGACTACACACGAGACAAAAAACCAAAAGCTGAGTTGGATATGTTCAAACGAAAATGGGAAGGGTTTCGTACGTCTGAAGAAAAAGATTTTGAGCATTCCATTAAAACGGGTGCGAGTAAAAAATCATTGGACCAGGTGGCAAAAGCATTAAGCGTTCCACCGAAAGACTTTAATGTGTTTAAAAAAACTGAAAAGTTAATGAAGCAACGCGATGATTTGTATTTTAAGCAAAAAAAAGTAGATTGGGGCTTGGCCGAGCAGTTGGCATTTGGGAGCTTAATTTTAGATGGTAATAACGTTCGATTATCTGGGCAGGATTGCCAAAGGGGAACGTTCTCTCACCGGCATTCTGTGATCAAAGATGAACAAAATGAAACGCATTATACGCCATTGAATCAATTATCCAATACCACAGGTTTTGAGGTTTTAAATTCCCATTTATCTGAATATTGTGTTATGGGGTTTGAATATGGGTATTCATTGGCTTCCCCCAATGTATTAACCATATGGGAAGCTCAGTTTGGGGATTTTTCTAATGGTGCCCAAATTATGATTGATCAATATTTGTCTTCGTCTGAAAAGAAATGGCAGCGGATGAGTGGATTAACATTATTGTTGCCTCATGGATATGAAGGCCAGGGCCCAGAGCATTCATCGGCCAGATTTGAGCGTTACTTACAGTTATGTGCTGAGAATAATATGTATGTGGCCAACATCACGTCCCCAGCAAACTTTTTCCATGCGCTTCGTCGTCAAATTAAAAATAAATTTAGAATTCCATTGGTGGTCATGTCGCCAAAAAGTTTATTGCGGCATCCCAGTGTGATTTCTAATGTGTCCGAATTAGTAAATGGAACATTTCAAGAAATCATTGATGATTCAATCAAGACGGCCAAGCGTGTCATTTGTTGCACCGGCAAAGTGTACTATGATCTTCTTGCTCATAGAGAGGAGAAGAAAATAAAAGATGTCGCGATAGTTCGATTTGAACAATTGTATCCGTTGCCTAAAAAGCAACTGGCTGATTTAAGAAAGAAGTATGCCAAGTCAGAGTGGGTATGGGCACAAGAAGAACCTGAAAATATGGGTGCTTGGGCACATGTCATGCGCCATACCAATGATATTGATTGGCATTATGTTGGGCGCCAAGAAAGCGCATCCCCCGCCGTTGGTAGCTCAAAAATTCATTTAAAACAACAAAATCTGCTTGTGGAACAAGCATTTGGGAAATTAAATTAAGGAGACGCAATGAAAGTTGATATTATAGTACCTGCCGCCGGAGAATCAGTCACAGAGGCTGATATCGCCTCGTGGTCAAAAACATCGGGTGAGTTTGTTGAAATGGATGATGTATTATTGGAATTGGAAACGGATAAAGCTTCCATGGAGTTAAATGCGGAAACAAGTGGCACCTTAACCATTGTTAAAGAAGAAGGTGAAACGGTGCAAGTGGGAGATGTTATTGGATTTATTACACCTGGAGATGGAGGTTCTGCGCCAAAAACGACGCAAGAAAAAGTTGAGGCCCCAGCCACCCAACAAGCGCCTGAAACCACTGTGTCAGACACAGATCACTATGCCAAAGGGCATCCATCCCCAGCCGCTGCAAATGCATTGGCAAGTGCAAACATTCCTGTTGATTCTGTTGCAGGTACTGGGAAAAACGGACGCATTACCAAAGCGGATGCAGAAGCGGCCAAAGCCACCGTGCCATCATCGCCATCCCCATTGGAAGACAAATCCGTCGAATCTGTGAGCGTTGGTGAGCGATCGGATCGTCGAGAGAAAATGTCTCGATTGCGCCGTACCGTTGCTCAACGGTTGGTGAATGCCCAGCATACTCAGGCATTATTGACGACGTTTAATGAAGTTGATTTAACTGAAGTGATGAATATTCGTAAGAAATACAAAGAATCATTCAAAGAAAAATACAACGTCAACCTTGGCTTTATGTCCTTTTTTACCAAAGCAGCATGTGAAGCATTGCAAGAATTTCCGATCATGAATGCATCGGTTGATGATGATCATATTGTTTATCATGATTATTGTGATATTGGTATTGCGGTTGCATCACCCAAAGGGCTTGTTGTTCCCGTGATTCGATCGGCCGATCAATTATCATTCAAGCAAATTGAATCAGCGATTGTGGGGTATGCAAAAAAAGCTCGGGATGGCCAAATTTCATTGGATGATATGGATGGGGGCACATTTACAATAACCAATGGTGGAACGTTTGGGTCCATGTTATCAACACCGATTGTGAATTATCCCCAGAGTGCCATTTTGGGAATGCATAACATTGTTCAACGCCCAATGGTGGTGGATGGTGAGATTAAAGCTCGGCCAATGATGTATTTGGCGGTATCATATGATCATCGAATTATCGATGGATCCGATGCGGTTCGTTTTTTAGTTGCCATTAAAGATCGATTGGAAGATCCGTCACGATTATTAATAGGGTTATAAGGAGATAATGAATGTCTGAACAATTTGATGTTGGTGTTATTGGTGCGGGTCCAGCCGGATATGTGGCCGCCATTCGAAGTGCGCAGTTAGGCCTTAAAACAGTCATTATTGAGGCACAGGAAGCCCTAGGGGGTACCTGTCTAAATTGGGGATGCATTCCATCCAAGGCCTTATTGGATTCTTCTGAGCATTACCATCAAGCCATTCATAAGTTTGATGTTCATGGCATAAAAACGGGTAAGGTTTCGGTGGATTGGCCACAGATGCAAAAACGAAAAAATGATGTCGTTGGGAATACAACACAAGGCATTGATTACTTAATGAGTAAAAATAAGATCGCGGTTGAGAAGGGACTGGGAACATTTAAAACCTCCACTGAAGTTGAAGTTAAAAATGGAAAGAAAAAGACATCGGTGCATGCAAAAAAATGGGTGATTGCAACAGGGTCATCTGTGACAGAGTTGCCGTGTGCGCCAATGGATGGCCAACGGATCATCGGATCAAATGAAGCCATATCATTGCCGGAAATTCCAAAAGAGATGATTGTTATTGGTGGTGGGGTGATCGGCGTTGAATTGGGATCCGTATATGCAAGATTGGGAACCAAAGTAACCATTATTGAATTTTTTGATCGATTGCTACCAACCATGGACAAAGACTTGGGTAAAGGGCTTCAGAAAGCGCTGAAATCACTAAATATGTCGTTTCATTTTAATACGAAAGTGACCCAAGCTGAAGTGAAGAAAAATGTGGTTCATGTAACGGCGGAAGATAAAGCTGGAAAAGAAATTAAATTAACGGCCGATTACACCTTGGTATCGATTGGAAGGCGCCCGAATACGGCGGGCCTAGGGCTTGATAATGTGGGTGTGGCAGTGGATGCTCAAGGTCGCATTGAGATTAACAGCAACTTTGAAACAAATATTCCTGGCATATATGCCATTGGGGATGTGGTTAAAGGGGCCATGCTGGCGCATAAAGCATCCGAAGAGGGTGTGGTTTGTGTTGAAAAAATTGCAGGACACCAAGCTCATTTAAATTACAATACCATTCCTGGTGTTGTGTATACTTGGCCAGAGGTTGCTTCTGTTGGAAAAACCGAACAGGAATTAAAAGATGCTGGCGTAGAATACAATGCCGGAAAATTTCCATTTAAGGCCAGTGGTCGAGCCCGTGCATCCGAAGAAAGTGATGGATTCATTAAGGTGATTTCAGATAAAGCCACGGATGAAATTTTGGGTGTTCACATGATTGGCCCCAGAGCGGCCGATATGATTGCTGAGGCCGTGGTTGCCATGGAGTACCGTGCATCGGCAGAAGACATTGGTATGTTGGTTCACCCACACCCAACCTTTACAGAGGCCATAAAAGAAGCCGCTTTGGGGGCCACAGGTAATCGTGCCATCCATATATAATGACTAAGTTGTAAAATACAACAAATGGTCGTGTGGGATTGGGCCCATTTATGAAGTGGTTCATTAAAAACTGAGAGGTTTATAAACCATCGTTTTTGGGACAATGCACGTTATTGTTTTGATTTAGAAAAGAAACAGGTCCAGCTAACAAACCATTCGTCAGCGTCGATTGACTCACCCCGCAGGGTGTGTGTTATTTAACGCGTTTTATCGCGACTACATGATCGTGCAGGCGGGAGTTGAAAATCAATGTGGTTAATCCATCGATTCACTATTTTCATTGAGAGGAGATTCTTCTAATTGAGTCGTTTCCATGGCAGGAGCGGTCGCCTCTTCTTGCGATTCTTCCACGCAGCCAGCGGTGCAGCTGCTTGGTGTGTTTAGATAAATAAGGGTGTAAGAAACAAGGATATAAATTAAATAATGGGGTGATATTTAGTAACCAATTCATTGCATGATAACGGTTATTAATTTTTCCATCCTCAAAGTTGATATAATCATCCGTTAATCGGTGTCTTTTGATGGATTCTCTTTAATTACGTTCATTAATTGATCCAGTATAAATTTATAGATGCACATTTTCAATATTAGTTCCCGATGTTCTCATTTATTATTTAATTTCTGAAGGTTCAAAATTTTAAATAAATAATAAATTTTAATTAAATATAGCAAAAAGTTTGAAATAAAGACTTTTTTTTGCTAAACAATCAACCGTGTGATTAATCAAATGATTTAGAGGTGATTATAATGGCTAGTATAGTGTTAACCAATGGGCATGGTGAAAGACCATCCCGTCTGCCTGGAAAAAGAAGGTCTGAAACCACGGAAATTTCTATTTCTCCCAAAAGGATTAAGCCGACGATTGATCCAAGCTCAATTAAGTTCGAACAGCCAAAAATGATGCTGCATGAAGATGCGGTTTTGAGTACGTCTAGAGTTAAGCTTTGGGCGGCTGGTTTACCCACAACATATCCCGCATATCATGCCTATGAAGATGGGGCGTTGGCATTCTCTACAGATTACGGTGATTTCTTTATGTTGTGTGATGGTGTGAGCGGGTGTGAATCGAGTTACACACCACAATTTGTAAACGCCTTATTAGGTCAGTTAAAAGTTGAAATTGAGGAATTTTTAGGGGATAGCTTTGATGAGGATAAAACTAGTTTTGACAATCATAGGGAATTTTATAATAGGGTGTTAGATATATTTTCTTATAGTTTAAATAGTCAGCCAGTTCAATCGATTAAAAAGGAGATTGATATTAATAATTTATCTGAAATGGAATTAAATTATCCGTCAACCACGCTTAGTATTTTGTTTTTGGATCATTCGAACCAGTTATTTTACTTTGTTTGTGGTGATTCCGGATTTCAAGTGAAAAATTTAAATGGGGAGCTTATTCATGATCTATCTGGGGAAACAGCAACCCCATTATTTGATATTAACCAATTTCTTGATCATCCAGAGCCGTTTGATATTATGGATTTACGGCCTTCCCCTGCTCAACTGAATCCCATGAGTGACATTCGAGAGGAACCTACTTTGTGGGGTCGTTTTCAGTTATCTGTTGGTGACAGTATTCATTTGGCATCGGATGGCGTATGGGATAATTTCAATAATGTGCCAAAAGATGACTTATTTTTAGCGCCCCGTGAATGTGATTTGATGGGGGAATTTACAAAATTTTGGGATAAACAGTTGTCAAAGTGGGAAGAAAAAATCCAAGATGAACCACCAGAAATAAAACAACGTTTTAATCAACAAAGGGATCGATTACTTAGTAAAATCCAAACGATGCCGAAATACCCTGTAAAATCTGATGATACGACACTTCTCTCTATTGAAGTTACTGAAAAACAATATTCAGCGTCATCATCTTTAAATACGTTCCCCCATGATTTTTCTGATTCTGAATCTGACGGTACAACTGTTGAAAGTCGCTCTCCTTCATTAGAAAATCTTCTGAAAATTGAAAAGTATGGATGTTTTGGACTTAGTGATTTGTTTTGTGATGAATAACTCTTTAAGTGATGGGTTGATATTTATCTATTAATTCACAAGATAATAAGCCTTGATGCATTTGAATTGAATCAGCTGTTTTTCTAACGAAGGCTTCAATTAACTCCGATTTTGATGCCGATACATTGCGAATAAATTGATGATGATGGCGTTTTTTTCGGTAATCCGGTTGAATAGGGGGCTCCTTTAGATATTTTGAGACTAGGTCTAAGTCAAAGTCATATAAAATGGTTCCATGAAATAATATCGCATTTTTTAAGCGACGTTGGGCATTTCCAGAAAATTTGATGTTATCGATAACCAGGTCTGAAATGCCTTTTTGCTCTGTTTTAGAAACAACCGGTTCAAGTCTTTCTTGCACCTTTGATAGAATATATGACGTTGTTGTACCTATCCCTGCCAAATCCCGATGTTGATTGATGGGCAATACAAACCCATAATTTAAACAGCCAGGCCCTTGCAATACGGTGCCACCACCACTGCATCGTTTCAATATTGGAATGCCATCTTTTTTACAGGTGTCCAAATGAACGTCATCTTCAATTTTTTTCGATAAACCCAGAACAACAAAATGGGTCATCGATTCCCAAATGCGACAAATTCCTTCGTGATATTTGCCTTTATCCACCAATTTAAGGAAAGCTTCATCAATGGCTAGATTTTCGCTTGGTGTATTGTAACTATGGTTGAAAAGAATCATTCGGTGAATTTGATGTCAAAGAATTGGGGGGCGCTTCTTTAGGCCCTCCCTGGCGTTGAACTATTGTTGAAAAAAATTGCTGCACATCAACTAAAATAAGGTAAAGCGCCGGCAATAAAAATAACGTTAATGGTGTAGAAAATAACAGCCCATACCCAATGGCCAATGCCATGGGGGCAATGAAGGGGTCAGATCCACCCAGCCCATAGGCCAATGGCAGAAGTCCTGCAACCGTGGTAATGGCTGTAATCACAATCGGACGAAATCGATCCCCTGAACCACGAACAACAATATCCAATATATCCGATCCGTGCGTTGCATTCATTCGTTTCTTGTTCAAATGATCAACCAAGACCAATGACCCATTCACAACCACCCCAGTTAATCCAACCGTTCCAATCATTGAAATAAACCCAAGGTCTTCGCCATGCAATGCAAACGAAATAATAACCCCAATCAAGCCAAATGGAATGGTTAAAATGACCAAGAATGGTTGAGTCATTGAGTTAAATAGCAATATCAATAGAAAGAATATGCCAATGATTGCCAATACAAACGAACGAATTAAATCCTGCACAGATTTATTGGTTTCTTCTGACTCACCACCAAAAATAAATTCAACGTTGAGATAATCTTTGTTTTGAAATGCCGCCATCACTTTATTTGTAAGTTGTGTACTGGTAATTATATCTGTGTCTAGATCGCCTGTAATCGTAATGGATCTTTTACCATTGTAATGGGTGTAGTTCGGACTCCCTTCAGTGATGTTAAATTGACTAATGTCACTTAATTTAATTAATCGTCCTCGATTATTCGGAATGAGTAAGTTTTCTAGAAATTCTATGTTTGTTTTCTGGGCATCTGAAAATTCAATTTTAAATTCAATTTCTTCATCTCCCATTCGCATTGAACTTGCGACAAACCCTGAAAATGCTGTTCGAACGGTTTGTTGAATGGATGAAATATTTAACCCCAACCGGGATATTGTATCGTAGTTGAAATTTAGGGTAATTTGAGATTTCTGTTTGGTGTCGTTTCGTTCTAGCGATGTGACGCCAGGTATTGATTGAATATGATCAAATACCTTGTTGGCAACTGCAGTTCGTTGATCATTATCATCCGTGACAACTTTTACATTAATGGCTTTACCAACGGGGGGACCACCAGCTTCAACTTGATAGGTTATTTTATTGAACCCTGGAGTATTTTTGGTTTTTTTCTTTATTTCTGACATAATCTCATCAGCGGTACGGTCTCTTCCGCTAAAGGGAACTAAATCAACCATAATAAATGCCTGGTTTTCTTGTTCGGTTAAAAAATAGGCATCCCCTGTGGCACCAATACGAGTAGTAAATGCCATAAGTTCTGTGTTTGGAAGCGCCATTAACGCTTCTTCAATTGGAAGCATGAGTGAGGATGTTTTTTCCAATGGTGTTCCAGCCGGTGCTTTAGCGCGCACATAAAAATTAACGGCATTTGATTTTGGAAATAGTACAAAATTCATGAATGAACCGGCAAAAATAATGGAAAATATAAATATTCCGCCAAAGGCTGTAACAACGCGATACTTTCTTTTAAGTAACTTAGATAGTATGGATTCATATTTCTGACGATACTTTTGAATAAATTTATGACGTTTTGCTGACCCAACTTTTATTGTTTTTTTACGAGCAGATAGATGGGCTGGAAGTGCAATAACGACCTCTATTAATGACACCAATAATGCAATACTGATAACCACAGGAATTTGAAAAATAAACTTGCCCATAATTCCAGACATGAAAAACATCGGTGAAAATGCAATGATTGTTGTTAGTATGGTTGTAATGACTGGTTTAAATACACTTTGAATACCTTGGATCGAAGCATCTGTGTTTGACAACCCTTTTTCTCGGTATTTTGCAATGTTTTCAGCAACGATTATTCCATCGTCTACAATAATTCCAATGACTATGATCAGCGCCAGCAATGAAATAATATTGATGGTCATATCAAACACTGGCATTAAGAAAATAACACCCATAACGGATACTGGAATCCCTAGGGATACCCAAAAGGCCATTTCTTTGTTTAAGAAAAGGGTTAAAACCAATATAACCAAAATTAATCCAATAATTCCATTGGACACCATCACATTTAATCGGTTTTTTAGAAATTTTGATGAATCGTTGGCCGTCACAAAATTTAAGTTGGGGTACTGTTTTTTATAGTCATCAACCAGGCCAATAATTTTGTTGGATACTGTAATAATATCGGCGGTTTCACTTTTTATAATATTAAATGAAATGCCATTGATTCCGCTAACCCGAGATAAGATCTTCGGGGTTTCATAACCAAGATTAACCATTGCAACATCGGATAGTTTAACGGATTGCCCGTTAAAGTTTGAACGTACGATCGCATTACGAATATCATCTTCTGAAACTAGACGGCTGTCATTCACAATGGTGGTGTCTTTTTCTCCTTGGCGAATATTTCCCATTGACGAGCGCTTGTTACGATTTGAAATGACCCCAATCAAATCAATAAGTGATACTTGATACTGACTGAGTAACAATGGGTCAGGGGTTATTTTTACCTCTTTGGCGAGGTAACCATACCCATCAATTTGTTGGATACCTTTCATATTTTCAAGGTCATTTTTAAATGACTTTGCAATCGTTCTTAGCTCACTATAAGTGAGATCATTGGATGATATCCCGACTTCTAAAATAGGAAACGTTGATGAGTTTATTTCTGTGATGGTGGGACGATTCTTCATGTCAGTTGGAAAATCGTTAATGGTGTCAATTTGGGCTTTAATTTTATCTTTTACATCTTCTGGGTCTGCTGCGTCAGAATCAATTTGTAAATCAATTAATGACACATTTTCAATAGAAACCGATACAAACTTTTTAATGCCATCAATGGATTTTAATTTATCTTCGATTTTATTGGTAATTTTTAATTCGATATCTTCAGGTGAGGATCCATCATACCGGCTACTAATGATTACCTGATCCAAATCAACGCTTGGAAAAGTATTTCGGTTGATGCTGGGTAAAACAGCCAGTCCCAATAAAATAATCGAAACGGTTAAAATATTTGCAAACATCGGACGTTCAACAAAAAATTGAAAAAACTTTTTCATAATTCAACTCCATAGGCCACTAGCAGTTCGTCAGTTAATGCTTGATAGGACAAAACATACTTTTGATAGTTTGCGGATAAGTTAGCGTAAGCCAGTTTGGAATTTAAAAAATTATCCTGGGACTGAATGAGCATATCCAATGAACTTCGTCCTTGTTTATACAAATCTTCTTCAGCTTTGGTTTGTTGTTGTGCGATGATGATTTGATTCAACGTTGTATTTAAAATGTTTTTATATTCTTCAATGAGAGTATAGAGGGATAAAATTTCAGATTCCAAATCGATCAATAATTGTGATTCTTCATATTCAATTTGTTGAAGCTCTTCCCGTTCTTTTTTAACTTGTTCAATGGATTGGGTATCGCTTAGTGCTCGGGTATATTGTAACGCAATGGTTGAATTATTATTAAAATAATTTTGAGCATTCTGAAATGTCGTGCTTCCGCCAAGAAAATCATACTGACCAATGAGATACAAGTTCCCATTTCGTTTTGATTCACTTAACGCCAGTTGTTTTTTTAAGGTGGATTTATTTAATTTGAATGATTGCATTGATCGAAGTCGTGAAGCAATAATGTAAGATGGCTTTTTAACATAAACGGTTTCATATAATTCAAATTGTGGGGATTTAAGCAATATGGATGGATCACTGATTTTGGACGATAATTTGAATTGCAATGATTTTAAATGCGCTTTTTGTGTTAACCATGATTGATGGGCTCGTTCTAACGCCGATTCAGCGCGTAACAAATCAATTTTTTCAGATAGATTGACTTTGACTCGATCACTGGTTTGATTATATGCTTCTCTCGCCAATTGGAACCGTGAAAAGCTGAGCTCTGTTAATTCAAAGGCCAATGCCCAATCGATATACATTGATATTTGATTTAATAGGAAATCTTCCAACGCTTCTTCGGATTGAAATGTGGAGACTTGAACATTGCGAGATGCAGAAATTACTGGGAATTTGAGTGCCTCACCCATAAAGCCATACAATAATGGTTGGGAATAGGTGAGTGAAATGGCGTTTTGAAAATAAAGACTTTCACCAAGTGTCATACCACCAAAAGAAATGGGAAGTTGCGATATTTTTTGTTGGGTATGACCAATGGTCAAAGAACCTCCTGTGGAAAGAATGGGGCGTGACATTGAAAATTCAAAACTATGAGTATCAATAAAAGATGTGGCAAAGCTTGAGGATTGATAAGGCTCAACATGGGCACTCGCAATGCCGGTATTGATGGTCCAATCCGTGAGAGCATTGGTCATATTATAACCATACTTTGCGGCCGATATTTTGGATTTTAGGATTTTGGGTGTTGAGTGCTCACGGGTTAAATAATCGACATACTCCTTAATTGAATATGTTTCATTGGCATGTGAGCTAATGGTCAAAATAACAAGTAATTGTAGTAATTTTTTTATCATATTTTATTTCCAATCGAACGGTTGATGGCTGAAAATAATGCTTTAATGGATGCCAGCGTAATATTATTATCAATGCCAACCCCATGTATTTTTTTACCATCAATGGTAATGCTCATATAACAAATCGCTTTTGAATCGGATCCCTGTGACAATGAATGTTCAGAATAATCATCAACTTTAATATTGGGGAATAAGTGAATTAATGCTTTTTTTGATGCATCAATTGGGCCGTTTCCAAAAGCTGATAGAGACTCTATGTCCCCATTAAACTGAATGGTTAAATCGCTTTTTACTTGGCCATCTTCAAATAATTCGGTATGAATTTTTTGAAGTGAGAGCCATGCGTCACGGTTGATAAATTCCTCATTAAAAATGGTCCATACATCTTCAGAAGATATTTCCGTACCCGTATCCTCGGTCTTCTTTTGAATAAAGGTGGCAACAGCGGGCTGCATGTGTTTTGGAATAATACAGTTGTACTCTTTTTCTAGAATATAGGCCACGCCACCTTTCCCAGACTGACTATTGATGCGGATAATGGCTTCATATTTTTTGCCAATATCTTCTGGATCAATGGTTAAATATGGGACATCCCATAGGGTGTTTTTTTTGTATTTGGCCATGCCTTTTTTAATGGCATCTTGGTGAGAACCTGAAAAGGCCGTGAACACCAGTTCCCCCGCGTATGGGTGTCTCTGTGGAATTTCCATGCCAGTGGATTCCTTGTACACGGTTTCCATCTCTTCTAAATTGTAAACATTTAATTCTGGATCAATGCCATGCATAACTAAATTTAATGCCACCGTTGTGATATCCAAATTGCCTGTTCGCTCACCGTTTCCAAATAGGGTCCCCTCAACACGGTCAGCCCCAGCTAAAAGAGCCAATTCAGTGGCTGCCGTACAGGTGCCACGATCATTGTGTGTATGGACACTCAGTAAGATTTCATCGCGTTTCTTTAAATGATTTGAGGCATACTCAATCATATCGGCGTAGACATTGGGCATGAACATTTCAACGGTTGCGGGCAAGTTGACAATCATGGGGGAGAAACTATTCCAACGATCAATAACTTCATTGCAAATTTCCATCGAAAAATCAATTTCTGTTCCTGTAAAACTTTCTGGGGAATACTCCAGGGTAATATTTGAATGATGATTGGTTATATTTCGTTTGATTTCATCAACCCCATCCAATGCAATCTTGATAATTTCATCTTTTGATTTATTAAATACATAATTTCGTTGTGCGATTGATGTTGAATTATATAGGTGAACGATGGCTGAATGGGCGCCTTCAATGGACGCCAACGTCTGTTTGATCAGATGTGCCCTTGACTGGGTCAATACCTGAATGCAGACATCGTCTGGAATCAAATTGTTTTCAATAATGGTGCGAACAAATTCAAACTCAACTGTGGAAGCCGATGGAAACCCAACTTCAATATGCTTGAAACCAATGGATACAAGGTAGTTAAATAAATTGATTTTCTGGCTTAAGTTCATCGGGGTGACCAATGCCTGATTGCCATCACGGAGGTCAACGCTACACCACAATGGTGCTTTCGATAGGGTGTTATTTGGCCATTGTCGATTGGTTAATTGAATGGGGGATAAACGTGCGTACTTTTCTTTGGGATGCTGATTTTTTGAATTCACCAAAATATTATATCAAAGTTAATGGGCATAAAAAAGAGAATTACGAATGTTTTGTTGAATTTAAAAATTGACGTAACCGAAAGGAATATAAGAAGAGATTCGCAAGGGTATCTTTTGTGCCTGAAACTGGGTTGAGTTGACGGGTTGGATCGGTGGCAACGGATTGAATGGTTGGGTTTGGAAGCGAGAGCAATTCCTTTAAGCAGAAAAACAAATCCGACAAAACAGATGTTTTCTGGGTATGCATCACGTGTTTTGACACGGGTAATGATTCGATCAATTGAATATTACTAATCAATCCGGTACACGATTCAATGGCATTTAATTGGGCAAGTAAATCAGAAGGGGCTTTATGGTTCAGAAATAAGCATAAGATGGAAGTGGGCCATTGGGTTGAACTGAGTTCATGCAGTACAGTCTGATAATGAGGTATTTTTTTTGGCATTAAATTTAAATCCAGTAAATAGCATATTAGATTGGCATGGAGTAATGATCGGTTGAGTTCAAAGATTGGCCCATAATCGTCATCGGTCACCCACTCTTTAAAATAGGTGTCTCGCGTTGATTTAATATTAAAAATTTCTTCTAAAAGTACCAGTTGGTGAATGGCTTTATCCATTGGAATTTCGTTAGAAAATGTAATGAAATCCACCGAAGCACACCCAAAGAGCCCAACAAAATAATTGGTTAACTGAGTGATGATAATTTGTTTTTTAAGACGATGGTCTGGAAAGTCTTTTTTTGCGGTTAATTTTTGGATAGATACTGGAAAATAATGATAAAAAATATCATCGTACAATGGGCCGTTAAATAACGTTGAATCATTAAGAGCGTCCTTAATTCGCATTTTTACGTACGCTTGGCATTTTGCAAGTACAGGCCGAGGAAGGGAGATATTTTGCTTGTATAACTCTTGTCGTTCTTTTGATGTTGGTATTTGTTCATCAATGTGGTTGAGTAATCCCAACTTAATCAATTCACTAATGGTATAATCAATTAAAAATGGTTGGGTTTTTGAACGGAATTGATCCATTGAAATTAAATTGTGTTGGAGTGTGTTATTGTTAAGTACCAGCTCGGTCACTTCATCGGTTGCTTTTTCTAATATCTTATTTCGCGCAGATTCAGTTTTAATCACTTTTTTAGTCTGAAGTGTTGATAGTAAAATTTTGATATTGACTTCGTAATCCGACATATTCACTCCGGCAGAATTATCAATGGCATCGGTATTAATTCGCCCGCCCGAGACCAATTCATATTGTATCCGCCCTTTTTGGGTAATCGCTAAATTGGCGCCTTCAGAGATAACCTTGGCACAAACGTCCGATGCATTAACCCTTACACTATTATTGGATGGGTCCCCAACGTCAATATTTGATTCTGAGTCGGCTTTAATATAGGTGCCGATACCTCCAAACCAGATCAAATCAACATTCGATGTTAATATGGCCTTGATTAATTCTTCACCGGTAAGTGTGTTTTCTTTAATGCCAAAGAGTTCTTGAATTTCTTTGGTGCATTGAATTTCTTTTGCAGATCGATCAAATATACCACCCCCTTTTGAGATGCCTTGATAATCTGTCCATGATGAGCGGTCCATCTTAAATAAACGGGAGCGCTCTTTCCAACTGGTTTTTGAATCTGGGTTTGGGTCAATAAATATGTGCATGTGATTGAATGCTGCAATGAGGTGAATGCTCTGACTAAGTAACATGCCATTTCCAAAGACGTCGCCTGACATATCGCCAACGGCAACCACTTTTATGGGATCTTTTTCAGGGTTTTGTTGCATGGCTTTAAAATGAAGTTTTGTGCACTCCCAAGCGCCTTTGGCCGTGATGCCAACTTTCTTGTGGTCATAGCCAAACTGCCCACCGGAAGCAAATCCATCCCCCAGCCAAAAATGCTTGTTTATCGATACAGAATTGGCAAAATCTGAAAATGCTGCCGTTCCTTTATCGGCAGCCACAACAAAATATGGGTCAAAATCATCATAGCTGATTAGGCCTTTGGTCACAGATTTTTTTCCACCAACAAGATTGTCTGTCAAATGAAGCATTGCTGTAATGAAGCGTTTGTATTGAGCAACACCATCATCATATGCTGAGGGCTGTTGTGCATTCTTGATCACAAATCCTCCCTTGGACCCAACGGGGATAATCACCGCATTTTTGGTTTGTTGTGTTTTCACAAGGCCAAGAACTTCTGTCCGGTAATCATCCAGACGATTGGACCAACGAAGCCCGCCCCGAGCAATAGCCCCAAAACGAATATGAACGCCTTCCAAATGATAATCAAATACAAAGGTTTCCCGAAAAGGAATGGGGGTAGAAATGCCGAAAATTTCCTTGCAGTTAAATTTGAAACTAAGCGCATCCGTGGCATCTTTTATATAGAAGTTTGTTCGAACACATGCGATAACGATGGACAAGAATCGACGCAGAATTTGATCTTCAATCACTTGTGTCACCGCTTTGATGTATTTGTTTAATGCATCGGTGGCTGAAATGATCGCAGACAATCGCTTGTCCTGGCTGTTTTTAGGATTAAACTTTGACTTAAATAGTGTGATTAGATTCTCTGAAAATTTAGGGTGTTCATTGAGAACTTGATTAATTGATGCGAACGAATAGTTGGATAAAAAGACTTGTCCCATGTAGTTTCGAAGGCCTTGAAGTATAAAAATATCGGAGGCTGTTAATTCGGAAGATAGAATGAGCTGATTCAATGGGTCATTGGGAAGTCTTTCTTCAAATACATCGGTAAGTGTTGAAATTAAACGCTTTTCAACATGTTCCTCATCCAACTTAGCTAGGTTGGAATCCAAGAGACGAAAGGCAAGGATATACCCAATCGTACTGGACGCGTCACCAAAACGTGATGTGATTTGGTCAATGACATGAATCCCAAGGTTATGTAAAATGGGCAAAATATTGGTTAGGTTAAGCTTTGTTCGATGATACACCAATAACATGGACGCTTTTCCAGCCAAATCAGATGTTGTTGGAAAATCAAACGAAAAAAGTTCAAACAGTATAGGGGATGTATCGGATAAATTTAACAGTCGTTGAATGTCTCTAACGGCGGATGCTGGCTTTGTCCGAACTTTGTAGTGGGAAGGGATTTTTTCAACAATTCCAGGGTCATTCATTAATATCTCTGGGGCGTTATTCATTATATGATGTCGGACCTGATCTTCCCAGGGTTGAACCAAAGAGGTTAGTGTTCGTTCCAGGGGTTCTTCATCGGGCAATGCATCGATCGTATTTAATTTGAAATGAAAATGTATGCGGCATTTTTCTGGTGCTGTAATGGGCAGTATTTCATGAAATGAATAATCCAATTGCGAACAAATATATTCGGATATAATTTTAACGGTTTTTGGTCCAAATAAATAATACGGAATCACAAAATATAACTTTAATTGTTTTGATGCGTGTTGGTACTTTTTAAAACATTGAATATGATTAGGGTTCGTAATTGACATAATAAAATCCACCATTTCAAGTAAATCTTCTTGAGTGGTTCTGAAAAGTTCAAACTTGGGGACATCATTAAAAATTCGAATGACTTCATTATAGTCATAACTGCCAGATAAAAATCGGCGTTCATTGAAAATGAATTCCATTTTTTTGTTAATGAGTGGGGTATCAATATTTTTGGCATACATGGAACTTCGTTTTAAAATGCCGTAAAAAATATATTGTGTTGTATTGAATTTAAAAGACACTTTCATGAGTGGTTCAAACCGTTGAATGGGACTCATGATGGTGGTTCGATCAACAATAAATGCTTCCTGATTGTCATGATCAAGAAGGTGTTGATCAGGTCCAATTAATTCACTAATCTTTACGGAATCTTGGCAAATACCCAATCCAGATTTGATCACATGCTTTTTTCCATTTCTTTCGATCACATGGCAACCAAAAAAAGAGAAGTTTTGATCATTTAACCAAGAAAGCAACTGCACCCAAGCCGATGAAATGGAGGGTTTAAGTAATTGCAACTGTTTGGTAACAAAGTTAATTTGTTGAAAAATGGCATCAGAATCTTCTTGCGATTTTTGGACACACTTCATGTGAAAATTTAGATCTTTTTTAATTGTTTTGATCAGATCTGGATTCATTAACTGATCGAATGCAATAAACACCAATGACCGGCGCTCAAAGCTTTGGTCCGGTTGAACAATATCAATAATTTTTCCATCTTTATTTCGTTTGATCCCAATAATTGGATGAAGCCGACGGGTCGTTCGTAACCGGTGTTTTCTTAATATTTCTTCAATTGTAATATACAAATGAGAGGCATCGGGATGGCTCATTTTTAAAATGAGTTTATTGGTTAGCGTGGGGGATTTTAATTCAGGTTTTCCAAGGTAGATGTGTGACTTTTGGTGATGCTTAATTATAAAAAAGTCATATAAAATCAAAATGAAATCATGCAATTCATTTTGATCCAAGCTCAGCACCGTGCGCTCTGACATTTGCTGGCAAATAACATCCATAAATTTAAGCTTTAGCGGGTCTGTTTTAAATAAGCCCTTTACGGATTCAATTATTTTTTCCGATTTCTTTTGCGCCATACAAACTAAATCATATCACTGGATAAAGATCCTAGCCATAAATTTTTGAGGATTAATGATACATATTCATAAAAAGTAGGTAGGAGTTTAGTGTGTGCCATGTCAAATAAAGCGGGTCTTAGGTTAAGGGTTGGGGGTTGACTCATTCCGTCTAAGGTGGCCATAGAATGAAAATAGCTGAATAACCAATAACGGGAGAAAGATGAGTATGGTAGCAATTTTGAGGAGATTAATTTTGGTTAAAATAATGAAATCATCGCTGGTATCCCGTTCTAAAATGACAGGGAATGGGTCCAAGTGGGCATTCAAAATGTCTTGAATAATTAAACGATTATCCCCTTGATTAAGCCATGCATTGGTTGCAATGAGGTAGTTGTTCACAAATGTTCGTGTTTTCAACTGATTTTGTACAATAATTGAAAAAGGGCCAGGGATGATGTCTTCATTCAATCGCAATATCGCGTCTTCACTCGTGCTTGCCAACGGGGTTAAGCCACCAGCGCTATCATAATCAATATAGCTTGAATATGGAAATACCCCAACCAATCTGGGGCGACGTGTGGATGTGTATTCTAAAATGAGTTGGGTCTCAGATCTTAATAAATGATTGGTATGATCTTCAAGAATGCCTGGATTAAATTGAAGTTGATCATCGGACAATACTTGATTAGAAATATCAGAGAACTTTGGGTGATTAAAAATCACCGTTGATTGGGTTTGTGAATAAAGCCGTTTGAGAACCGCCATTCGTTCCTTTGCCGATTCAGATAATTTGTAAAATATAATGAGATCATATTGTTGGCTTAATTTGGATAGATCATTCACATGGCTTTCGGTAATATTAATGAAATTATCGATGGCAATTTGCTTCATTTCACTGAGCCCCATCGGATCAAAATTATCAAGCAAAGGGGTCTTATTGGAATGGATGAGCATGATTTCAGGGGGGGCTGATTGACTCAGCTGAACAATGGATCTCGTAAGAGAATTCTGAATATTTTCTAACCCATGACTTTCATTAATTATAAGCTGCTCGATCAAATCAATGTCTTGTCGTTGATTTTTAAACTCAATAACGATCATCCCATCCGTTGTGATATCATAGTGATCCGCTTTCTCCGGAAATTTAATGGGATCGAATTCTCGAATTTCGATGGCTGGTGAGTGTGATGTGAGCCAGTGCTTTAGCAGGTCAAGGTTTAATTCTTTGGATAAATTATCAGAGGTGAAAAAAGTCAACGTTAATGGTGAATCAATGGTCGATAGTTGGTTTTTTAAAAACAGTGATGGGGCTAAGTTATTTGTATTGGTCGCATCAATATATAATGGGTAGCGTTGCGTAAAAATAAGTGCCCAACACCCAAGAAAAATAATGGAAAAAATAATGGTCAGAGACTGTTTACGCGTTAGTGGCATGATAGGTTCCATAAAATGTCAGGGGTAAAATTAAAAAATAGATGGCTGTACTGATGTGAAAAATACCTTGAGTCACCAATGAATAATGGTATGAAATACTCAAGGGAGCCAATAGGGTATACATCATTGGAATGGATTCAATCACCAAATTTGTTCCCCACAAGAAGAATAGGGAAATGAGCGAGTAAAATATGGGGAGTGTGCGACGGTATGTCAGCAATAAGAATTGAATCGTAAGAATACAGCTAAAAACAAACATGAAATAAAGCGTTAAATGAAACGGTGAGATATTGCCATGGAGTAGAATCAATCCAAAAGATGGCAGCCCAGTCAATGCATGACAACAGGATGTGAAAAACAGTGATCGCCCAGGGTTTCTGGCGCTGAGTAGAAGCGCAATGAGGTTGCTACCAATAAAGTGAAAGAAAAATAATGACGATAAAATATTATAGTTGCCAACATCAATGAACATTTTTAGACCAAAGCAATTAAAAAGCAAGCTGGCCCAAATATAGGTGTGGGTTTTTGAAACGCCAGTTAAAATTTCTTTTGACACGATAGATTAATAGTACTTTAATCAAAATTAGTTTTGCAATGAAAGAACCTCAAGAAATACACCAATCAACAGCGCATCGAATTGTAAAGCGCATGAAGCATTTGTCCAAATGGGCCAAAGGACAAAGGGTCTCTTACTTTCGGGTGTTTGATCGAGATATTCCAGGCGTACCCTTCATGATTGATTGTCTCTCAACCCATTGGTTGGTGTGGGTATGTGAAAACAATTTAGAAAATGAGGCGGCGCATATTGATGCCATTTCAAACACATTGCATTCAATTAATGATCAAAAGGTGATTGTGAAATATCGTTCAAAAAAGAACACCATTAAACAACATCATTTTCAACAGGATGAAACCTGCCAAATTCAAGAGGGCGGGCTGCAGTTTCATTTAAATTTAACCCGTTATTTGGATACCGGTTTATTTATTGATCACCGAAAAACCAGAGATTACATTCGATCAAAAGCCAAAGGGATGCGGGTCTTAAATTTATTCGCTTATACGGGAAGCTTTAGTTGTTATGCATTGGACGGCGGGGCCAATTTTGTGACATCGGTGGATTTAAATCCAAGTTACTCAGAATGGCATCAGCGAAACTGTGAACTCAATAATTTTTCAAATAAGCGCTACGCCATTATCACCGCGGATGTCATGACTTTTCTAAAAGCAAACAAGAGTAAGTATGACATCATTATTTGTGATCCGCCGTCATTTAGCCAATCGAAGAGAAAGGGTGTTCAAATGTTTCAAATTCAGGATCATGCCACTCCGCTGATTAATGCATGTTTTAAATCTCTTAAAAAGAGCGGGTTTATATTATTTAGTACCAATTACCGAAAGTTTAATATGAGTAAAGCGCAAGGGGGCTTATCATGGCAGGTAAGGGATTTGACCTCCGCCATGTGTTCTAAAGATTTTGAAGGAAAATGGATGAGTCGATGTTGGGAGATCCATCATGAAGCGTTATCCGGTGGCGGGTAAAAACTGTGCCTCATTTGTGTATCGCATTTTGGATGCCGCTGTGCAATGAATGATGTCTTTAGGGAGTTGTGTTTTGGATGCCGTCCCTGTTGTGGCACGACCAATGGTAGCATCAATGATAACAAGCAACGCATGCCTTTGCGCCATGTTAAATTTTTCCGGTTTAAAATCCTGCAGCATCGACTGAAGTTGTTCAAGCAATCGATGATGAAGAAGTGATGTGGAGACAAAGCCATCTCGAATTGTTGCCTTAGGTACAGCGCGTGTAAATAGGTATGGCGCATTGGCTTCAAATGTGGGGCGGTATTTTTGGGTGTGCTTTTTAATGTCCGCCATGGTCAGGTCTAAAAAATCTTCGGTCCAAAGAGATGAAAATTCATCCGACGGAACGGTTGCTTTTATTGCATCATAATATTCCTTTAAACCAGACAGTAAATCATTGCTGGTGCTATTTAATAAACACAGTGCAATGATCATTCGTTCAATTTCTGGGGTTGTGGTATCAATGCCTGAATAGCTTAGGATGAGTGTGAACAATGCCCCAATGCCAATTGTATCTAAACGAATTTTAAAATAGGTATCTAGTAATCGTTCATTGGATGCGCGCGTGTACTTTAATTGCTCTTTAAATTCTCGTTCAGCAATGGTTGATTTAAAATGATTAAATAACCAATCTTTCCAATGATGCCTGAGGGATTTTTTAACCTTTTTTATTTCAAGTGCTCGATCAATATCGGCCACGGTTTTTTGAAATAACCGATAGTAAGGATCGTCTTTTGAGGAATAGTCAGAAAAATTAGTTTCAAGGGTTGGCGAATTAAATAATAGTGCGTGCAAATAGTCATAATGTGTTCTTGTTGCCGCTGGGTGCACCCCAAGTTTTTCATTAAAGTCATCAAAATGAAGCATTAATTGAATCAAGGTTTGGATGGGTTGTGTGAATTCAGGGGCCCTAAGTTCACGAAACGGACAAAGAATATGTGCCAATACATTGGATTGAAACCCCAAAACCTTCTTTAATTTTGGCTGAATAGGCGTTGATGAATCCATTGTTGATGAATGAACCATTATTTTTTGAAGAAAATCAACCGCACGGCCGGTGAATTGAGGTTCCGGGAGAGTTTCCCAATCCGCTTGATAAGTTATGGTATGAACGATTTTTTTATCGTCGGATGGTTTCCATCTTGTGTGACTGGTATTGGAGACAAGAACATTGAATCCAAATAGGTGATACAAAGAGGCCATGGCCGGTTGTTGGGAATCATCAACATCCAATAGGGGGCATCGGGATGGTAAAGAAATAGGGCCCTTGTTGTTTTTATATTGAACAATATCAATGATGACGCGCACTACTGGTGGGAGGTGTTTGGTGCATGTTGACGCAGTTTCATTAAGTAAATGATCCAAAGCCATGTAGCGGTTTTCTTGAGTAAGGGAGTCCTTCAGCGAAGATGGTAATGATTGCGCAATCTGAACCATTGCGTCAATGGACCGTTTGGTTAATGTTTTTAAGGAAATGGACGGCGAACGTTTTCCTTTCAATGCATTTGTGAGATAGGTCAAAATCAATGGGTCAACTCGCCACTGGTCCTGCAATAAGCGACGGCTTCTTTTTGCTGGGTTTACTTTCAAAATATGTGACGGGGTGAGGGTGTCTCCACGTTTTCTTTTTCTTGGTAACGGAACAACCACTCCACGTGTTATGGTTGAATGTTTGCGCCACCCAATCATTTCTGAGCATACTTTGTGTCGCGCCTGTCTTGTTAATTTTTTAATTTCACCTGCGCGACGTCTACGTTGATCACCCGGAGGTTCAGAGGATGACTAATCAAATCGTCCACTGGGTAATATTGGCATAATAACTCCTATAATTAACGTTAATTATACGTTTTTTTATAGAAGTGGGTAAGGGTAATTTAATTTTAAAAAGAGATCCCCCCCCTTTGGTTTAACTAGCCCATGGCTTGATCAAAATCAGCCGTAATATCATCAATGTGTTCCAACCCAACGGATACACGGATCATGTCTGGCAACACGCCGGCGGCTTGCTGTTCAGATTCTCCCAATTGTTGATGTGTCGTTGATGATGGGTGAATCACCAAGGTTTTTGCATCCCCAACATTGGCCAAGTGGCTGGCCAATTTGACATTATCAATGAATGATTTTGCCGCATCATACCCACCCTTAATACCAAATGTAAACACGGTAGGAAAGTTCCCCTGTAAATATTTTTTACAGTTCTCAAAGCTGGCATGATCTGAAAATCCAGTGTAATTTACCCAATCAATTTTAGGGTGGTTTTTGAGCCATTCGGCGAGTTTTTTTGCATTGGAAACATGTTTTTCCATACGTAAAGGAAGTGTTTCCAAGCCTTGAATAAATTGGAAGGCATTGGTGGGACTCAACGACATGCCCATGTTTCGAAGCCCTTGAACTCTGGCTTTAATGGCAAATGCAACGTTGCCCAAGCCTGGAAAATCCCCAAATACGTCCCAGTACTTTAGCCCATGGTAGCTGGCATCTGGTTCAGTAAATTCTTGAAAGCGACCATTACCCCAATTGAAAGCGCCACCATCAACCAAGATTCCGCCAATCGATGTGCCATGCCCACCAATCCACTTGGTGAGAGAGTGTACCACAATGTCTGCGCCGTGTTTAATGGGGGTGCATAGCCCAGGTGCAAATGTATTGTCCACCATCACGGGAACATTATTGGCATGTGCGGCTGTTGAAATTGACTCAAAATCTAAAATATCACCTTTGGGATTTCCAACGGTTTCAAGGTACACCAATTTAGTATTCTCTTTAATAGCACCTTGAACTTTTTCAGCATCCAAATCTTCGATGAAGTCAACGGTAATGCCCAATCTTGGAAGCGTGTAGCGAAATAGCGTATCCGTACCCCCATAAAGTGAAGCGGAAGCAACAATATGATCACCTGCGCCACAAATGGTATGAATAGCTAAGAAAATAGCGGACATACCACTGGCCGTGCACAACGCCGCAGAGCCACCCTCAAGAGCAGCCACTCGCTGTTCAAGAACATCAGTGGTTGGATTCATGATCCGTGTATAAATATTTCCAAACTCTTTCAACCCAAATAAATTGGCGGCATGATCTGTATCTTTGAATACAAAACTGGTGGTTTGATAAATGGGGACTGCACGCGAACCGGTGGTTGGTTCCGGTGTTTGACCGGCGTGCAGAGTTAATGTTTCTAAATGTTGTGACATGTATGGCTCCTAATCATTAATATAAATGAATAGTAACACGAATAGTGTGATTTATGAAAAACTTGTGAAAGGGGGGCGTTTTTTATTATTTGCTAAATGTTTAGCAGACCTTCATAATTATGTCATTTTTAAAAATTTATTTGCCAAATAAAACAAGAATCCGTAACCATTCAATTCAATTATTGGGGTTTTGTCTAATTTAAGGATGTGTTCGGAGTAATGCTTGAGGCCGTCTTTGTGAGTTTTTATTAATTTGTCGCACTCTGCTTTTGAAGTCTTGGCGAGTTTGCGGGCAGCGTCAAGGTTAAAGTGATTTTCAAGGTTTAAATCAGTTAAGTTTTTTTAAATCCGGTGAGTCCCCGAAAAAAAAACATCGATTGTGTTAGGTTTCGAAAAATACATAAGAGTAAAGGGGGCATGAATGAACTTTATCGAGATTTATTGAACGGCAAGCAAAACCATTTAAGTAGTAAATCAAGGACCAAGTTTATTGGCGATTTTTCTAAACGTTGCTTAGTTTGGGAGTGAATATGATTTTGAATGACTCGAAATGATTTCATTCTTTGAATGACCATTAACGTAAATAATCCAATCAGTTCAAATTGATTGTAGAAACCTAAATCTTTATCGGAGGCATTAAAGTTACCAAATAACCGATACAGATCACAACATTCAATGGGCCTTTTGTTTTGGCAATTCAATGCTTCTTGGGTGATGTGTGAAGACGAAAAATACGTACGATATGAATTGTTCGCTTGGCCAATCATTGCCATCAGCTCTTCTTGTGAGTCTGGGCCAACACAGTTTTTAAGAACATCAAGCGCATTCGAAAAAAGTACCGAGATTAAAGCTTGATCATGAATGGTTGATAAATAATGGATGAGTCGTTTTTTTTCAATCGCAAAAAGATTGGGTGCGACAGATATCATCAATGGAATGACTTTGATTATTGTATCTGAATCCATTTTTGGTGGATCTGAGTTTAAAAGCTGTAGAAGGTGTTGGTTAACGGGCTCAATAATTCCTTGCTCGTACACCGCCCACTTCACTTTTTGAGAACAGTCATATGGATGGCCACAATACGATTCCAACCATGATAATTGAGTTGGGGTATAGATGTTTGTTGGATCCGCTGTGAGTGTTGTTGGGTAAACATGATTTAATGAAACTGTTTTATAAAAAAGTGACATTTAAGTTCGAAATTTAAAGTTGATGGTTGTTGCAGCCCTTTTAATTTGTTGAAATGCGTGATCCCACTGTGTTTTTTGATGGGCATCTGTTTGAGCTAACGCTTGGCATTTTTCGTAAAAATTATAAATCTTGGCACAACGTGCTTCACCGCCATGTGTTAGGAGTAAAGGTGGTTCTTGAGCAATCATTGACGCCAGGTCTAAGTAAACATCAGTGTTTTGTAAAACAAAGGTTTGAAAAAAATCATTTTAATCAGTTCCTCTTAACTGATATTTAGTTCCCTGTCCACGTGAGGGATGGTTCCATGGGAATACCCGCCAGTCAAACCCTGTGCGTGACATGAACTGATTCAGATTACCAAAATTACGTTGACTTATATGATCTTTTAGCGCTTTAAACTCTGGGCCGTGGGTGCATTAATCGATGCAGGCGTCTAATGGCGTGATTTATGCCATTGTTGTAAGAGTTCAGTTCAAATTAGCGGCTAAGTTGGGATTGTTCACTGGGCATAATAAC
>DBHX01000066.1:0-2933 GCA_002296285.1 bacterium UBP8_UBA817
TTATAACCTCCTATGGCATTTTAAAGAATGACATTGCCTTGCTTAAAAACATTCCATTTGAAGCCATTTTTATTGACGAAGCGCAACACATAAAAAACCCAAAAACACAAATATCCAAAGCCGTTAAACAATTAAATGCAAAATTCAGAATTGCCATGACCGGCACCCCCATTGAAAACTACATTCAAGATTTGTGGAACATTTTTGACTTTGTGATGCCAGACTATTTGGGAAAATTATCCCAGTTTGAAAATGACATTAAAGACGGACGAAAAGAACAGTTAAAAACCCGAATCAAACCCTTCATTCTTCGACGAGAAAAACGTGAGGTATTGGATTCCTTACCTGAAAAAACAGAAATCGTCATTAAATGTGACATGACCCCCGGTCAGGAAAAACTATACAAAACGGTTCTTGATGCCGCCAAAAAAGGCATTAAAAATGTTAAAGGAAAACAAGAACGACTCAATATTTTCACGGCCCTCCTTAAATTACGACAGGTCTGCATTCACCCACAACTCCTCAAAGAAGTGGGCGCAACCGATATTGAATCCAGTAAATTTGAATTGGCCAAAGAAAAAATCAGCGAACTTATTGATGAAGGGCACAAGATTGTAATGTTTAGCCAATTTACGGAAATGTTGGATATTATAGGTGAATGGACAAAAAAAGAAGGATTTTATACCGAACGAATCGATGGGTCCGTCAGTGCAAAAGCACGAATGGATGCGGTGGATCGCTTCCAAAGCGCAGAAGACCCTGGCATGTTTTTAATTTCACTCAAAGCGGGTGGCGTTGGACTCAATTTAACCGCCGCCGATTACGTCATCCATTTGGACCCATGGTGGAACCCAGCCATTGAATCTCAAGCCACCGACCGTGTGCACCGAATGGGTCAGCAAAATAAAGTGTTTGTTTACAAGTTAATTACCACCGGTACCATTGAAGAAAAAATCCAAGAACTTCAGGACAGCAAAAAACAACTCTTGGCTGAAATCATTGATATCGATACCGCTGCTGAAAAATCACTAAATTTCGACGAAATCAAAAACTTATTGCTCGATTAAAAGACAATGGTTTTATTGTCATGGATAATCACTCGGTGCTCTGAAACAGCACGAATGGCATCCAATAGGCACTGTTTCTCAAGATGCGTTCCCAACTGTTTTAAATCGTTAATATTATCGCGATGCGTCACCGGGGAGACTTTTTGAATAATAATTGGACCCTCATCCAACGCTTCCGTTGCATAATGAGCGGTTGCACCAATCAGCTTAACCCCTCGAGAAAAAGCTTGATGATATGGCTTTGCACCCGTAAAGGAAGGCAAGAAACTGTGATGTATATTAATGACCGGCCGGTTATAGGTGGACAAAAAATCAGAAGACAAAATTTGCATGTAACGCGCCATAATTAAGATGTCCGTGGATTGCGTTTTTTCAATAATTTGCTCCTCCGATACATGCTTGGACTCTGATGAAACATAGTGAAATGGCACCCCATACCATTGAGCCAATGATCCGTACTGATCGTGGTTAGAAATAATGGATCCAACGGTAATATTCAGTGAGTTTGACTTCCACTGGTACAATAACTCTTGCAAACAATGGTCTTCTTTGGACACAAGAATTGAACACCTCAACGGTTGAGACAAATCATACCATTTCGCCTCGGCGGACAGTGATGCACATAGCTGATCCACCAGATCATCCAACCCTTCAGAAGAACCGGACAACACAAATTCAATTCGTATGAAAAACACGCCATACTCATCATCTGTGCTGTGTTGATCGGCATGCACAATATTGGCATTCACATCAAATAGCGCGCCAGTGATCTCATTAATAATCCCTGGGCGATCCAAACACGTTAACAATAAAACATACCGATTCACACCCTTATTATCGATCATTCCCATTAAAAATCAAGATGTTTCGCCCAACATAATTAAACCCTCTATTAAAAATTCAATAAACATTAAGTAAGTTAACATCATACTATCATCTTGCCTCAGTTGCCTTCCTTGGTTTAGAAGCTCACCCATTGAATCACGAAAGCGCCCATTATTAAGCAAGATAAACGTCCCCAAATACGCCATTATTGCAACGTTTTCCGAGAATCATGACCCAACGGATCTCAATCTTCAAGCATTATTTGATGGTGCCAGTCACTACACCAGATACAATATTGAAGAAATTAAACCAAACATATACATCATACATTGCGATACAGACAACCCGCTGGTAAAAAATGCACTGTTACTAGAATCATTTTCTAACTACGCACTCTTTAACAATCCTATCGGCAAAAAAATTCCCATTCAAATCCATTACGTTAATGACACAATAAACATGCAACAACTTAACTTTACCATCCGATGAATGCATTTTTTCTGAGCTTAATTCCGTTAATCGCATTTGCCATATTGGACACTTACGCCAGTTTAAATGTGGCCTTAATTGCCACCATCATTTTGACCATCATCGAAGTCATCTACACCCTTATAAGCATTGGCCATTTGGATGGGGTCAGTCTATTCTCCATTGGATTGGTTGCCCTACTCGTGAGCTTAAGCTACTTAAAAAAGAATCGCATGATTTTCAAACTAAAACCCGCCATATTAAATGCCAGCATGGGCGCTTACATGCTCATTTTTTACGCATTCAAGCGTCCCATTTTATTGGATATTGTCCAAAAGTACCCGGAAATGATTCCATCAGAGACCCTGCTTATCCTCAACACACCTTCCGGACAAGCCATGCTGCATCAGCTATCCTTCACATTGGGCATTGCGCTCATCATTCACGGCTTAATTGTTGGCTACTCCGGAATCAAACACAACAACTTCTGGTGGGCCACCATCAATATTGTGGGGCTTATGATCGCCGTGATAGTTGCAAGTATCACCGCCATCATTTAGCTAAAAAATGGAC
>DBHX01000066.1:3260-27215 GCA_002296285.1 bacterium UBP8_UBA817
AAAAAATGGACTTAGCCCATCAACTTTAAGGGCCATGCAATATCTGATACACTAGCTACCATTCCCATGAAAATATTTATCGCCATTACTGGATACTTATTGTGTGTCACGCACATTTTTGCTCCCCCCATCTTTTCTCATCACGCCATTCATCACCCCATCACCTCAAAAAATGGCATGGTCGCCACTCAAGAAAAACACGCCACCCAAGTCGGAATCAATGTATTGAAAAATGGCGGCAATGCGATTGATGCCGCCGTAGCCATTGGCTTTTCATTGGCTGTCACCCAACCACAAGCAGGCAATTTAGGTGGTGGTGGATTTATGATGATTCATATCGCTAGTGAAAACAGAACCGTTGCACTGGACTTTCGAGAAACCGCTCCTGAAAACGCCCATAAAGATTTATTTCTTGATTCAACCGGCCACGTTGACGAAAAAAAATCCCGCTTTTCAGCCCTCTCCAGTGGAACTCCCGGCACCGTTCATGGCCTATTAACCGCTTTAGGGGACTTTGGCACCATGCGCCGACAACAAGTACTAAGACCCGCCATTAAATTAGCAAAACAAGGCATTATTGTATCAAATGAGCTGGCAACGTCATTAAAAAAAGCGAAGCCACGACTGAAAAAAGATTCGACCATGGGTCCTATTTTTTACCCAAACAATAGAGATTTAAAGGCTGGCGATCGTTTGATTCAGAAAGATTTAGCGCGATCACTCCAACGAATATCAAAAAAAGGCATTCAGGGGTTTTATCAAGGCAAAACCGCCCAACAATTAAGCACATTCATGTCAGAAAATCACGGCCTCATGACGATAAATGATCTCATCAATTATGAATCAAAATACCGCACACCCATACAAATATCCTACAGAAACGTAACCGTATACAGCATGCCCCCCCCAAGCTCTGGGGGCATCATCATGGCCCAAATATTAAAATTCATTGAACCATATCCCTTATCTGAATGGGGGCATAACAGCGCAAAAACCATCCATATCATGAGTGAAGCCATGCAACTGGCCTACGCTGACCGAGCCGAATGGTTGGGCGATGCGGATATGGTAAACGTCCCTCAAAAACAGTTACTCAATGCAAGCTACATACGTCAACGAAGAAAAAACATCCAACACCATCGACATTCTCCAAGCATCAATATCAACCATGGCATTCCCTATGAAAGTGATGAAACAACCCATTACAGTGTGGTCGATCAATGGGGCAATGCCGTATCGGTGACCACCACCTTAAACTTTAGTTTTGGATCAGGCATTGGGATCCCAGGCACCGGCATTTTACTCAATAATGAAATGGATGATTTTTCAGCAAAACCAGGCGTTCCCAATGCTTATGGACTCATTGGCAATGAAAAAAATGCCATTGCGCCAAATAAACGCATGCTCAGCTCCATGACTCCAACCATTGCATTAAAAGATGGTCATCTTTTCTTAGTAACAGGATCCCCAGGCGGCAGCCGCATCATTACCACCGTCACACAAATTATCAGCAATGTGATTGATCATAACATGAACATTGCAGAGGCCTCCCATGCCGGCAGGTTTCACCATCAATGGTGGCCCGATACGTTGCGCATTGAAAACAATGCTTTTTCAAAAGACACCTTAAACAAACTTGAAGCCATGGGCCATACGATTGAAATTAAACGCACCATGGGGTCCACCCAAAGCATCATGAAAATAAATGAAACGTTGTATGGCGCATCGGATCCAAGAACCCCGTCTGGGGTCACGTTGGGATACTAACGAACAAACAACTCTTGCTGCGTTCCAGTAAATGCTTTGGCGGCCTCAACAAACCCATAAAATAACGGGTGTGGTTTTAATGGGCGTGACTTAAACTCCGGATGATACTGACAGGCCATAAAATACGGATGATCAGGGTTTTCAATCACTTCCACCAATTGGTTATCGGGGCAAATCCCAGAAAACACCAACCCATGCGACTCCATCACTGACTTGTACTCGTTGTTAAATTCATACCGGTGACGATGCCGCTCATAAATAAGCGGTTCTTTATAAAGGTCATGCAAACGTGTATGTTCCTTCACTTCACAGGGATATTGCCCCAACCGCATGGTGCCACCTTTATTGACAACACCCTCTTGCTCATCCATCAAATGAATCACAGGATTTGGTGTATTTGGATCAAATTCCACACTCATCGCATCCGTTAACCCACACACATGTTGTGCAAAATCAATCACGGCCACCTGCATGCCTAAACACAAGCCCAAATAAGGAATTCGATGTTCACGCGCGTACCGAGCCGCTTGGACTTTTCCTTTGATCCCACGCTCGCCAAACCCACCCGGTATGAGGACACCGTCGACATCATTTAATTGAGAAGCCACCGTATCCGACCTCAAGTCTTCAGAATTTACCCATTTAATCTCAATATTGCAGTTGGTATTGGCCGCGGCATGCCGTAAGGATTCCACAACACTCAAATAACAATCCGATAAATTGGTGTATTTTCCAACAATCGCAATTTTAACCGGTAAATTGGTGGGGTCATGCATGTTCTGTACAAACCGTTTCCACTCTTCCAAATCACTTTTGGACTCCACCAATCCCAATTTATTGCAAATCACACGATCCATGCCCTGTTGCTCCAAAATCAAGGGCACATCATAAATGCTCTTAGCATTATGCGCAGCAATCACCGCTTCTGGTTTTACATCGCAAAACAAAGCCACCTTCTTTTTAATATCTTTATCCAAAGGCATATGCGAACGGCACAAAATAATATCGGGCTGAATCCCAATGGCTCTTAGTTCTTTGGTCGAATGTTGGGTGGGCTTGGTTTTGAACTCCCCTGAACTTTCCAAATAGGGAACCAAAGTTAAGTGAACATGAACACAATCCTCATCGTGCTCATACTGAAACTGACGAATGGCCTCAATAAATGGCAGGCTTTCAATATCCCCCACCGTGCCTCCGATTTCCGTAATTATAATGTCCGACACATCATCGGTCAGTGTGTGGGTAATTCGAGATTTTATCTCATTGGTCACATGAGGAATGATTTGAACGGTTGCCCCCAAATAATCCCCTCGACGCTCTTTATTTAGAACATCCCAATACACCATTCCTGACGTTATATTATTGGCTCGTGATAAACTTTTATCGATAAAGCGCTCATAATGCCCCAAATCCAAATCAGTTTCACACCCATCATCCGTGACAAAAACTTCCCCATGTTGATATGGGCTCATGGTCCCAGGGTCCACATTTAAGTAAGGGTCAAATTTCTGAATGGTAACATTATACCCCTGATTTTTAAGAAGAACGCCCAAGGACGCCGCGGCAATCCCTTTTCCCAAGGATGAAACAACCCCGCCTGTAAAAAAAATGTACTTTGTTTTTGGCACAATTCATTATAAAGACCTTTTAATTTCTTTACAATATTCCCCCCCTTTTTTTCTAAATGCTCGATGAATACCCAGGCTTAAAGCTCGTAAGTGCCAAATTCATCTGATGTCTCCATAAAAGGTTTAGAAAGTAATGGCGATTTCCGATGAGAATGCTTTGAACCCATGCAAACATGTTTGATTATCAAAGCCGCCGCAACAATAAACACGAACGATCCCAACCCAATAAACAAAAAGTCATTTCCATCCATGGTTTCCGATACGCTTGAAGACGCATTAGCGGCTGAATTCTCTAAACACAATGGCTCGTTAAAAAATTGCGAAATTGCACATACAACCTTTTTCAAAGCACTATCTTGACTGCAAATAAGAAAGCCAAACTCATCTAAGTATTGTGTTGCATTGCAGGGAGGGAATTCAAAACAACCCTCCACTCTTTCCTCTAAATGCACCCATTGGTTTATCATGTATCGACTTGTAATCGGTGTTTCATCTATTATTGCTTCCCTTATCAATGCATTCGTTAAAGAATGCAAATTCACACCTCCTGTGGCACGGGAACGATCTCCCATACATTCATTTATTGCGCTCCTATTGGGGGTGAAATTATATCTGGCATTGGGATTAATTCTATTCATTAATAAACTCCTTTTTTATTTATTGTAAAATTATGCACAAAATTTAATTTAAAAAAATTAAAATAATAAAAAATATAGAAATTATTAAATAATTTTATTGTTTAAAATAAAATAATAAAGATTGAAAAAATTAATTAAAAAAATTAAATGACATTTGAAGGTGATTTAAAATGAGAATAAATACAACATTATTAGGGTTACTTGGTGCAACGGCCGCAATCAAAGGGGCAGGCGCTCAGATTGCGCCAGAAGAATCGTTAGCTGGATGCATGACAGACTGAGGTCACTGCCCAAGCCAGCCCTATAACGGATCTGACACTGATAACATAATATTTTTAAAGGGTGAATCCATCGCCTACTGCCCAGATGGATTTCATCAAGATGCAGGATCGCCAAGTATTCCTTGCCATGTAGAAGCGGTCGAAGGATTACGAGGTAAGAGCGCAATTCAGATTTTTTTTCTTGTAATAGCTTCTGAACCTCTAGAAATAAATAAAACTGGTTTAACCCCGATTGGTTCAACATTGGCCCGAGTCCGTACAAACGACATTTCCAGTGGCCCTTGCAACGCCTTATTTATGGTAGAATCCAATTTAGTTAGAGGGGCATACGATTCTTTGACCACAAGTGGAACCACAGCCACGTGTGAACAACCAATACACTGCACAGAAGGTTTCACCTTAATACCGGCTAACTCTCCAGTAGCACAACCAGGAAATTTTGTTAACACTACAAACACCTCACACCATCAATCTTCACCAGATCAAGGAACCACATCAGAGATCACTAAAACACCAACACCCAGCTCAGATACAAAAACATCGTCGGGTGAAATCTCCAGTGTTTCAAGGTTATTGATTATGCTTTTATCATCAGCAACAGGCATATATTATAGCGTCTAATTACTCACACCTGAAATAGTCGAGTATGACGCAATGACTTCTTGCTGTTTATCACCATTTGATTAAACACCGTCATATCACCAACCACATACAAATGTTCTTTCGCACGTGTCACGGCTGTATATAACACATCCATACTCATAAAAAAGCCCCATTGTTTCACAATGGGAAGAATAATAATCGGGGCTTCAGATCCCTGAAATTTATGGATGGATACGGCATACGCCAGTTGAATATCTTGCATATCGGTTGGTTCAAACTCAATCGTATCATGGTGAAACTGAATCTTGATTGAATCATTGGTGATGGACCGAATAAAACCAATATCACCATTCATCACGCGTTTTGAATAATTGTTGCGGCATTGAATCACCCGATCACCCACAACCCATGGTGAATAGGACATGGATGGACGAACCTCTTGGGCAATGGTCTGATTTAAATTAGAAATGCCAAACCGCCCTTTGTGAATGGGCACAATCAATTGAATATCATTTAAATGAACCTGATGATCGGCCGTTACCTTATTTAAAAATAAATCCAACAACATCATTTCAAGCTCATCATCTGAACTCGTGTGAATCATGGTCAAATCATCACCCAATCGTGACGGAATGGATTCTCTCGTTAAAATATGATGGGCCAAAGAAGTAATTCCCTGATGCGTGACCTGACGATGATTCGTTGTTAATTGATAGGATGGAATGTTCGAATAATGAATCATGTCATAAAAGACCTGGCCAGGACCAATGCTTGGCAACTGGTCCGGATCACCCACCAATAACAAGCGAGTCCCAGGCGATAACATGGTCATGATATCTTGAAATAATGACATGTCCACCATACTCATCTCGTCAATAATGCAAACATCCGCATCCAACGGCTTTGGCGTTAGGGCATGTGACTTTTCATCATAGTCCATCATCGCATGAACAGTGGATGCACGACGACCCACCTGTTCCGCCAAACGCTTGGCCGCCTTTCCCGTCGGTGCCATGAGAAGTATTCGATCTGTTTTTTTGGAAACAATCTCAACATACGCCCTAAGCAGTGATGTTTTCCCCGTCCCAGGCCCCCCATATAAAATACTCACCGAATGCTCACATACCCCCTCAAGCGCCTCAATTTGATCCATCGACAATGTTTGAGTTAATCTTGGCAACACCCAATCAACCGCCAATCGTGATTGAACCTGAACAGCAGATGGCGCACACATCATGGCATCCACAGCATTCATAATGGATAACTCTGCATCGCTATACTCCGCAAGCGTTATCCAACGATGATCACCATCAACCACCAGCGATAACATTTGTGAAAAAATACGTTGTTGCAACTGATCCATGAGCACATCATCATCCATAGATAATCGCTGATTTAACTGCTTAAAAAAACCTTCAAATGGCATCCAAACATGCGATGTCTGATAAAACGATTGAAATACATCATAAATCGCCGCATCCAAACGCGCATCGGATAATTGGTGTGAATCTCCAGCAATTAAATCCGCCAATTTAAAATCAACACCTTTGACATCTTGAATCAACTGAAACGGTCGTTTTTTACAAACATCAAACGCACCCGAATAATACGTATTCCATATGCGTTTTCCCAATTGAATATTCACATCATACGGCGTTAAAAATTGCAAAAAAGATAATTGTTCGCGATGCAATCTCCAAGATGAGGCAATGGATGTCACCTTTTTCTGACCAATACCGGAAACTTCCAGCAAACGTTCCGGGCACTGATCTAAAATAGACACCAAATCATCACCAAAGGCAGCCACCAATGTTTTTGCAAAATGGGGCCCAACCCCAGAGATAACCCCTGATGATAAAAAAAGTGTCAGCTCTTCATTGGTCTTAGGCACCAAATGAGCAAATGATCGAACTTTGAATTGTTGCTTGTGGACAGGGTGCGATACCCAATCCCCTTCAACAAATAAGTAATCACCAACAACACAATCTGCCAATGGGCCTGTAATTACTTTTTCAGCATCGGCCTGACGCAATAATAAGACGGCATAATTGGACAGCGGATTGGAAAAAATAACCGTTGTAACGCACCCTGTAAATTGCGTTTCTAATTCAGTGTTTGAAATGACGTATCCCAGTGGTTACCATCGCAACTTCATTGGTATCACAAGCGTCAACGCTTTCTTGATCACGCTTCGATCCACCCGGCTGGATAATTGCCGTGATGCCATGCTTGGCCAAATGCTCAACGGAATCTTTAAATGGAAAAAATGCATCGGATGCACAAACCGCCCCCTGAGTTTGCCCATTGGCCTTTTTAAGCGCAATTTCAACGGCCTCAACACGACTCATTTGACCCGCACCCACCCCAATGGTTTGCCCATTTTTGACCAAAACAATGGCATTGGATTTTACATGCTTGCAAATCGCAAAAGCAAATTTCAAATCCCTCGCTTCATGTGTTTGAGGGCGACGCTTGGTCACCACTTGCAACTCATCTTCATTCATTACACAAGCATCTGGGGATTGCATCAAAACCCCGCCCTGAACATACTTCAGCAAATAAGTGGCTTCCTGATCATAAAAACCAGGCAATTCAACCAATCGAATGGACGGCTTTTTAGATAACAATTCAAATGCTTCGTCTGAAAAAGATGGGGCAATAATGGCCTCAACAAAAAGCTCCGACATAAGCGTGGCCGTATTTAAATCAACCGGTTGATTGCACCCAATAATCGAACCAAACGCCGACACCTGATCAGCTTCATATGCCTTTTTATAGGCGGTACTCAAGGTGTCAGCAATCGCAACACCACAGGGATTGGTATGTTTAATAATCGCCACGGCAGGCTCTTTAAACTCTCGAACAATGTGCCACGCCGCTTCCAAATCCACAATATTGTTATACGACAACTCTTTTCCATGACGCTGTGTCATGTTATTTAACCCATTGGTTGAATAAGAATATGAATAAAAGGCCGCCGACTGATGGGGGTTTTCACCATATCGAAGGTCCGTTGATTTTTTTAGCACTGGGGTTAATGTATCTGGAAAATCAGACGCAGATCCTTTGAGTGAAATCTTTGCTAAATAATTCGAAATCACCGTATCATAGCGTGCCGTGTGCTGAAATGCCTCCAAAGCAAGGTCTTGTCGCAAATCATCCGAAACCTTGCCTTGATTTTTATCCATGCTTTCCAAAACTTCCGTATAACGCTGGGGATTGACAACAACCGCCACCGATTCAAAATTCTTTGCGGCTGATCGCAACATGGATGGGCCACCAATATCAATATTTTCAATCGCCTCACTTAATGTAACATCTTGCTTGGCAATGGTTGATTCAAAAGGATAAAGATTCACAACCACCAAATCAATCATACCGATGCCATGCTCTTTTGCCGCGGCCATGTGTACCTCATCATGTCGCCTGGCCAATAAGCCCCCATGAATTTTTGGATGCAATGTCTTGACTCGTCCATTCATCATTTCAGGAAAGCCCGTCACTTCATCAATGGAAATAACCGAAACCCCAGCATCCCTTAAGACATTGGCTGTTCCACCGGTTGATACAATCTCAACCCCTTTACTTACCAAAGATTTGGCAAATTCCTGAATACCGGTTTTATCTGAAACGCTGATTAATGCTCGCATGTTATCTCCCAATGGTTAAATCAAAATTGATCGTAAATTTATAGACTCATTGTATAGTTTTAATGCCCATTTTTCCAGACATCCGAATCAATTTAATTGATCCAGTGCTTCTTGAATGGCCATCGAAAAAATCTCATGCTCTTTTTCTAAAATTCGAGCACTCAATGATGCCTCAGTATCATCATCCAATACAGGCACGGCTGCTTGTAAAATAATGGGCCCAGCATCCACATCACGAATGACATAATGAGCCGTGCAACCCGCCACTTTAACACCGTAATCCAAGGCCTGTTTTTGAGCATTTAACCCTTTAAAACTTGGAAGCAATGACGGGTGAATATTGACCATTCGGCCTTCATACGCCTGAAGCATGGGGTCCCCAACCAATTTCATATAACCTGCCAATACGACAAGGTCCACCTTAAACGATTTCAAACATGTCACAATATCCTGTTCATACGCATTATTACTGGCATAATCTTTTGGTTCGAATACAGCCGTAGAAATCCCATTTTCAACAGCAAACGTCAGCCCTTGTGCCTGAGGTTTATTGCTGATTACAACTGAAATTTCAGCACCCAATGCACCCGATTGAATGTGATCATGAACCGCCATCATATTGGACCCTCGCCCAGAAATTAAAACACCAAGGTTATGCATTGATGATTCGCCCAATGGGATAAGCGGTCCCATGAGAGGATAAATCATCTGAAGTAATCACAACCATCCCCACCCCCATATTAAAGACACGCCACATTTCATCATCTGCAATGTGCCCAGCCTGTTGAATTTTCGAAAAAATACTCGGTGTTTTTATGGCCCCAAAATCAATATCAAGAGCCACACCTTGAGTAAGAATACGCTCGATATTTTCAACCAATCCCCCACCGGTAATATGGGCAATACCATTCACTGAGTACTGGTCAATGATGGACAATACATCGTCAACATAAATGGCTGTGGGCGTTAATAAATCAGCCGATGAAATACCATGGTCACTCATTGCCTCAGGGGTGCAAACCTTTCGAACCAACGAGTAGCCATTGCTATGTATGCCACTGGAAGGCAATGCATAAATGGTGTCACCAACTGAAATTCTAGATCCATCAATAATTCGGGATTTTTCTACCACACCCACAGAAAAACCGGCCAAATCAAAATCCCCTTTTTTATACATATCATTCATCTCAGCCATTTCGCCACCAACCAATGAACAACTGGCCTGCTTACATCCAGCCACCATGCCAGTCATAATCGATTCAATTTGATTTGGATCCAAGGCATGAACTGCAATGTAATCCAAAAAATACAAGGGGGTTGCACCACAACAAATTAAATCATTGACACACATGGCCACCAAATCAATCCCAACGGTATCAAAGGCATTGGAGTCAATGGCCAATTTCAGCTTGGTGCCAACACCATCGGTGCATGATACCAATACCGGCTCTAAATACCCCGAAGGCAATTCAACAAACGATGCAAACTGACCCAAACCGGTCAATACATGCTTCGTAAACGTTGATTGAACCATTGGCTTAATGCGCTCAACAGCGTCATTTCCTGCGTCTATATTCACTCCCGATGATGCATAGTCCATGAAAATAGTATAACGAAAAAGTGGGGTTTTAAAAAGAGTTTTATGGAAACTGGAGCTCTCGAGCGGGATTGAACCGCTGACCTCATCCTTACCATGGATGCGCTCTACCAACTGAGCTACGAGAGCATAAAATACTAAGGTTATATTATAGAAAGCATTAAAATTTATCAAGCGGTTGAAAAACTGGCAACCAGACGATTTACCAAATTCTCATCATTTAGCGAAATACGGTAATTAAATGGCGCAATGTTTTGGGCGAATGCGATGAAGACTCCGGGGTTATTTTCAACACCATTTGATACACTCCATTGGGAACAAGGCTAGCATTTCTATCCCGCCCGTCCCAAGTAATGGATTGCTTTCCTACACCACTAAAGGAAGTGGTGTAAATCAGTTGACCGCGCCTTGAATAAACCCATGATTGAATCGTGGATTGTGAACTTAAATAAAACCCACACGTCGTAGTGGCCGCGGTTGAAGAATTGAAAGGGTTTGGGTAACAAACCAATGATGTCACATTCCCATCATTGCCATAATAGAGGTTTTGATCATTTGAATCAATTAATCCAGTCACACCAGAAAATGCCAATGCTTGTTGTGCATCAATAATGCCATACCCTTTGGCCAATGTTTTTTCATCCGAATCACGTTGAGCAGACATTTGAATCACACGGCGAATTTCAGCCGGAGTCAACGTAATATTCTTTTCATTTTTATAATAACTTTTAATGATTGCTGCCAATCCAGAGACAAACGGAGCCGCCATTGAGGTACCACAAGTCGATAAATATTGCGTCACCGCTCCCTTATGGGCGCTGTAGACACTTTCACTCGAAACGCATGAGCCCCCCCCTGACTGTCCACCAAACGCCGCAACATCCAAAGACTCACCATAGTTGGTAAAGTTTGATGACGATCCATCTTGAGTTACGGATGCCACCGAAAGCACATTATCATAATAAGCGGGCATCACACCGGCTGTATCAAAGTTTTCGCTATCATTCCCAGCCGCTGCAATAACCAATACCCCAGCCACCGTTGCATTATCAATGGCCGTTCTCATCAGTTGATCATCCTCCGTCCCTAATTTACCACCCAAGCTCATATTAATAATATCCGCACCATTGGCAACCGCATAATTAATACCCTGAATGATATGACTGGTGAACCCCGTTGATTTAATCACGCCACCCTCATAGTAAGGGGCCATAACTCGAATTGGCATCATTGAGACCCCATATGCCGCACCCGACATCCCTAAGTTATTCACCTCAGCCCCAATAATGCCAGCAACATGGGTTCCATGGCCATCCTTATCATCTGGAAAACCGTCTGGATCTTCATAATCAGCACCATCCACTGGCATTAATGTTGGACTAAGCAACCCTGGCGTTGCGTCATGAATAAAATCATAAGGAGACACAAGTTTTGTACACTCTTTTAAATTGACCTTTTGATTGTCACTATCTGTCTCTGCATCTGGGCAAAATTCTTGATGACGAATATTGATCCCTGTATCCAGTACAGCCACAACCACACCCTCCCCCGTAGAATGCGGCCAAACACTTGGAAACCTCATGAGCTCAAAGCCCGTTTTTTGGTGTGCATCATAATGTGGCTCATCTACGCCAGAAAACGTTGTGTAAGTAAAGTTTGGTTGAACATGCACATAATCGTCCAACAACTTTACCTGATCAAGAAAATCATTAATATGAGTCTCCTCCAAATGAATTAAATAGGTATATTCTTCTTTTGAATCATTGTTTAATGGCCCAATACCAGTGGTACTTACCCCTCGAACATATTGAGAAAACAACGAAATACGACCTATTTTATCATGACCAAATACACCACTGATTCCCAACTGATTCAATTGAGATGATACTGAGACACTGGCTGACTGAACCACACCAAGATTATCCAAGGGTATGGGTTTCTTCAGGACCACAAAATATGGCTTAGTTTCTGAATAAGTGTTTAATGAAAATAGTATGCCAAATAAAAAACCGACTAAAAAATACTTAGACAATTATTTTACGTTGGCATAAAGCTCTGAAATAAAACGTGACTGAAGCTCAAAAGGAACATCCGATAACGTTGGCAGGTGAGTTAACTTACCAACCTCAAGCCCCTTTTTCTCTTCATTTCGCTCTAAAAACTCAGGCAACGGCAACGTAGGGTTTTCTTTTAAAACTTCATATTGAACCGATTTGTAATACTTTTCCTTCATAGAAATGACCTGGCCTATTTGAACAATGGCTGAAGGACGATCCAACACTCTGCCGTCAACCAATACGTGACCATGAACAACCATTTGACGAGCTGCAGGCAAACTTCTAGCAAACCCTAATCGGAAAACAATATTATCTAAACGTGTCTCTAAAAGTGAAAACAGTTTATCTGTCCAATTCACAACATGCCCTCTTTTCGCATCTTTAACAAAACGACGAAACTGTTTCTCACGGATATTGTAATGAAATAATACTTTCTGTTTTTCAGTTAATCGCAACGAGTATTCTGTTGGACGGCGTCTGGCTTGACCGTGATGCCCGGGAGGATAGCTACGTTTTGCTAACGCGCCTGGCTTTCCCAACCCTGGTAATTCAACACCAACTCGGCGTTGTTTTTTAAATTTTGATACTTTAACTTTAGATTTTCCGCTCACTTTTTCTCCTTAGGTATACACCAAATATCTTAAAATTTATATTACGCCACCATGAATTTGTCAAGTCAATTGGAAATAAAATTTGCATAAAAACCATCCTAATATAATATAGTTGTAAGGTGAAAAAAACATTAACAATTATTGGGGCCGGTTGGCTGGCCTCACATTTCTTAAATAAATATCATGATGATTTTTCATCCATCATCACAATATCACGTCATGAAAAAGAAGGCATAAAATCAAATAAACACCTATGTTTTGATATTTACAAATCCAAAACCATTGAATTACCAAAAACAAACATCTGTTTAATCACGTTACCTTTTTCCCGACAATTAAGCATTCCAAGTGATTACACCAATGCCATCAAAGCCATACTCAATAAACGAAACCAATATGACACCATCATTTTCACGAGTTCAACCAGTATTTACAAACGAACCAATGCCCTTATTCATGAATCATCTGAATTATGTCATTCTGAGCGCGCATCCGCACTAAAAGACACAGAAAACCATATCCTTAATCAGGCAAAAAGCGTGTACATATTGAGGTTGTCTGGCATTTGTGGCTACACAAGAAACAGCATGAGTAAACTTCAACAAGACACCATTAAAGATGCCAACCACCCCGTAAACTTAATTCATGCCATCGATATTAACCGAGTCATATTTTCACTAATGAATCGCACAAAAATCGAAAAAGACATCCTCAATGTCAGCTGCAATGACCACCCAACAAAGGAAACATACTACACCTACTTGTGCAAATTATTTAACTTAAAACCACCCAAGTTCACGCATTCAACATCGGCATATAAAAAAATATCGAATGACAAACTATTATCATCGTATAATATACACTTAACCTACCCATCCCCATTAACATTTGAATTTAATCATGAATAAACTACAAGTTTCTGGAATCATCGCATTTTTCATCCTCATTTTTAGTATTTACATCTATAAAGATGCCAACTTTGTTTTAGAGAAAACCAAGGACAAACCCTATGTTGAGCAAATAAAAAACAAAACAGTAGGATATGATAACGGCAAAAAAGTATTTGAAATAAGCATTCATCGTGTATTGCAACAAAACTATCAACATGTTTTATTTGCAAAAAATATTACAGATGGCGCCGTCTTTAATGAAACAGGGTATCGGGTCATTCGAAATTTAAGGGGAGATTCAGGTCGAATCAATACCAATATAAAATCCATTGTCGTTACTGAAAATATTTCTGCACTTATTGAACCCACGACATCCACTCAATCCATCTCTGTCAAAGCAGGAAAATTCAAGTACACCCATCAAAAAAAAATAGCAAAATTCAATCATGACACTGAACTAACCGTAAAGAAAGTTCGCATTTATTCAGCTCAGTTTTCGTATTCAAATGATGATGAATCATTATCGTTCAATCATGGATTAACATTAATCGACAAAAACAGCCAAACAACGGCCGACAATGCCCTATTGAACATACCTAAATCAATCATTATTGCAACCAAAAATATTATGACGACCTATGCTAAAAAAGAAAGCAACAACGACTCTGATCAAATCAAAGAACTTCTAAAATATCAAACCATCATTACATCACAAAAATTACAGATCAACTTTAAAGACAATGAGCATGCCATTGCAACCTATAATCAAAACGTTTTGGCCAAACAAACCGGCAAAGCATTATCATGTGATGAATTGGTACTAAATTTTAAACACGACCATTATACCGCCACTGGCAATATTAAGTTAACCTTCGAGGATTTAAATTGGTTACTGAAGAAAAAAAGAGTTATAAAAAACAAAGATATTCAGTCATTATTAACAAAAAAAACCACCATTACGGCTGATAATGGAATGTTTTTCCCCAGCAGCAATATTCTTTTATTAGACAATAATGTGACAATAAAACAAACCAATCTAAAACTTCAAAGCGATCAATTAAAATACGATATTAATAATGAAAAAATCATAATTATTGGAAACGTCATTGTAAAAAAGTATGGCCTGGAACACTTAAACGCAAACAAACTCATTGTGGATATAAAAAACGAAACATTTAGAACCGACTCAACTAAGGAACTCAGTGAAATTATTCTTGAACTCAACGACTAACTTGTTGTTTTGCATCAAATCATGATTCAATAACTTTATGGTTAACGTGATTATTCCCGCAGGCGGGAAAAGCGAACGCTATTCAAAAAACACCTCCAAATTGGATGAGATAATTCTTGGCAAGTCTGTACTTACACACACACTGGATGCATTTCTAACCCACCCGAAGATCCATCAAATCATGGTGGCGTACCCCAAAGAAGAAAAAGACACTTACGAAAAAATAGCTCAGACGGCCGGAAGCAGACTCACCATCACACCAGGCGGGAATTCAAGAGCTGCATCGGTTTACAATGCATTTCAAGCCCTACCCCCCAGCACCCATGTCCTCATTCATGATGCCGCTCGACCCAACGTAAGTCATTCATTAATCGATGCCATCATCGCATCCTTGGCCACACATCCCGTTGTGATTCCAGGGATCCCCGTCACCGATACCATCAAAAAAGTAGACCAACACCAAATCATCGAAACCATCAATCGAGATGAATTGATGGCGGTTCAAACGCCCCAAGGCTTTCATTATGTCGAACTAAAGAACGCCTATGCGTCCGTCACTGACGTTTCTCCTGTGACTGACGAGGCCGGTTTACTGGAAATGGTTGGCATTCATGGGACCATTATTGATGGGGAAACCAACAACATCAAAATCACCACGCCCATCGATCTGAAGGTATTGCGTGCCATCATGCCCTCATAAATCCCCCCCCTTTTTTTGTTTAAACGACGGCTTCAGGTGATGCCCCAACCACTTCCTGAGTTTGTGGTTGAGTAGGAACACCGGATGCGCCTCGATTAAATTCAGAACCTGATTCTGGACCTCTTTCTTGAGAAGGGCTATTTAAACAAGCTGAAAGTGCCTTGCGAATTATTGCACTTAAACAAAGTGCCACTAAAATGCCGGATGTAATAAGCACAATCTTAAGTTCCTTTGACAGTGCCTCTGTAATTTTTTGATCACAAAAACCATAGGTGTTCTTTACAATGTCTTCTAACGTCGATAAATTACCATTATGCCTGTGGAAAGTCTTCGGCACCTCACCCGTAACACGTTTATATGAATCCACGGTGACCTGCTTGATATTTTTCCGCGATATTTGAACCCAAATGTCCTCCTCAATTTGGATGGACTCTGAATACTCCGTAAAACTGGCGGGCATTTTATCAACAAACCGCTCTAAAATTTTACGACTGCAGTTATTTGAAAAAGCTAACAACGGGTCTGATGTGGAATCTGGGGGCAATGATAGTGCTGCCGGTGCTGGTATAAATGGTGGTGTAAATGGCGTTGGGGCAGATGTTTGTGGTGGTGATGTTGAAGCTGGCGTTGGGGCAGATGTTGATGGTGGTGATGAATCTAAGATGTCTGAGAGTGCCGGCTCATTGCAATGAATTTCAAGGGTTTGAAGCGCAGTTTTTAATAACTCAAAATCTTCCCGCCAATGTATCATCGAGTTAGGAACATCCTCCCAATCATCACCATTCTGAGTAACTTGCTTCAAATTATATTTCGAAATTTTATAATAATGATCCCCAACGCGGACTGGATCGGACCATTCATTTGACGATAATTCCGAGGCTACGTTACTCAAGCTTTGAGCGGTCGGACATGGCGAATCATCTGAGCGAGGCGCAAAGTCGGTAATCATTTTCGTCAATGTATCAAGATCCCCAATAAAGTTTCTGAGTTCGTACACACTCAATCCCCCAGCCGGAACTTGCAACCCATCCAGAACATCACTCACCCAAGAGGCATTGGCTCGTTGCAATAATTGATCTTTATTCAACCAACTATTCGATGACGAATTGCTCGGATCCTCAGGTTGCAAATGACAGTCGGAATCTTCGACCCCACCATCCCCCATTACAGCATAAGGGTCTCGATCTTTTGATGTTGCTGGGTATAGGCCCGTTGCTACTTGAGCCAATATGTTACGCTGATCAAGTCCAGGGTTTTGATTAACCGCTACATCAATGATGTTGTTCATACGTTCAAATGTTGCCTGAACACTTAAATGTGATCGTTCATGTGATGTAAAATTCTTATCGAGTACCCATTGAACCTGCGCCAGTTCATTGGTTGTTCTTAGACAAGGAGATGTATAGTATTCGGGACCATCCTGCTGTTTTCGAATGTAGTCATAGGCCATTATATTGGCCCTAATTTTACCGTCACTCAGTAATTTTAAAAATTTGGGGTGAGAGAATAACGGAGCTAAATGATACGAGGCCGATACCTTCTTATCACCAATCCCATTCTTAACATCTTCAATAAAAGCAACAAAACGATTGACTTCATCAACAGTTTTTGAAACTCAAAATCCAAATTAATATTGGCACCGTGTTTTCGTGACAGCGCTACCAACGAGTCTTTAAAAGTGGCAGGATTTTTTTCCAATGCTTCCCGAAAATGAGAGCTATGACGCACACCACCACATGATATGGTCAGTGCATTGGCCGGCGATATGCTTACCAAGGTTTTAGCATAATGCAAATGACCATTAAAATGATCCGATAGAAAAATTTCACCCGATGATTTAGGCCATACAAAATCAACATGAATGTCAAGCGCAGGTTGATTCGAATCATTTGCATCATATGCGGCTTTAACAGCCACCAATACAGCGGACCGATTCTGCTTAGGCAATGTTTCAACCCAAAGGGCCATTTTTTGTGTCGAACGAGTGGCATTCTGTGGCACTCGAGGTTCTGGTGAACTTGTCGGAGATGGTGGAACTGAGCTTGATATCGGCGCAGCGTGAGCGCCATAAAATCCAAATGATGCCCCCCAAAACGCAAGGGTATTTCGTGCAGTACGCGAAGACAGGGCCGATCCAGTCAACAACACTCTCGCACCTGTATTGGTTAATGACTTAAAAAGCTCAAGTCCACGAGATGGGGCCAAAGTCGCAGAAAATGGGGGCATGTCCGTCCCCACCAATGGCACCTCAGACGCATCAGAGTGCAATTGCCCACCATCAGAAGGTAAAAAAGATGACTCAGAAGTTGCCGTTCCATTGTTCGGCAATGAATCTCCTGAACGACGCCCCCTGAGTTAGATGCCGCAGGGGTGGGCTTAGAACATTTGTGCACAACCTCGCCACCCACAACCCAAGCAAAAATAAGGCCGTTAGTTGTCGTTTATTCGCTTCATTTTTAGCCCCGGCTATGTTCAAGGCTTTCCGAGATCCTTTTTTACCTGCCACTTTACGATGAAACAGATCAAGCGGAGCTCGCAAAGGCGCCCCCATTCCCCTGCTTTCATTGAATACTTTACGGCCGCCACTATTAGGACCAGACGTCGTCCTTTTGCCCTGTTCCTTACCCAGATGTTCCCGGTACTGCCTTAATGCCCTAAGATTATTACAACCACCATTTAAATTACCAACCCTCATCATCACACACTCCTTTATATTTTTCTAATCCACCAAATAAAAATCGAATTACTTTTTGTTAAAAAAATTTAAAAAAATTATATAATAAAAATAAATATTTTTAAAAAATTAAATTTTAAAATAACAAGTAAAAGAAATAATCAATATAGTTAATCGCAACGTTTAAACAATGCCAACAACAGAAGCCCCGGGCGCTTATGGCTTTTTTTTGCGATCATAACTCGAACTTAAGGAAACCTCATGGCGGTATTTAGTCACCGTTCGCCTGGCAATGGGTAACCCAATACTTTTTAATAGTTCGGCCAATTTCTGATCTGACAAGTGGGGATAGCGTTCACAATAATATTTAACCAAGCGCCTGACTTGATCCTTGGTTTTGCCGTAAATATTTCGTTGACACAACGATTGAATTAAATGAATCCCATGATTGGATTGAATGTATTTGGTTCGAACCAAGCGAGAAATCGTACTTTCAGATACCCCCAAATCCTTGGCCATATCTTTTTGTAAACAGGGCAATACAAATGCATTCCCTTCCATAAAATACAAACGCTGCTTTTCCAACAAGTAATCACCGCATCGTTGCAAAAGCTCTTGTCGCTTTTTAAAATGCTCCACCCATACCTTGGCTTGGGCCAATTGTTTCTCCATCTCTTCCGTTGGTTTTTGCTCCAATTTCTTTAACATATCCTGATTCAATGAAATACTCATGCGCTCCGTCTCTAAATTAACCAAACTCAATACCCCATCTTCACATTCCACACGCAGTGAAGGCTCAATGATTTGAGTTGCACCTTTTGAATATGCTGCGGCTGGGTTTGGATTTAATTGAGAAATAAACTCGATGTAGTCCATTAATTGGGCATGTGAAATGGGACATTGATCCAATATTTTTTCATAATTCTTATTTGAAATATCTTCCAAATGATGTTTCACCAATTCCTTTAAGTATTGAACATCATTGGCATCGTCCAGATCATAATTATCAATTTGTATCCACAAGCATTCATTAATGCTTCTGGCCCCCACCCCGTCCGGCTCAAATGATTGAAGAATCTTTAAACATCGAAACACCTCACGTTCGTCAATTCCAAACTCAGCCATAATCCCAGGTCGAATATCTTTATAGTTTTTTATAAACCCATAATCATCACAGGCATCAATCAATGACAATACAATATGGTAGTCCTTTTCAGATAAAAATTGACGATCCAGTTGATTGGTTAAAACGGAGATCAACGATTCATCATATGTTGCAAAATCAATCGGTGAAACACCTTCATTTTCTGATGAATAATAGGGTGATGATTCACGATTATTTGAATAAAACACAAATGGATTTCGTTTTGATTCCTCAATTAAACTTGCCTCAAAATCCTGACTGGATTGCTGCAATATATTAAACCGTTGAATCATCACCTGATTCAACTTTAAGGTTTGCTTTAATTGCAATGATTGCGACAAGTGAATGTTCATTTATTTACCAGAAAACGCCAATCCCATTTGAGGAAAACAGGCCTTAACTTCATCAACAACAAGCCCCTGATCAATGTAATGTCGAGCGACCAAACCGATCATAGCGGCATTATCCGTACATAATTTGGGTGATGGAATCACCACATCTTCAATGGGAACTTCCGACAAAATATGGGACCGAATATATTGATTGGCAAACACCCCACCACACAAAACCAACTGAGCCACATCACATGTCTCACTGGCCAACCGTATCTTATGAGAAAGCACCGTTGCAATTCGATGTTGAATACTAGCCGCAATATTGGGAAATTCCTCCGGTTGACTATCATTCACCTTGGTCAAAACCGCTGTTTTTAAACCCGAAAAACTAAACGCATTGGCTTTTTTCTTAATGGGATGTGGAAAATCAATATTAATTTGACCTTCTTTGGCTAAAGCCTCAATTTTTGGGCCACCTGGGTACCCCAAATTTAACATTCTTGCCACTTTATCAAAACACTCACCACAAGCATCATCCATGGTATTTGCAACCACTTCAAATTGAAGGTTTTCTTTCATTCGAATAATCATTGTATGGCCACCGGATGCCAAACAAATCAGCGAGGGAAACCTTAGGTCAAATTCACTTTCAGCCGCATAAATATGACCATGCAAATGGTTAACAGGCACCAAGGGAATATTGAGTGCTTTTGACAACATATTCGCCGCTGTCATGCCAACCAATAATGCCCCCTCTAATCCAGGGCCAATCGTAACAGCAATATGAGTCAAATCTGAAAAGCCAACCTCAGCCTCTTCCATGGCACGCACTAATATTTGATCAATTTTTTCAGCATGCAGACGAGATGCCAACTCAGGAACCACCCCACCATATTGACGGTGATGTTTAATTTGAGAGTATAAAACATTCGATAAAATACGTCGCCCATCTAAAACAGCAACGGACGTCTCATCACACGATGTTTCAATGGCTAAAATCATTAAATAATTCTCAAAATGATATTTTTAAGAATACCCAAAAACATAAACGCAAAAATGGGAGAAAAATCAATCCCCACAGATGTTGGAAAAATGTTTTGAAATGGTCGCAATATTGGGTCCGTGGACTGATACAAAAATTGCACAATGGGGTGATAGCGATCATGGGGAATCCACGAAATTAAGATTCGAATCATTAATAATAAATACAGTAAGTCAAAAATCCCATTAATTATTTGATAAAAATTTAACATAACGACTCCTTGGAAAGTTCAACCGCGCGTTCATAACTACGATGCAAAACCTTCTCCATTAGTGTATCAAATTCTTGATGATCCATCATCTCCAAACCGGCCTGAGTGGTCCCATTGGGAGATGCCACACGTTGGATTTGATCTTGAGGGTTGGGGTCATTAAGTAACATATGGCCCGCACCTATCATGGTATTAATGGCCGCTTCTTTTGCAACACGATCATCGAGACCGGATGAAACACCAAATCGAACAAATGCATCAACCATTCGGTAGAAAAACGCCGGGCCACTACCACTCATTGCCGTGATAATATCCATATCATGATCGCTATCCAAAACAAGAACACGACCAAACGATTGACATAATTCAATCACCAACCCTTTGGATTGTTCTGAAACATTGGAATCGTGATATATCCCCGTAACGCCTTTGGCCAACTTGGCGGGGGTATTTGGCATAATTCGAACAATTTGCGCAGGGTTAAATAATTCAGTCAGTGACAAATATGACACGCCAGCCAACATTGATATAAGACAATGATTCGACTGAAGGTATGGCAGAACCTTTTGCGCCAAGTCAGATACCTGTTGCGGTTTTATCGCCAAAAAAATGACATGACATTGCTCAAATAACTCTGAAAAAGCGACTGGGCGAACATACGAACACTCGGAACGCATCCATTCTTGTCGCGCCGGATTTGATTCCACCGCTAAAATCGCATACCCGTCAAAGGCCCCATGAATCGCATGGGCAATAGCGCCACCCATTTGACCAAACCCAATAAATCCGATCGTTGGTTTATCTTTCAACAATAACCCCATCAATCCCCCCAACAGTTTGAACATCAATCAATGGATACCCATCCGACAATAAAGAGTAAGGAAACCGTTGAATCAATCGATTAAACACTTCTGCGTGAGAGTAAAAAATTAACGATTCTTGCTTAACATTTTGTTGATGCTGCAATAATACCGAATAGTCTTTACCGGTTAAATTATAGGAATTAATGGTTGCATCAATATGATTGGTTAACCGGTCATTGAGTTGAATATATTGATATGGATCCGTGGTATTACGAATGGTATCCATCATTTCAAATGCAAGTGACAGCCCAGGGGGCCTTAATTGCATGGTGTATTCAGCCGTATTAATGTGACTCATTCTTGCTTGGGCTTGCATACGATATTCATGGATTGCAACACCAACCCCTTGATCATGCACATCAATAGTATGCTCAATCGACTTAACCCCCATAAATAAAATAATGACCAACCAAAAAACAATATTAAATATATGATTCTTTGTTAAATGCATAGAACCATTGTACTAACATTCATTGCAATCGTCATTAACTATCAAGAAAAAAATGGGTTATATTTTTTTTCAGAATCAATGGTTGTATTTGGCCCATGGCCAGAGCATACGACTGTTTCAGGGGGTAGCACAAACAATTCATCACGAATACTCGCCAGCAATTGCTGATGATTACCGCCAGGCAAATCCGTTCGGCCAATGCTCCCTTTAAATAAGGCATCCCCAGCAATGCAAAGTGGGGCATTGTATTGATTGTCCGTATTTTCACAGTAATACGATACGTGCCCAATGGCATGACCCGGAGTATGCAATACCTTAAACCGATATTGGCCAACAGACACCACATCCCCAGCGACACACGGTTGGGTTACAGAAAATTCACCAGAATAGGGAAACTTCAGCATTTGAGACTGCAGGGGCAAGTTGTCGCGATTAATTGTATCCTCAGGGTGAGCAATGACCTCAATTGAGGGCAGAGAAACATGCTCAATGACATCACCCACCCCACTGACATGATCAATATGTGAATGGGTAATCCAAATGGCCGTTAGGGTAACATCCTCGGGTAATTTCGCCATGATTTTTGGCACATCACCCCCAGGGTCCACCAACACGGCCTGTTTGGATGATTCATCAATCAATAAACGGGCATTTTGTTCATACAATGTCACTGGAATGGTAATAACATTTAGCATAAATGCATTTTAGCATAACGCCTCACTTGATAAACATCAAAAAAATCTAATCGCCACCCGCCGCCATTGAGTCATTGATCATTAAAGCAACAAAATACGGGGATGTGCCAAGATGAAGATAAATTTCAGAATGGCCAGAAACAGACATCTCACGGCCTTTCTCTAACCGATGTTGATCTGGAGTATCATCTGGGGTACCTGTAGTTGTATAACTAAATCGTCCATCCCCATCATGTTTTTCTGTAACATTAGGGTTAGAATATAAGAAAGTACCGTTTGTGCTGCCATCCTCTACAAAAATATGACCATCTTATTGTTGACGAATACTTACATCGCTTGCCCTGGTAATGCTACCTGCAAACCTATGAGCAAAATGCCATTGTCGCTGAGCATTATACGCTGCGAGACCATCCTAAGACGCTACATAAGCCTGTTCATTAAACGTCTCTCGATGAACCATGCTATCTGGAACAGTCCCCTATTAATAACCGCAACACCCGATTTAGTTAATTGATCAACGACTGATATAGAAGCTCCATCTTCAAAATTAGTCAGCGGCTTAACAGGTTCAATCTGCCTCCTTTCTTCAATATAAGTTGCTATAAATGCTTGAGTTACTCTCATAATTACACACTCTCCTTTATTTCTTTAATCTAGATCTAAAATAATACACAATTCAATATTAGTAAATAAAATAGATTATAATTCATAATTTATTAATAAAATAACACTATAATTCATAAAAGCAATTGAAATAAAGGATTTTAAAAGAATATAAAATTTTCAACTTAGCCAGGTCAAGAACTGACATTAATAAAAGACGTCTATTTAAGGTATTGGTAAATAAACAGATAATAGCAAGGGCTACAGACCTGCCGCGATAATGT
>DBHX01000064.1 GCA_002296285.1 bacterium UBP8_UBA817
TCATCATGACAGATGCCGATGTTGATGGCGCACATATTCGGACACTTTTACTCACATTTTTCTTTCGGTATGCACGAGAACTGGTTGAAGCCGGTGCACTCTACATCGCACAACCGCCATTGTACTTGATTCGTCAAGGAAAGGGTGGGGTCTATGCATACAATGACAAAGAACTTGATGAAAAACTCAAAGAACTTGGAAAAGACAAAGAGAAAGTAAACATCCAACGATATAAAGGCTTGGGTGAAATGAATCCCGATCAGTTATGGGATACAACACTAAATCCTGAAAAAAGAAGCATGCTTCAGGTCAATATTCATGACGCTGAAGTTGCCGATGAAATTTTCTCATTGCTCATGGGCAGCAAGGTCGACCCAAGAAAAGAGTTTATTGAAAAATATGCGGGCACGGTCCGTTGGATTGATGTTTAAGGAGAGATCACATGGATAACGAAGAATTTCAAGGAAACTTATTTAATATGGACAATAATAATAACGATGCCACCAATGAATCAAAAGAAAGCATTGAAGAATCTGTCAATCAACCACCAACGGAAACCGACAATGGTGACGATGGATATACCGATGAAAATATAAATATTATTAACATCGATGATGAAATGAAATCATCATATTTAGAATATGCCATGTCCGTCATTGTGGGACGAGCGTTACCGGATGCTCGTGATGGTCTAAAACCTGTTCACCGACGAATTTTATACTCCATGTATGAATCAGGATACACATCATCAAAACCATACAAAAAATGTGCACGTATCGTTGGAGACGTCCTTGGACGATACCACCCTCACGGTGATACTGCCGTTTATGATTCCTTGGTTCGCATGGCGCAAGATTTCTCAATGCGATACCCTCTCATTGATGGGCAAGGAAACTACGGATCCATTGATGGGGACAATGCCGCTGCAATGCGATACACCGAAGCAAAAATGGCAAAATTAAGCATGGAGCTATTGCACGATATTGAAAAAGAAACCGTTGATTTTGCAGCTAACTTTGACGAATCATTGGAAGAGCCCACCGTACTTCCTGCACGATTACCAATGCTTTTATTGAATGGAACCTCAGGAATTGCGGTTGGTATGGCCACAAACATTCCACCTCATAATTTGACTGAAGTTATAAATGGTGTAAATTACTACATTGATCATCCCGACGCCAATGTATCAGAACTGATGGAGCATATCAAAGGCCCTGATTTCCCAACACGAGGCATCATATGTGGACAAGCTGGAATTATTAGTGCCTATGAAACGGGTCGTGGAATTATTACATTACGTTCAAAAACGCACATGGAAGAAAATAAAAAACGACGAGCGATTATTGTGACTGAAATTCCATACCAAGTAAATAAGGCCAATGTCATTATGAAAATTGCCGAATTGGTAAATGAGAAAAAAATTAACGGCATTTCCGATCTTCGAGATGAATCAGATCGTAAAGGACTAAGAATTTATATAGAATTAAAACGTGACGCTCAAGAAGCGATCATTTTAAATCAGTTGTTTAAGCACACCCAATTGCAAACATCCTTTGGGATTAATATTGTTGCACTCGTTAATGGGCAACCAAAAACCTTAAATTTAAAACAGGTATTCTTCCATTACGTGGAACATCGCAAAGAGGTCATTCGAAAACGTACAGAGTACGACCTAAAGATTGCTAAAAACAGACTTCATATTCTTGAAGGTTTACGAATTGCTTTGCAACATATCGATGAAATTATTGCACTGATTAAGCAATCTCAAGATGCGCATGTGGCTCGTGCAGCACTAATTGAAAACTATAAACTCAGTGAAAAACAAGCCAATGCCATTTTAGACATGCGATTGCAACGATTAACTGGACTTGAACAAGAAAAGATTGAAAATGAATACAATGAATTGGTCATCAAAATTGCAGACCTTGAAGATATCCTTGTCAATCAACCCAGAGTGCTTCAAATCATTAAAGACGAACACAATGAGCTCAATGATCGATTTGGTGATGAACGTCGAACTGAAATTGGGGAAGAAATTAACCAGGTTGACCTAGAAGACTTAATTCCCAAACAAACCGTTGCCATATTAAGAACTCAAAATGGATTTATTAAACGAATGCCCATTTCAAACTTTAAAAGCCAACTTCGAGGGGGCCGCGGCGTGAGTGGGATTTCCACCAGAGAAGAAGATATCATCAAGCAAATTTTGGTTACAAACAGTCATGATTTCTTATTATGCTTTACATCAACGGGTAAGGTTCACAAAATCAAATCTTATCAAATACCAGAATCTTCACGAACAAGCAAAGGGCTATCCATCAATCATTTACTTGAGTTAGAGGAAGATGAAAAAATCACCAGCATTATTCAAGTCGACAATTTTGAATCGGATGAGTATTTAATGATGTGCACCAAAAAAGGTGTCATCAAGAAAACAGAACTCTCTTCATTCAGTTATTTTAAAAGCAGGGCCATACGCGCAATTAATCTAGATGACGAAGATGAACTTAACTGGGTTCTACGTTCAAATGGTGAAAAAGACATCATCTTAGCAACGTCTGCCGGCATGGTCATTCGTTTTGATGAAAAGCAAGTGCGTGCCATGGGAAGAACATCACGTGGGGTCAGAGCCATAAAAATCAAACCAGACGATAACTTGGTCAGTGTTAGTTTAATTGACCCAGAAACCACAAAATTATTCTTACTGTTATTAACCACCAAAGGCCACGGAAAAAATATTCGAGTCGATGAGTTTAAAGTGCAAAATCGAGGAGGCATCGGTGTCAAAGCATTAAAATTCAGAAAAACAGTTCCAGGTGACAAAGTCACGGATGCTGAAGTGGTTGAAAAAGAAGATGAAATTATTGTTGCCACATACAATGGCACCATTTGCCGACAAAAAGTCGCCAACATATCCATTCAGAGACGTACATCTCAAGGCGTTCGAATTATTAAGCTAGATGATAAAGACGAAGTCATTTCATTGGCAAAAGTAATCGAAATTAAAGATGAAGAAACAGAAGAAAACAAAGCCACCATAAACACTAACTCAGAACAGATCAAAGAAGAAACAACCGCTTAAAAATAAAAAAAAGGGGGGGCACAACTACTGGCGATAAAAAGACTGAAGAATCCAACGTTGAAATGAATATTGGGCATTTTTCAAATAAGATAAATGACTGGTATCGATGGGATCTACAAACACCGAAATAATTTTGAATGTATTTGCCAATAGCACATCCGTTAATAATTGATCGCCAATTAATGCCACTTCCTGAATATTCATTGATCGATCATTTAATAATCGCCGCATGGTAAAAACAAACGGTTTGCATGCAAACGTTATGGCCGGCAAATCCAACTGCTTTGCGACGCGTTCAATGCGATCAACACTGGAATTATTTGACATTAATATAATCGATTCAAAACCAATGGACTGAATGGATTTAAACAAATTAATGCATTGAATGGATACATCTGAGTCAGCATATGAAATCAATGTATTATCCACATCAAAAATTAAATGCCGAACACCATCATCCCAAAGCAATCCAAAATCAATATCATAAATGGATTCATACATTAATTGGGGACGAAGATATTGATAGGATAATGTGAAAAACCGATCAGTTACTGATTTTAACTGAGATTTAAGCAACGAGAAAACCCCTCATACAACATTGAAATATCATCATATTTTGTCATCATTGATACCTTATTTGCCACCAAACGGGCCGTAGAATAAAACACTTCGTCATATTCAACCAATCCATTTTCTTTTAACGTTTGCCCAGTTGCCGTCAAATCACAAATAATATCAGCAACACCCGTCATGGGAGCCAGTTCCATGGCACCATATAACTTAATTGGTATGCAACGAATGGATTTGTTTTGAAAATATTGGAGAGTTGAAAACTCATATTTTGTCGCCACCCGAATATTGTGAAACAAATAACGATCCTTTAACTCGTCTGGGCCGGCAATGACCAAACGGCAATCACCAAATGTCAAATCCAACAACTCCATGACATCCGATTGTTGCTCAAACAACACATCCTTACCAACCACACCCATATCCGCCGCACCCTCTTCAATATATACGGGAACATCCCAGGGACGGACTTTCATCAATTGAATTCTTCCACTTTGATCAATGATGGATAGCTGTCGAGATTCAGATAGATCATTATCAAATACAAAGCCCTGTTCATGTAAAAAGCCAACCGCTTTTTTCCATAAATACCCTTTGGCACATGCAATCGTAATCATTTTAGCCATTCAACGCCCGTTCGATGTAATGCAATCGTAATGCAAAACCAATCGCATTCGATTCAAAATTAAATGCACGAAGAACCGAATCATATCGACCACCAGACCCAATAACTTTTCCATAAGATTTTGACACAATATCAAAAAACAGACCATTATAGTACGTTAAATCTTTATAAAGACCAAAATTAACAAACACATTTTTTAAGTTTAACGCATCTATTTCAGTAAATAATTGAGATAAATACGGAAAATCCCCCAACAATGTTGCATCACCTTTTTTGGGTAGGGATGAAAAAGAAACCAGGTCTCCCTGATCCAAGGCTTTTCGATCCTGATCTGTTAACGATTCGAATAATTCAGGATGAGAAACATGAATTTCGATATCTTCAAGGCCAACTTCCTTGCAAACATCCAACACCATTTGAATCATTTTAACTTCATCATGAATTGAAATATGCCCAATTTGTTCACATCCGAATTGAAAGATCTCAGTCTCCCCAAGCAGTGGGTCTTTTCTAAATACTGGATCATGATAATACAATTGAATCGGACATTGTTGTTGAAGACGAGTCGACACAATTCGGGCAATTGGTGTGGTATGATCTGGCCTTAGAACCAAACGGGTTCCTGAACCATCAAAAAACATAATGCAGTCTTCCGAAAGCTCCCCCAGTGCAGGCTGCAATTGATCAAAATTTTCAATTGAAGGAGTAATGATGCGCTCATAGCCATTCGTCTCAACCACTCGCTTCATTCGTTGAATTAATTGGTCTCTTTTTTTTATGTCCTCTGGTAAGTAATCACGCAATCCCAACGGAATATGTTTCATATACTACAGATTATCATATGAGACAAAACTTGCAACAGCATTTGATAATTATGAAACCAGAATGATTGATTTTAATCTGACGTCCAGATTAATGAGCAATAGTGAACTTGAAACACAGGACAAATCATCCAGAACCCGATGCAACTCCTCATAAAACATCTGTTGAACATACTCATTTTCCGAACCATCATATGCATTTATTCGTGATTGATGAATGGGTTGTAAAATATCCTGAATCATAAACTCTGGAAAAATAATTTTATAAATATCTTGATCATAAATATCGTTTAAATCGTCAACTGTTCGAAATAAAATATTCACTGATGCATTAGACTGTCGTGATAAAATCAATGACCTAAATTTTTGCTTCCAATAACGCAATCGTTTTTTAGATGATACAATAACCATTAATTTACCCATTAAAGCATCCTTTGCAATAACAGACCGCATCTGTTCATGTGAGTTAAATTCAACCTGAATATTGATATTAGATGTCATTCCAACCTCCTCTTTGATTGCTGGAATACCCATGAAAGATGCAACTGGATCGTTCAATGACTCATTGTAGAACTGCTGATGAACGAACAACTGATCGGTATGCTGAATAAGGGTTGAATAAAACTCATACTCAGAAATATTTTTTATAACCAACCGACAATTGGATGGTTTATGCTTCACTGGTGAATCAATAAATAAAACCGCAGCCTTTGGCAATGTTAAAAACATTTGAGCATTGGATTTCATCGATGAAAATTGATACATTAAATCGATAAACCACCCATGAAGATCTGCATAAATATAAAAAGAAATTTTTTGAAATAATTTCAAAATCTCATCCAAATAATGAATCACAATATTAATTGAACCCATTAACTCTTGCCATTCCATGGTTTCAAATACATTATCGTTAATGAGCACCTGACGCTTTTCAAAGCCATAAATATTCATTGATAATGTATCAACCAAATAATCCGCCTTTTGAAATAGTTGAAGCTTTTCTTCATTAATTAAATGAACAAAGCTTTTTAAACGAGCAAAATCTTGAACAAATTTCAAATTATCTTCACCCAAATAAGTGAGATAATCAATAATAAATGATAAATTCATAATTGATTTTGATATGCCTTTTAAAGATAAAAATGACAACGTATTTTCATTAAAACCTGACAATCGATCGTTAAATTTAAAAAAGTGATGCAAAACCAATGTGAATCGTGACAAAAATTTCGGCGAATACTTCAAAATAAGCACCAGCATTTCATAATCACATTCAACCAAGGGTTCAAACTTTGAGTCCTCCTGAAACAGATGTCGAATATAATTAACCAATGAGAGTGGGTGCGGCTCCAAAATACCTGTCACCAATTGATGGTATCGTTGAATCAATTGATCATTCATATCCGTTAATTGATAAGATGTTGTTTGACGCAGCCAATTGATTATTCCATACAATTCAACCAATTCCACATGAGACACGCGAACATCCGTTATCAATGGATACAACCGGGGTATTTTATCAGGAAACACATAAACCGATGGAGATGCCACATAATTTAACTCACCATATGTTCTATCTGTGGTAACAATGATTGTCCGCCCTTCAATAGAATCAAGCATTGTTAATAATTCCTCTGAAGACATATTATAATGAATCATCTCATTTGAATGAGGCATACATTCATCCGAATTCAACTCATTCAAAGATGGGGCATTAACACTTGAAACACCATCATACGCATCAATATTGAAGTTAATCAATAAAAACTTGATCAAAAGCTGAATAGAGTCCAACCTCGACTTCTTAAGAAATGACACCTCTCGTTGCGTCAACAGCAATGATTTGTTTTTTGAAAAATAAATCAATAGTTTAGCCAACCCCATGGCATCATCTTGTGCACGATGAGAATTTTTTAAATCACATCCATATTCAAGCATTAATGTTTGCAGTTTTAATGATTTGCTGGAGGGATCTAGAATTTTAATGATATCTTGAGAATCCACCCATAAAAATGGCTTTGGCTCAATCCCAAAATAACAACACAATGACTCATAACTTAAACAATCAAGATTCGCATTATGCGCAACAACCACAGAATTCTGAATAAACCCATTAAAGGCATCCATCACATCAATAAAATTTGGAGCAACATCCAAATCTGATGGTAAAATACCAGTAAGATTGAGTACAAAATCTGACACCGGTGCAATTGGACGAACAAATGTTTGAAACGTATTCCCTACATTGCCATCAATCACTTCCACACAACCAATTTCCATAACATATGATTTACCATCCACCGGGTATGTTTCAAAATCTAAAACAACATAACGATTCATGAGGTAATAATACCCTGTCATTCACAGTTTTGCACCTTTCAATCGCCGTTAAAAAAACAAGAAAACTATTGGCTCAATTGATTTAACAAATCATCATCCAACTGAAAAAACGATGGAAAAAATACCAAGAAACGATCATGTCCTGACATATCTTGAATAAAAAGCAACCGATGCTGTGGGTACTTTTCTTGAAAAAATAATCGCTGATCATACCCAATTTCACAAATAAGTATCATATTTTGTTGTATTGATACATCAATTAATCTTGAAATAATGGCGGTCCCTTGTTCTTCTGCAATTAATGCGGTTTTAGGCTCACGCTTGACATGCTCATCCAACTGATCAAAATCGCATTCTGAAATATATGGGGGGTTAGACACCAATACCTGTTGTTTAACCGCACACTTTCGTTGAGCAATCCCTTCAAAGAAATCCCCATGATGCAACAAAATATTTGAAATATGATGGCGATTACAATTTTTCACCGCATTTTCAATGGCCAATGATGATATATCCCATCCATGAAACGATAACGAAGGAAATAACTTGGAAAGCTCAATAGAAATGACCCCAGTCCCAACGCCACACTCAAAAATATCGGAAGTAATGGATTGATTGAGTAACCATCGAATAATTCGCGATGAGTACTGAACCAATTCCTCTGTTTCAGGCCGGGGAATCAAAACACCTGGGGCCACATCATAAGTCGTGCCATTAAAATTAACCGTTCCTAATAAATACGCCAACGGTGTACCAGAAACACAACCATTTAACAGTGAAAACACCTGGTCATATTGATCACTTGAAACCATCATATCATTTGAAAGCAACGATAAATAAGGCCGTTCAAACACATGCTCTATAACAAACAATACCGTTAACTCTGCATCATCGATATTTGCACCCACCAAATAATCCAATGCATCGCGATACAACGATTGTATGCGGCTATTTTGCAATTGATTTTAATTTTTCAATTCTATCAGCTTTAATTAATGAAGAAATAATGGGTTCAATATCCCCTTGCATGATCTTATCCAGCGCGTGCAAAGTTAACCCAATTCGGTGGTCTGTTACACGCCCTTGTGGATAATTGTACGTTCGAATCTTTTCTGATCGATCCCCACTCCCCACCTGAGATTTTCTTAGGTCAGACTCTTTCTTTCGTTGAGCCATAAGTTGCTGCTCATAAATTCTCGCCCGTAACAAGCGCATGGCTTTATCCTTATTTTGAAATTGAGACCGCTCATCTTGGCAAGCAACCACAGTATTCGTAGGTATATGGGTTAACCGCACAGCAGAACTGGTTTTATTCACATGTTGCCCACCTGCACCGGATGCCCGATAGGTATCAACACGTATGTCTTTCATATTAATGTCGATATCTACATCCGCTACCTCCGGAAGAACCGCCACCGTAGCGGCCGATGTATGAATTCGTCCTGAACTTTCTGTTGCAGGAACCCTTTGAACACGATGTGTCCCTATTTCATATTTTAATTCACTATAAACACCAGCTCCAGATACAGTAAAAGAGACCTCTTTAATGCCACCAATCTCGGTTAAATGTTGAGACATAATTTCAAATACCCAGCCTTTTTTTTCAGAATAACGTTGATACATCTTCAATAAATCTTCAGCAAAAAGAGCCGCCTCATCTCCACCCGTCCCTTGGCGAATTTCAACAATCGCATTTCGATGATCATTGGGATCTTTCGGCACAAGAAATAATTGCAAATCTTCATCTATGGAATGCAACTGCTGATCAATATCATCCAATTCCTCTTTTGCCATATCCTTCATTTCAGGATCATTCAACATTTCTTCAGCATCCAACCTATGTTGATGCAACGATTTAAATAAGCGATATTTCTCTACAAACTCTTTAAGTTCAGTATACCGTTGGGTTAAATCCTTATACTTGGCTTGATCAGCAACAACCTCAGGATCAGACAATTGACGCTCAACATCCTCATATTGAAATTCTATTTCATCATAAGATGGATTGGTCATTTAAAATTACTTGTTAAACTTAGCGTATTTTTTATTAAATTTCTCAACTCTACCTTCAGAGTCAACAATTTTATTTTCACCAGTAAAGAATGGATGACAGTTGGCACAAATATCAACACGAATACTTTTCATTGTTGAGCCAGTTTTAAACTCGGCACCACAGGCACATGAGACAATCACATCATCGTTATAATCAAATGATATATTAAACTTCTTTTCTTTTGGTTTTACATTTTTAGACATCGTAAAAGGAAATTTAATAGAAATGCTTGAATTTGTCAATCAATTAACATAAATAATTATTTCGGAATGTTACACAACACTTTAAATTTCCACACTATCTATGGTATATTATGAATTAATTATGCTACTCGAACGATTAAATGGCCAACCAGAAAATGTTGAATTCAGCATTCCATGCATGTCTGATTATGTTGGGGTTGTACGTCTCGCTGTATCTGGATTAGCCACACGCATGAATTTTTCAATTGAGGAAATTGAAGATATTAAAATTGCTGTTTCTGAAGCATGCACCAATTCTGTTCAATACGCATTTGATCAGCCTGAAAACGAACGGGTTTTCATTTCTTTTAATTTATTCAAAGATAAGCTTGAGATTATTGTTAAAGACAATGGGAAAGGTTTTGAATTAAGCAACTTAGAACGCACCCCTATTGAAGAACGAAATTTAGACGATATTGATGAGAATGTTCCACGACTTGGTCTCGGAATTACATTTATTAAAAGCCTTATGGATGAAACAAACATTACCTCTGAACCAGGTAAAGGCACCACCATCCAAATGGCAAAACATATCTAATGAATGATTTTTAAATTCATTCTGTTATTATTTTTATCCGCTACTTTTTTTTCATTTTACAGACGAAAGCTAGTAACAACCATAAAACCATCTTTTGTTGTTCCAACGGCAACCATACTAACCTTAATTTCCTTAGCACCATTTGGCTGGGTCATTGGATTATTTGGCGTATATGCCATCCCAAAATTAATTGGGCCGATCAACCAACAACCTTTAATAATATGTGCTAAATGTGGTACCCTTTCAAAAAAGGGGGATACCACATGCCGAAAGTGCGACAATGCATTGAATTAAATAAAATTAGTAAGAATCCGTCGTTCCAATCAACCTGCTATTCAGAAACTTTGGATCAAGAGCTTCATCATCTGGCGAATCACTATCAATCATCCATTTTTAATCCATCATCCATTCCTCTTGCTGCATTCACACCAAATCCAACATCCATCGTAAACGCGTTAATGAATCAATATTATCCCATTGAATTGGATGATACCTATTGGGTGACCTGCAATCCCTTTCACCATGAACTGCATTCCGGAAGATTAAAAAGAAACATCCTCCTTACAACCAGTAAAATTTTTATTGATCACTTGGCACATCAATGGCCCGAAAATCCTACCGAAGGGCTCTGGAAAATCGTTCATTACTATGGGTTTATCAATAAAAGCACCGACATTCATATTTGCAGCAATGCAGGCATTCTATTCAAAAAAAATGGCCATCTTCAATCACACTTGCCAATTCAAAAAAAAAGCATGGAAAGTTTAATGTATTTCATCAAACTTCATAGTCATATGGACCCGGCCATATTTCGAACGCCTCAAGATGGGGCATATTATTTTAACCGGGAAAACATTAAAATTGACATTCGAACATCAACACTCCCGACCCAAGAAGGAGAAATGATTAGCCTTCGGCTATTCCACTATGATCAAAGTTTCCAATCCCTGGATAATATTGGGTTTTCATCGAAGAAATTAACAAAAATTAGATCATTGCTAAAAATCCCCAATGGACTGATTTTAATTACAGGGGCCACAGGTTCTGGAAAATCCACAACACTGTATGCCATGCTCAGAGAACTAACCCATCGGCATGTGATCACCTTAGAAGATCCTATCGAACGACTCATTCCTGGCATTCATCAAACCAGCATCAATGAATGGCAAAATTACACCATGAACGTTGGGTTAAAAGCTCTTTTAAGGCATAATCCAGATGTTATTGCGATTGGCGAAATACGAGATAATCAAACCGCTGAAGCGGTGATTAATGCGGCATATTCTGGGCATCTGGTCATTGCATCATTGCACACCAATAGTATCGAAACCACCTTACTAAGGTTAGCCAATCTTGGCATAAGTCCTTTCATGATTGGGTATTGTTTACGTGCCATTATTTCTCAGTCATTGCACTTTATTGAAGGAAAAACGATCCTTAAAAGTGAATTACTAATTTGTGAAACGCCTTATATCATTCATAATCTTAAAAAAGAACTGAATGATTTCATCAATAACAATAGTTACATGACCTAACGCCGGATACAAAAAGCCAAATCATTAACAGCTGTTCCAATTAATATTAGAATAAAATGAAATGTTAAATAGCATATACCAACACCTTTTGGATCATCAAATTGGAATCATAGAACACGACACTGTGCCTGGAATTGTAGGGATTGCAACCATCGATAATGCAAAAAAAATTCAAGCCATCAAACAACGATCTGAATCCAAAGGATTTATTGTATTGATTCCATCCATTGATCATTTAAATAACCTCGCCATTAATATATCCGAAAGCGCACATCAACTAATCAACACTTATTGGCCTGGCCCATTAACCATTATTTTAGAAAAACACCCCGACATTTCAACCGTAATCAGTGGACAAAAAACAACCATTGCCATTCGATGCCCGAATCACCCAGGATTATCTGAACTCCTTAAAAAGTTAAATCAACCAATCCTATCAACCAGTGCAAACATAAGCGGCGAAACCAATATTTCTGAAAAACTACTCAGTGCTGTTGATTTCACTTATGGCAATATTCAAAAAACAGAGACCAATATCGCGTCCACCATTATTGATGCCACTCAAACCCCATTTAAAATACTAAGAAATGGATCAATTAAATTAAAATAACTGTAAATTACATAAGTTTTTTTCTTGATCTTTCGATCTTATAAATATAAACAACAATATTAAGGAGAAAAAGTATGAGAATACCCCGCATTCAATCAATACTTACAGCCTGCCTATTAGTAAACAAAAATTTAGTCAATGGAAATGGTCCTCCAACATAAAATCCTTATTGCCAAAAACAACTGGATCATGAAACACTCTCCCCTTTAGGATCAAGCTGTGTGCCAAAAGCAGCACAGGTAATAAATAAGACTGTAAACGGTTGCAGGCGATATAATGAAACCGAAGTAAACACCACGGCCAAAAAGTTATGTGAAAAATACGAGCGAACAGCTATTAGATGTACAGATGACCGAAGCTCAATCACTATTACTCCAGAATTGGTGCTTGAAGAAATAATAAGAAACACAAAAAGTGACAATGAAAAAGATCAATTAGTTGGTAATTTTTGTACAACTGCTCTTTGTGAACAACATTGGGCGGGAATAGGAAAGGGAAATTGTACAACTTATGACGTTGATGAGTACTATGCACCAAATTTAGGGGAATGCCAAAGACTATGTCGTATAAAGCATATTCCCTGTAAAACAGAAGAAATGTGTGGAATCATAATACCCCCAGAACTTCCATCACCAACGCCAAGTGGGAAGAACACCCCGACACCAAGTGAGGAAGACAACCCAACACCAACTCCTGGAAGCCAGGGAACCCCTTCGGAAACAAATATTGGTTTTATAGTTGGTGGAACAACGCTATTTATTGGAATAGTTGTAGCCGGACGTATTTATGTTGTAAGAACGCAACAAAACCTTACAAATAGTGAAGTAAGAAATGGTGAAGGAACTGAGCTAACCCCTCTACACCATTATTAGTAACCGATGCTGGGACTCAAACAGGCCCTTATGGAACAGGTGAAAAAAAAAAGTTTAATCGTTAGACAAATTAAGCAATCCCGTCAGATAATTATACTCACCCAAAAACCAATAGGAAAATGATCGTAAAGCAGCCACTTTGGAATCTTTTAACCGTTGAATCATTCGATAAATAAAATTCTGGCGGGATAAGCGCTTACGAAGAAACACTGATACAGGGTTCAACCCCAAAAACCACTTCAACTCTGGGTGCTTCTGAATAAATATCTGTGCCGATTGGCCCATGGTGTACTTTCGTTCAACCTTTTCCTCATCAGTAATAACATGATAATGGTAATTAACCGCTGTGGTTAGATACATTAATGGAATATCACGTTTTTTAAATCGATACCCCAATTCCAAATCTTCCCAACCATAATTCTTAAAATCCAAAGAAAACCCTTGCTCAACAGAAAAAATCGATTTTGGAAATGAAATGTTCCCTGTTAAAAAGTAATACCAATCCAAGGCGTCCCCATCCTGATATTTATTCGGCACTTGCGTCTTTTCCGGGGCCTTGGACAGTGGCCAATCATAATTGTCCAAATTGTATGCCAATCCTTCAAAACAACATGCTGAATGGGACCGTTGATGAGCATTATAGTGAGCCTCAACAAAGCCTTTATCTGGAATCATATCAGCATCTGAAATAATAATGAGATCACCAGTGGATTCTCGAACACCAATATTTCGAGCTTCGGCCTTACCCGAAGGATTCTCGCGCTGAATAAAATTTAAATGGAACGGCAAATGTGAGCACTCAGCAATCATTTGTGGCGTGCCATCCGTAGAAAACGAATCAACAATCACAACCTCAAATCGAACCGTTGTCTCTTGATGGGCATACCCCTCAATAACTTTCTTTAATCGATCCTTTTGATTATAGGAACCAATAACAACACTAATGCCGATTATTTCGTGCATCATTCCAATAAATAAGCGGCGATAAAATATACAAACCAAAAATCATGACCAAAATATCATATACATAAAAATTACCACCTGATTTTCCTCGAATTAGCATGGCCATGGATAATAACGTAAATACAAATGCTGGAAATTGAACAAATCGTAAAAAACGACGTTTTGCTGCCATATGGCGATGTGGGTAAGGGAGTTTAGAAACCATTAACAATGACATCAGAAGAACAATCACCGTAAACACAGAAAGAGATTGGAATAAAACAGATATTTTTGAAAACATGACAATCGAGGCTGCAAAAGGTGAAGGAACCCCATCGAAATAATCCGAATGCCCCGTAGAACTAAATCGAATTAAGCGATATGTGGTAGATATCGCATAAACGATAGCCAGTGCAATGGAGCCAACCAATGAAACATCTTTCAAATACACAAAAATAATGGTCGCGGGTAAAATCCCAAAACTAACAAAGTCAGCCAATGTATCCAACCGAGCACCAAGTGCGGTTGATGCATTAAGCTTTCTAGCAATCGAGCCATCAATCGCATCAAAAACAACACACAATACTAAAAAAAGAGCTGAATATCGAAATTGATAATTCAAAGCAAAAAAGATACCCAAACACCCAAAAAACACATTTAAAATTGAAAAAAAGTTGGGAATTAATGAGCGCAACGTTTGACGGGCTTTTTCCTCATTATTATTGAATCGCTTTAAATACATTCCCCATAGAAAATGATCAAAATAATCAATAAATGACCAAATGGTTAAAGCAACCACAGTGTAAACTAAAAGTAAAATAATGCTGGATGGCCAGGTTACAACCCAATCGATCAACAGTTGAACAGGCTCAAAGATAATGGGAATATCAACTTTTTCAACAGCAACTCTTCCAAATAAAATTCCGCAGACGGGAAATGTCAGTGCTGTTTTTAATTTTCCTGTAAATTGTGCGGGGATACTATCCCCACCATTTTGAACCGAATACACCCGTAATCCCATCATGGCAAATTCTCGTGCTAAGATAATAAATACCGGAAAGGCCGTAATCACTTGCATTTCTAGAAGCGGCAAAAATAATAAGACCAGTATTTTATCGGCCAATGGATCCAAAATTTTTCCTAATTCAGATTCAATTTTTAATCGCCTGGCAATCCAACCATCCAAAAAATCAGTTAAACAAATAAACGTATAAAATAAGATAACAACAATTTGAGTAAAATTTGACACATAGGGGGTCATCCAAAAAATCAACCCAACACCAAATATTCGACATGCAGTAATAATATTTGCCAACTGACCCATTAAAATCATCCTTAGTAAAATGAATTAAATGTTATTATAAACTGAATAAAGAACATGTACCAGAAAAACCCCCGGATTTACCATTCTCAACACTATTGACTTTAAACTCAATATCAAAGTATAATCCTTTAATCTAAGAAGGAATATTATGAAAAGAACATTTCAACCAAACAATCGTAAACGAAAAAAAACCCATGGCTTTCTTGTAAGAATGAGAAGCGTTGGTGGCCGCCGAGTTCTTAGCAATCGCCGAAAAAAAGGCCGTAAGCGTTTAGCCGCATAATCGTTGCAAATTAAACTTAACGCCCATCGTTTCGACAAACGCAATATTTCACAGTTCCTGAAAGAAAGTCAAACCATTAAAGTTGAGCTCTTCACCATTTTTTATGTGAATGATGGCAATCAGAACTATGCATTCATTTGCCCAAAAAAAATCAGCACCATCACCCCGACTAGAAATAAAATTAAACGACAATTAAAAGAATCGTTTTTAAAACTGGCGCCGAAAATAGACCCAACATACAGTATTATTATCATGGCAAATAAAAAAATTCTTCATTCCACCTTTAAAAACATCCATGACATGCTATTATTAAGTTTAAAAAAGAAAAATATAATCAATGAAAATAGTTAGTATATCCATTATCAAACTTTACCAAACCATTCTATCCCCTTTTCTCGGTAACAACTGTCGATTCTACCCCAGCTGCTCTAACTATGCGATTGAAGCGATTAAGAAACATGGAAGTATAAAAGGGTATTGGTTAAGTATCAAGCGAATCATGAAGTGCCAACCATTTCATAAAGGCGGAATTGACCAAATCCCACAATAGAAAGGAAACACAATGAATCCCATCACATTTTTAACAAACGATATTATGATCCCATTTTTAAACTTTTCATATCATAGCATCTATCCTAATTTTGGCTTTGGTATCATCATATTAACAATTATTATCAAAATTTTGTTGTACCCACTGACAAAACAACAATTTGAATCAATGAAAAAAATGCAAACCATGATGCCAACGTTCAAGAAACTGAGAGAAAAACACAAAGACAACCCCCAACAATTGCAAATGGAAACCATGAAAATATACAAGGAACATAACATTAACCCCTTGGGTGGCTGTTTGCCAATGTTGATTCAGTTACCCTTTTTATTTGGGTTATTCTATGCCCTAAATGGAGATAGTTTTGCACAACTAATTTCTCAAAACAATGTATTTCCTGGACTAACATCATTTTGGTTAGCAAACTTATCTCAACCGGATAATTTTTACATACTCCCCATTGTCATTGGATTGGCCACATATTATGGGCAAAAAATGTCAAGTGTTGATCCAAATCAACAAAAGATTCTAATGTTTATGCCTTTTTTAATGGTGATTATTTCATTTAAAATGCCAGCTGGAGTGCTTTTATATTGGGCTATCTCACAAATCATTTCATCTGGTCAACAAATATTAATTATGAACCAAGGAAAGGAAGCAAAAAATGATATTTAATTTATTCAAATCATCACAAAATAATGAATCTGAAACCATTTCAATTAATCAAGAAATGAAAACTGATGCTAAAGAGTTTATTGAAAATATTCTTCATAAAGCAAACTTTAATGCCATCGTCGCCATTAATAATGACATCAATGATGTTATTTATTTAATGATCGAAGACGAGTATGAAACAGCTCGAATTATTGGAAAAGATGGGCAAACATTAACATCATTTCAAGTGATCTTACAATCTTACATGACAAAAAAATACAATCAATACATTCCCTTATTTGTGGATTGCAACGAATACTTTTCACTTAAAATAGAAAAAGCTCAAAGCAAAGCAAAAGAACTAGAAAAAAAGCTATCTGAAGACAGAGATAGTATTGAACTATTTCCAATGACAGCTCTCGAACGGCGTGCCATTCACACGCTGTATAAAGATCATGACTCGATAACAACACACAGTGTTGGTCAAGGAGATGATCGACGAATTGTCTTGTCAAAAAAAGGTGCATAGCATTAAAACAATTGCGGCCATCGCAACACCATTAATTCCATCTGCCATTGGGATTCTTCGAGTCAGTGGCCCAGATGCTGAACATATAGCCAACCGCTTATTCAAAACAAAAATAATCCCTGATAATTATCGAAAAATGATAACCGCCAACGCCATTCAAGACAATGGCAACTTACTCGACCAATGTTGTTATGTATTTTATAAAGGGCCACATTCGTACACAGGAGAAGATGTCCTAGAAATTTTTTGTCATGGTAGCATATACATTGTTAAAGAATTAATTCAAACAATTACAACCATGCCCGACTGTGTTTTAGCCAAGAATGGAGAATTTACTCAACGAGCATTCTTAAATGGAAAAATCCCATTGTCTAAAGCGGAAGCTATTTTAGATATTATTGAATCAAATAGCGAAGCCTCCCATAAAATAGCCATTAATCAATACACTGGCCATGTCTATGAATCCATTTCCAATTGTAGAGACCACACAATGACCTTGCTTCAAAAGGTAGAAGCATCTCTGGAATTTCCTGACGATGTTGGCGGAATAAACACAGAAGCAGTAAGCAAAGATTGTTCAGAAATCATTCAGTCTTTAACACCAATTATAAACGCTAGTGACTATGGATCAATAGTAAAAAAAGGGCTGAAATATCTAATTGTAGGTGAACCTAACGTTGGAAAATCATCATTGCTAAATAAGCTAAGTGGGGAATCAAGAAGTATTGTATCAGAAACTGCAGGAACAACCCGTGATTACATTGATATCAGCATTGAATACAATGGAATCATCATTACACTAATTGATACGGCAGGTATACGAGAAACATCCAGCGACATTGAAAAAATTGGCATTGAAAAAATAAAAGAGTTATCAGAATTAGCTGATGGATACATATTGGTCACAGATGGAACCTCAAGCAAACCATTTGTTTGGCCACATTTTTTAGACCAAGAAAAACCAATCATCAACGTCAGGAATAAAATAGATAAACCATCAAATAACTATCCCAATGGCTCGCTTGGAATATCATGTGTAACTGGTGCTGGACTAACTGAGCTAAAAGAAACACTCGTGCATACATTTGTAGACCCTTCTCAATACGAACCGAATCATATGCTATGTAACTTACGCCAAATCACCGCCCTAAATAATGCCTACAGTTGCATAAAAAAAGCACAAGAACACATTGAATTAAAAACAACGCTTGATATCGTCTGCATTGATCTACGAGATGCCATTGAAGCACTCTCCGATATTATGGGAGACTCTTTTACAGAGGAGTTACTGGACGGAATATTTTCAAAGTTTTGTATTGGGAAATAATTACAAATTAACCATTTAAATTTGACACATTGTCAGAAGACCTAACATCAACCCTTGACGTTAAGTCAGCCACTTTGCTCTCAAGAGATGCGATCATATTTTTATCTCGAATTTGAGTATTATGAAACTTCTTTAGTCGTTTATGAAATTCTTCAAACATCAATTTATAACGACGGTTTAAATATTGGAATGTGAAAAATATAGCACACACCTGAATCAGTATAAATACCGTAAATTGAACCACCATAACAAAAAATGAATTATTCGAAAAAATAGATAAGAATGAAATCAATGGTGTTGATGCAATGTCAGGCAGATCAACATTTTCCTTAGCTGAAGACAAAACGGATGGATTATTTTTTAGCGCATCCAGAATATTCTCTCTCCATAATGATGCCATTTGATACACGGTTAATTCTGAGCCAATAACATCAGAGGGTGTCACACGATAAACTTCAATATTATCAACATACGCCACATAATCGGCTTTATTCCGGCGAATTCGAATGCGATTAAGCCCTGCACTTTCATTGCCCAGTTGTTTTAAAGATTGAAAGATTTTCTCAGATCGTTCAAACGATGAAGAAAACACCTGCTTCGTACCAACATCTTTAACCTTAATTACAATCTGACCATTTATTTTTATTACTGGAATCAACTGTTGGTTATCTACAATAGTCGATAACTGAAATACATTTGAAAAAATACTCACTTGAAATAAAACTAAGATTAAAATAATTTGCTTCATATCTACTGATAGTTTAATTGTTTTAACCGAGAACGTAAACGCAATATTGCTTTTGTATGAATTTGAGAAACACGAGATTCGCTAACACTTAAAATTAAACCAATTTCTCGCAATGTCATTTCTTCAAAATAGTACAACACCAATACCCTCTTCTCTTGATCTGGCAACTCTTGAATCACCTGCTGGAGTAATCTCTTTCGTTCTTTATTTTCCATAAACATGTCTGGAGTGAGCAACTTCTGATCTTCAATGGTATCTGAAAAACTCGTGGTTGAATTATCAGAGTAGGTCGGTTCATCCAGTGAAATTAAAAATGATCTGGAAACCTCTGTCATCATTTTATTTAACTTCTCTTTGGTGATTCCCAACTCATCAGCAACCTCATCATCAGACGCAGCGCCACCATCTTTTCGAATTTCAATTGCCTTGGTCGCTTGCTCAATCTGGCGTGCCTTACGACACAATGTTTGCCCACCCAGGGTGTATCGTCGCAATTCATCTAAAATGGCACCACGAATACGCGGAACAGAATAGGTTTTAAACTGCACCCCTTTGCTAACATCAAACTTTTTTGCAGCATCGATAAGCCCCATGCTTCCAATCGCATGCAAATCATCCTTGGTTACCCCCGGTGGCAAATTCATCGTCATACGACTAACAACAAACTTAACCAAATATAAATGACTAACAACCAACTGATTTTCATTTTTCTCAGATAACGATGACGAATTATTGACCAACTTGAACTCCCTTAGCCTTTGAAATAGTTAACACCATTGGGCTTGCAATAAATAATGATGAATACGTGCCTGTAATCAATCCAACAATTAAAACAGAAGCAAAAACTTTAAGGGATAACCCTCCAAAAATGAAAACTGAAAATACAACCAATCCTGTTGTAATCGACGTATGAATGGAGCGTGGCAGCATTTCATTGACAGCCATATTTAAAATGGACTTGGATAACTCATCAGAATCTTGTCTACGGAGTTTTTCCCGAATTCGATCAAAAATAACAATCGTATCATTAATTGAATACCCCAACACCGTCAAAAGAGCCGCCACATATGCGGTATTTACCTCTAGCTTAAATAATGCGCTCATGCACAACAAAATTAATGCATCATGCAACAATGCAACAATGGATGCCAATCCAAACACAAACTCAAACCGCCATGAGCAATACATTAAAATAGCAATAGATACCGCCAAAACAATAACAAATGACGTCTTTTTAAGCTGTTCACCAATGGAGGGCCCAATAATATCTACTTCCAAAACATCAAATGATCCTACCGTATTTTTAATGGCATCGAACAATTCATTTCGTTTTTCAACCGTCATCTGCTCTGTTTTAATGATTACATCATTTACCCCAGACGTTTGAATGGTATGCTTACTCAAACCAATACCCACCAACAGAGATCGCAACTGTTCTTCTATATTTTGCACTGGCTTATTCAATCGAATTGTAATTGATGTGCCACCCGTAAAATCAATACCTAAATTAAAAATATGATTCATTGTTCGATAATTCATAACCATAGAAATAATTCCAATACCAATAACACCCATTGAAAATACATACCATAAACGACGCTTCTTAATAAAATTAATCATTTGCTATTCCACCCATTAATACCCATTTCGGAAGATTTATAAACCTCAAACTTGTTTGAACAAATAATTTAGTCACAAATAATGAAGAAAACATACTCACCAAAACACCAATACTAAGGGTTAATGCAAACCCCTTAATTGACCCCGTTCCCAACCAAAACAACACCATAGCAGCAAAGAGCGTGGTGACGTTGGAATCAACAATCGCAACCAACGCTTTTGAAAACCCTTCTTTTACAGCCGCTGACACCGATTCCCCATTTTTGATTTCTTCTTTTACTCTTGCAAAAATAATAATATTGGCATCAACAGCCATGCCAACCGTTAATATCAACCCTGCAATGCCAGGTAATGTTAATGTTGCATCCATCATTTTAAGAATTGATAACGTTAAAATAAGATAATATAACAAAGCAAAAACAGCCATTAAACCAAAATAACGAAAAAACAAAATCATATATAATAACACCAATGAGAAACCAATCAACCCAGCATACTTACCATTTTGGATAGAGTCCAGGCCAAGCGTCGGGCCAATTAATCGGTTGGACAAAATTTCAACTGGTACAGGAAGAGACCCCGCTTTTAACTTAATCACTAAATCTCGTACTTCTTGTGTTGTAAAAGAACCCGAAATAACGGCGGTTCCTCCCATAATGGCTTCATTCACATTTGGCGCTGAAATTGGAACCCCATCCAACAAAATAGCAATGGGCCGTCCAACACTGCGTTTGGTAACTTGATAAAAAATATCCGTAGCCTCTGAATTAAATTTTATATTCACCACAGGGCGACCATAAGAATCTGCCCCAGCAAAAGCTTCCGACAATTGACTCCCCTGGATAACCTTCTTTTTCAATATCAAAGGACGCAATACGGTTTCCTGATTGGATAACTGCTGTTTTAAATAAGCAATATCAACCCCATCACCCAATAACAACGTGCGCTCTTCATCGGTTAATCGATCAATATTTTGTGGGGCCCACTCAGCTTCATGAAACGTTAATTGTGCCGTCTCACCAATCAGTGCCAATGCCCGATCAATGTCAGATATGCCTGGCAACTCAACAATGACTTGATTGATTCCTTTTCGCTGAATAACTGGCTCAGTTAAGCCCAACGCATTAATTCGACCGCGTATGACATCAATAACTCCCAACATATCATCGTTGGTCAACGGACGATCTTCAGATTCTTGTGCTTCTAAAACAACTGAAACACCACCTTTTAAATCCAACCCAAGATTAAAAGGCTTAGAATTTAACACCCATAATGATAAGAACAAAACTGAACCAGCAAAAATAAACCGTTTTAAAATAGACATAATATTTCCAGAAATTATTAATATTATACCCAAATAATAAAAAAAATTAACAATAAATTATGAGATATGTTTTAAATGAGGAAAGAAAACAACATCACGAATGGATTGGGAATTGGTTAAAATCATAACAACACGATCAATCCCGATGCCAAGACCACCGGTCGGCGGCATGCCATAGGACAATGCCTCTATAAAATCTTCATCCATTTGATGCGCTTCCTCAAACCCCGCTTCTCTGGCCTTCTGCTGACCTTCAAACCGCTCTTTTTGGTCTATGGGGTCATTCAACTCCGTAAACGCATTCGCAATTTCCATCTGATTGATAATCAATTCAAACCGCTCAACATACGCCGAATTATTTCGATTTTTTTTGGCCAATGGCGATGTTTCAAGTGGATAGTCAACAATAAATGTGGGTTGAACCAAATGATCCTCAACAAACGCATCATACACTTCATTAATGAGCTCCCCTTTCGGTGAATCCATCGAAAATTCAAGCCCTTTCGTCTTTAGTAAGTCCACCATATCTTGCACTGACGCCAAATCAATATCCAGCCCAGAATGCTCGAAAATGGCATCCCTCATGCTAATGCGTTTAAACGGCAAAGAAAAATTCAATTCTTGACCTTGGTATTCAATGGTCTCAGACCCATAGGTTTGAACCACCAAATGATTGATCAATTGCTCGGTTAAATTCATCATATCTGAATAATCCGCATACGCTTGATATAGCTCAAGCAGTGTGTATTCAGGATTATGCTTAAATGACACCCCTTCATTTCGAAATACACGACCAATTTCAAATATTTTCTCGAAACCACCAACAATCAATCGCTTTAAATGCAACTCGAGAGCAATTCGAAGGTACAAATCTTGCTTTAATTCATTATGATGCGTTATAAATGGTCGAGCAGAAGCCCCACCATATATATGATGCAATACCGGTGTTTCTACTTCGATAAAAGCCTGATCTGCCAAGTAATTTCGAATGTCACGAATAACACTTGAGCGCTTCTTAAAAACATCCATCACATCGGAATTGGCAATCAAATCCACATATCGACGACGATATCTGGCCTCTTTATCTTGAAGCCCATGATATTTTTCTGGCAACGGATGAAGTGATTTAGTTAACAATGAAAATGAACTCACATTGATGGTGGTTTCACCGCGACGGGTTAAGAAGATAGTCCCTGAAACACCCACAATATCCCCAACATCCAACATTTCAAACAAATCAAACGTATCCAAATCATTCACCGATGCATACAGTTGAATCGCTCCGGTTTGATCACTAACATTGGCAAACACAGCCTTGCCATGCCCACGCTTGGCTTTAATTCGTCCAGCAACACGAACAATATGATCCGTTTTATCCCCGGCGCTTAAGCCATCGCCCAAATTTAATGCATCTTGAATGGTATGCGTTCGATCATACTCATACCCAAAAGGCTCAATCCCTTTGTCACGATAAATGGATAATTTATTTACACGAACCTCAAATTCAGATTCTGTTGTTTGTGTTGTTTCTTGACTCATACTGAAATCATACCCATTTTTAGGATCATGAACAATATTATTCTTGCCAATGATCAACAACAATAATGAAAAAGGCAACCATCTGTGTTTTTGGACGATCCAATCGAACAAAAAATAGTCATTCACCAATATAAGCCGATCCTCGGCATTTGCTATTTCTTTCACCAAGGGCATGATATGATTTCACTATGGAAATATTAGCTGGACTTGCAGGCATTCTATTGTATTTATTTGTATCCGGTTCTGGCGGAACAGCAACCACCAACCTAAAAGAAGTAATTGTAAATTCCCGATTTGGCCATAACGAAACAAAAATAATCAACAACAAAAATTACACCTGGGTGGATCAAGCCAATGTAAAATTGGATGAATCCGGTGTTATTCGAGATGAATTAGGACGTCCCTACTACATCAATACCGAAGGGCACATTGATATTGATACCCAAAAAGTGAATGAAGAAAACAAAATGAACGCTTCATCTATTTAAATTAAAGCACCGCCTGCGAAAAGTAACAATGATATCTCATCAAAAAAGGTTTGGTGCGCGTGGAGGGACTTGAACCCCCACGTCAAAGACACTAGATCCTAAGTCTAGCGCGTCTACCAATTTCGCCACACGCGCAGGGTAATGCTATATTAGCAGGTTAACAAAAAGATGCAAAGCTACTGAAATAAATCATAATCATCAATATTGGATTTAAATGGTACACTAAAAGAATCAAGATACAAAAACATAAATGAGGTCAATCATGACATGTCGAGGAATTCGGGGGGCAATTACAGTTAATGAAAACAATGCAGAAAGCATTAAAATGGCATCCGTTCGTCTTTTAAAAGAAATGATCGAAAACAATACTATTGTTGAAGACGATATTGTATCTATTTTTTTCTCAGTAACAGAAGACCTAAATGCCATATTTCCAGCCAAAGCAGCAAGAGAGATGGGACTCAACCACACCCCTCTATTATGTTTTCATGAAATCCGAGTACCGGATGGTTTAGAAAAATGCATTCGAATATTAATGCATGTAAATTCCAACCTATCCATTCAAGATATTCAACACAGTTACCTTGAAAAAGCGGCATCGCTTCGCCCAGATATTGCAAAACAATGAAAAAAATTAGCATTATTGGGTGCGGATTAATTGGCGGATCCTTTGCTGGTCTCGTCAAAAAGTATCATCCCGACATTCAGATTATTGGCATTGGGCGCCGAGAAGCACCGTTACAAACAGCCACAAAAATTGGGTTAATTGATGATTTTGAACTAGCCATCAACGCAACCACCATGGAAGCCTCTGACATAATCATCATTGCAAGCCCCATCGCAACCGTTTTACCGATCATTGAGGAACTAACAAAAACAGTAACAGAATCCAAAACCATCATTGAATTTTCAAGTGTAAAGTCCTTTCTAAATAACCCCATTGTAAGTGAGTCCCATCACAATATTGTGGCCATGCACCCCATGGGAGGATTGGATGTTCAGGGATTGGAGCATGCCACATCAACCGTACTTGAAGGATGCCCAATGATCATTTTTGATACAAAAAACCCCCTCAATACATTCATTGAATCCTGCTCATTTCAACTCATCGCATGCCCATCATACAACGTTCACGATGATTGGATGATGACTATTTCTCATGGGCCATACATTTTAGCCAGTGCATTGCCCCATATGTTAGGAAAAAAGACCGATCAAGAATTATCCCAATTGCATACTGTCAGTGCCGGCGGGTTTCGTGATACAACACGAGTCAGCAACAGTGCCATTGAATGGGGTATGGATGTGCTCACAGGAAATCAAGAAAATGCCATTGCATTCATTAATCAAGCGGTTGCATCTCTTGAAACCCTAAAATCACACCTAGAAAACGAAAATAATGAAAAATTACATGACTGGTTAACCTTAGCAAAAAAAACGCGAAATAAAGTTGCAAAATAACCCATCATTTAACACATTAGTAACAACCAAAAATACCATTGAAGTTGCCCGTGAACTGCTTGGGTTTGAACTTATTTTTAATGGTCCAGAAGGACCCGTGGGTGGCATCATTACAGAAACTGAAGCCTACACAGAAGATGACCCCGCATGCCATGCCTTCAATGGAAAAAAAACAAAACGAAATGCACCCATGTTTTTAACGGCTGGGCACATCTACATTTATTTCATTTACGGCATGCACCATTGCTTAAATATAGTGACTGAAAAAGAAGGTGTGGGTGCCGCCGTCCTAATTCGTGCACTTCAACCAACCACGGGCATGGATATTATTCAAAAAAATCGACCCAACATAAACCCAAACGATTGGCTTAATGGCCCCAGTAAATTAATGCGTGGGCTAACCATTCCAGCGGACCTCAATGGAACCAATGCCCTGAAAAGTGATTGCCCATTGCAATTGGTTTTCCGAAAACCACCAGCATCCATTCAAGAATGGCCTCGCATTGGCATTTCAAAAGGAATGGACCGGCTATGGAGATTTTGCTATTCCGATAAAACCGTTTGATGCAAATAATCTGCAATGACATCTGATGCCATTTGATAATGATCAGACAAAGGCGTCCAATCAAAAGAACGTTGATTAAGTATATCCGACACCTCTCGAGCAATAATGCCTGGATCGTTTGAATCAATAAAATTCGTGGATGCCCCCTCAATTAATCGATGCTGTTGTTGAAATCGCTGCTTGGTAGATTGTGGTCCAGAACCAATAAACGATATCAAATGACGTTTGGCATGCATGGCTTGCTCATTGGCCGTACCAGCAAGTCCAATCACAACACTCGAGACTTGCAATACATCAAAAAACTCATACGATAAACGTGCGATAACCTTTGATTGCGAAAACTTAAAAAAATACCCCTGATCATCTTTTTCAAGCAACCAAGGCAAATCTTGAATGACCATTTTTAGCTCAGGATACCGAAAATGTGGCGATATCGAAAATACAAATGAACAAGGTTCATCCAAGTGCAAGTGTGAAATAACGCGCAGCATCATCGCCATGTTTTGAATCGCTTCTTGACGTGATCCTGGCAATAACGCCATGGTCATTGGTACCCCACGTTTAGCATTGGACGTCATTGCATCGAACATCGGGTTCCCAAAAAAACGGGAAGCAATACCTTTGTCTAAAAACCGTTGGTGGGTATCTTCATCACGAGGAAACACCAATGTTGCCTTGGACCGGATATAGCTTAATTCAAGTCCATAATGTGGAATGGCCCGTTCAGATTTAGCCGTTGGAAAAAAAACAATGGGAATCTTAGAATTAACCTCCGCCATAAACAAGGCCAACACATCCCCAACCACCAGCTGAACATCCGCCGACCCTTTGGCCAATGCCTGTCGTTGTTTTTGAAACTGCAACAATAAACCCGATCTCAAATCAACCAATACATCACGCAACCGCAACAAAAAGCCACCACTCGGTAACATTGACTGAGACATGCTGGGCTGAATGCCCAATTGTTGATACGCATTGCCATCACCAACCAAGGGATAAATATCATATCTATAATCATCCTGTCCCAACGCTTGAATAAGGCGAGTGGCAATAACATCCTCCCCAAAACCATTACTAACCACTCGAATTGTTTTCATTGATCTAAAATAAAATGATTCACTATTGAAATCACATCATCACCAATGTAGGTTGGGGAGCATCTACCATCCAATTCTGTTTGTTGACCATTGCCGGTTCTAACCAATGCCGATAAAACCCCCGCATTTTTAGCCGCATTGATATCAACCGCTGAATCCCCAACCATCACCAACTCATCCGCTGTAAAATTAAACTGCCTCATAACCCGTTGAATCATACCTGGATTTGGTTTTCGGTCATGTGATTTTTTTTTATATTTTCCAACACCATGCTTAGGGTGAAAAGGGCAATAATACGTTTGAGTAATTGGGCAACCCCAGTCATCAAAAAGCCGTTCAATATACCTCTCTACTACAAGATAATCATCCTCTGAAAAGTAACCTCGTCCGATACCCGACTGATTGGTTGCAATAAAAATTTGAATATCTCGAGCCTTTAGTAAATGACAAGCCTCCATAACCCCCGGATAAACAACAACATCGGTAGGCTTAAATAAATAAGGAACATATTTGATTAACGTGCCATCACGATCGAATATAACCCCCTTAATCATTGATCTTTTCGGTTACATTCTCAGTAGCAAGTGCATCGTCTTTTTTAATTTTTGATTTAAAATAACGCCCCACTGATTTTTTTAAATGAACTTTCATGCTTTCAGGAAAAATAGTCAAATCAGTCGAATCAATGTAATCAAAAACATCATATTCTTCCGAATGATAAGACAAGGTAACTGTGGTTAATAATGCATCAAACAAGGAAGACTTAATCGAAAATATTGGACGACTGGGTTGAAAGGTTTTTATTGAATTTTTGGGGGTGTGATTTAATGTTGGGGCAATGCTTGCTGTTGAAATAATTTCATAAAAAACCGTCAATGGTATCACCGTATCCCGATTATAGGATTCTTTCTTTAAATGATTTAAATACACCGCTGAAATAACATGTTGATGAGGGGTAATGGACACCGACGTACTGGGAACATCTTCAGAAACAAACAATAAATAGGTATCCTTTGTCATAAAATGCGAAAACGAATAATAATCAAATTTTGGCCGAACTTTTCGAAATTCTGTTTGACTGCGATAGTTGGCCGTAGACACCTTTTGAATTGAAATAAACCCTTGTTGATAACGTGAGGACGTCACCACATTTTTTTTCAAATCAAAATTTGATACAACGGGCACATTTTTAGATGCAATGCGCTGTATGCCAATGTCCGCTTGTACCCAGCCAATTTTTTCAAATCCTTGATCCAATGCCAGCCCTTCATAATACGAATAGACCGTTGAAACATTATCCGTGCTAATGAGCGCTGACCAATCATTAACCTCATTCGTAGAAAAATCAAAAGAAAGTAAGGCTGTCTTAAAAATACTTTTATTTGATTGACTGCTAATATCTTCAGCAACTTTTCCACAACCGACAAGAAAACATAGTAAAAATATTATAAATCGTTGGTACATGGTTTTAATTTTAACAAATAAAAAAGAACCGGTTAATGGGTCAATTACGCAGCGGGGGCAGCTGAATTGCCATCCACATAATAATCACTTGCAATTGGATCCTTGCTAAATTCATCGGTTTTTATACTGGGGTTATCCACGGACTTAAGACCTGCACGACGCTCAATTTTTTGGAGACCATTAGATAGGGCCTCAAAGTTTGCCTGAGGTAAAATAACATTGTCATTCACAAAATTCAATATTCCCTCAGCAAGCTGTGATCGCTCATCTTCCGTTTCTTCCAATAGCCGGGGATCAAGCTGCTCACCAATTGGTAGGCCTTGACCAGATGACGTTAAACTTGACCCTAACAATCCATCCGTATCCTCAACATTGGCCAACCCCATTTCCATGCCCAACAACCCTTGTTCTGGCGAATCATTAATGCCCAATGATTCTGGATCTTCAAACAGTTTTTTTGATAATTTTTTTAAATCATTAATAATCTCATCAATTTCTGGTTTTAACTCCGGCATGTGTTCCGCCATTTCACCCATTAACACGACCATTTTGGAGATGTCTCCTCGCTTTATGCCATCGGAAATAATGGCTTTAATTAAAGTTAAAATTTGGTTTATTTCATCAATCTGCCCTGCAGACAATCCCAACGGATTATCACTTTTATTTACCTGACCTGATACTTGATTTATAAAGTTTTGTACAGCACCTAACACGGACATAATTAGCCCTCCTAATTATAGTATCGACAATTTCTATTAAATATATGCAATAATTTTTTTTGATCTATTTATTTTTATCTCACATAATTTTATCATAAATAATTATGATTAAACTTGGAAAATATCAACATTACAAAGGGCTTGATTATGAAGTCATCGGACTGGCACACGATACAGAAACCCGATCTCCATTAGTGCTCTATAAGCCCCTCTACCGCGTCCCAGATTTAGAGAAACAATACGACAATAACGTTATATTTGCTCGGCCATTGGCCATGTTCAAAGAATCGGTGATTGTAAATGGCACATCCATAGAACGATTTAAGCTTATAGATCCCCTGAACGAATCTCAGACTTAATCGATTCAATCAATTGAAATACAAATGCAATATTGTGAATTGATAATAATGTCGCCCCCAAAGCTTCATTGGCCATATTCAAATGACGAATATAAGCTCGGGAATACTGCTTACAAACCGGGCACTGACAAGCACTGTCCAATGGTTCAGAATCATCCTGAAATTGGGCATTTCGAATATTTTTTTTCCCTTCATTAGTAAAAAAGTTTCCATGGCGTGCCAAACGGGTTGGCGCCACACAGTCAAACATATCAATGCCAGATTTTATGGCGGCTCTAAAATTTTCTGGCAATCCTACCCCCATCAAATATCGAGGTTTATCTTTGGGCAATAATTGAGCGGTGTAATCGGTCATTTCATTCAATATTTCAAGCGGCTCACCAACACTTAAACCACCAATGGAAAACCCTGAAAAGTCATGTTGAGTTAATGCCTCAGCACTTAATTTTCGAGAGGATTTAAATGTCCCACCCTGAACCAAACCAAACAATAACTGATCATTTGGGTTTTTCTGCCAGTAATCAAATGCTTCTTTTTCCCAACGATGCGTAATGGCCATATCATGATCAACTTGTTCTTGAGTGCTAGGGTACGGGGTACAAATATCCAAAGGCATCATAATATCACTGCCCAAATTTCGTTGAATATCAATTACTCGCTTTGGTGTTAGTCGATGCTTTGACCCATCCAAATGAGATTTAAACGTGACGCCATCGGGTTCAATGGTTCGTTGATTTTGAAGTGAAAACACCTGAAACCCACCAGAATCCGTTAAAATGGGCTTTTGCCAATTCATAAAATGATGAAGCCCTCCTAAAGCACGTATCCGTTCACTTGTTGGCCTTAAATTTAAATGATACACATTCCCTAAAATGATTTGGGTTTGGAGGTCATGCAAGGCATCCACTGGCACACCTTTTACCGTAGCTTGAGTACCAACAGGCATAAAGACGGGCGTTTCTATGGGGCCGTGTGCGGTATGCAGTACTCCCAAACGGGCATTGGATTTCTTCGATTGTACAGTTATTTCAAACACTAGACCATTAAACCACAAGCCACCAAAAATGGTAACGCATAAATAAGTTCCCCGAACTCATACCAGTACGCCAATCGCTTGGAATAGAGAAGCAATGGCACATACAATAACGGCCCCAAAGCAAAAACAGTGACCAACCACCAATAAGGTAAAGCAATCATTACCAAACCAACACCCATCATCGAACAAAACAGGCATACCCACAGCAGCAAAGGGAGCTTGGTTTCAATGGCGGCATGAACGCATAAATTCAACAGGGTTAATGCAAAAATAAATCCATAAATGACGATTGATATTACCGGCAATCCAGCCACCATTACCCAACTAAAAACAGCTGCAACCACCAATGGCTTAATGCATCGGTACCATTTAAAGTACAACAAGGCTAAATGAGCAACACAACAAATGCCACCATACAACAACCGAAACTTAATTGGCATGTTAAATTGTAACCAACAATACATGCTCATGCTTCCCAAAATAATGCAAGACACCATCATCCACCATGGATAACGGGAATACAAAAGATGTCGAAAAGATTGGGAACCGGCATCAATTCGAGCATCAACCAACCGATCAATCATGTAAAATAACGACGTTGCCATTGAGATTCCCAGCAAATAATAAGAAGAGATCCCACCCATCATTTGCTGTAAAAATAACTGCACAGCTAGCACACAAAACACGGTATCCAATCCAAACCAACGAATAAATATCATAACAAGTGCTTTGAAGATTTAAATAAAATAGCCCAAGACTTCATCCAATACCAAAAACCCCTGATGGGTAATCATAAAGGCATCATCTGAGACATCCAATACTCCCAAATCAGCCATTTTACGTAATTCATTTGAAAACTGATGCGGCACATCAATACCAAACTGTTGAAAAATATCCTTAAATACCAACGGTTGACGTAAGCGTAAGCGTGCACCAATGTAATCCGACCAACCATTCAACTCAGCATTGGCAATGGCCATTGGCAATTGATTCAAATACCGCTCAATATCAGGCATGTTTTCATACCTCCGACCATCAAAAAAACTATGCGCCCCGGCCCCCAATCCAATGGTTGGTTGTGACAATAAATACTTTGTATTATGCACAGACATATGGTCAGGCTGACAAAAATTCGATACCTCATAATGCTCATAGCCATTGTCAAGCATCACCTGTTGAATCAACTGATACTGATCCGCTTGATGGTCATCACTAATCGTTAACCCCTGTTCACTAAATGGGGTATTCGGTTCAATGGCCAACGCATAAATGGCCAAATGATTAAAATCATACTGAAGAAATGTAGAGAGTGACGCCATTAATTGATGATTTGTTTGGACAGGGTGCCCAAAAATAATGTCGACGTTTATATTATTTATCCCAACATCAGCCACTTGATCAATAAAAATGAAAGTATCACGTACGGTATGATTGCGACCATACTCATCCAGCACCGCTTGATTAAACGACTGAGCACCAATACTCAAACGGTTCACGCCCATCTGTTCAAAAAACACTAACTTTGATTGAGCATGCACTCCCGGATTTACCTCCATGGTAAATTCACTGTTATTTAAAACATCAAAAGAATCATGAATCGTTGCCACAATTTGTTCAAAAGTGGTTTTACTCAACACATTGGGCGTCCCACCGCCAAAATAAATGGTATCAATAGAAAGTCGGCCATACCGTTGGAGATACGAATCAATTTCAGCCAATACATTTTTTAAAAATACTGACTCTAATTCTTTATTAACAGGAACCTTATAAAACGCGCAATACGGACATAACTTCATGCAAAAGGGCACATGAATATACAAGCCAACAGGAACCGTACACAATGGAATTAATCAGTAATAAGTGCTTTTTTAAAGACTTCGATCTCATCCAATGCTTTACCTGTTCCTAAGGCAACACATTTTAAAGGATCTTCAGCAATGCGTGTCACAATATTGGTTTGGTCTTGAATATGACGATCCAAACCTTTTAATAACGCGCCCCCACCAGCAAGGGTAATGCCTAAATCCATAATATCAGATGATAATTCAGGTGGTGTCTTTTCAAGTGTTTGACGAATGCCATCCACAATGGTCGAAATGGTATCTTTGAGGGCTTCCCGGATCTCAATGGAGGTAAATGTAAATGTTTTTGGCAATCCGGATACAAGATCACGACCTCTTACTTCCATTGACTTTTCTTCTTCACACTCTGCCGCTGATCCCAATTGAATTTTCACATCTTCTGCGGTTCTTTCACCAATCAATAATCGGTAATTTTCTCGGCAATGGGAAATAATGGCTTCATCCATTTCATCACCAGCGACTCGAATCGACTTGGCGACAACAATCCCACCCAAAGAAATAATCGCAACCTCAGTCGTACCACCACCAATATCGACAACCATGCTACCAGACGGCTCAGATACTGGTAAAGATGCACCAATCGCTGCCGCCATTGGCTCCTCCAACAAATACGCTTCTCTGGCACCCGCTTGGTATGCGGCATCCAATACTGCCCGTTTTTCCACACCAGTAATCCCTGAAGGAATACCAATAATAATGCGAGGCTTCGCAAAAAATAACCGCCGATCCAATGCTTTACGAATAAAATGTTTCAGCATTGTTTCAGTAATATCAAAATCCGCAATCACGCCATCACGTAAGGGGCGAACGGCAACAACATTTCCTGGAGTTCGACCAATCATGCGCTTAGCATCATCCCCAACAGCAAGCACCAAATTTTTCTTTGAATCTAAAGCAACAACAGATGGCTCCTGAATCACCACTCCTTTGCCACGAACAAAAACCAATACATTGGCCGTGCCTAAATCAATACCTAAATCACAATTTAGTGAGGGAAAAAGCTTTATTAACGCTCTACGCATGAAAGACTCCTTAACAGTGTTAAAAAAATTATAACAGATGCAGGATTCTACGAAAAGGATAAATCGTATTAAGGAACAACAGCAACCTTGCCACGACCAATCACTTTTCCTTCAAAAATAAAGATATAAAAATAAACCCCTGCCGACATCTCATACCCATTTAATTCAGACTTATTAAACGCAATGGTATTCTGCCTAGCTTGCCCACAACTGCTATTTGCAGCACAAGCTTTTTTCCAAATTCGCCGACCAAATATATCATACATTTGAATTTCAATATCCATTGGCTGAGACAAAATATAATGAAGCGTACCACCAGACTCACCCGTTTCTTTATTTATGTTAGAAAATCGAAATGGGTTTGGATAAAACAACGGATCCCCTTGCAATTCTTTTGGGCCATCCGCCAACATATTAATATCTTTCACAGAAACACTACCATCAGCTGAATCAAATAAGAAGTTATTAAATGCCACACGCATTACGACAACATCGTCACTGTAACTTAATCCGCTATTAACAAACCAAAAACCCAGCACGTCCAATCGATTATTTTCACTGGATGCAATAACATTTGATTTATTAACGAGCCCAGCCGCAGAGGATGTTTGTATGGCAGAATTAACATCATATGAAGAAACTTTAACACTTGAATAACTCATGGATGTTAATATCATGAACGATAAAATTAAACACAATAATCGTAAATTCGGCATGTTTCCCCCTATACAAACAATATTCCCTATTTAGCTAAACTCAAAACATCGAAGAATTTTAATGCATTTAACTGTTTGGCGTAATTAACGAAGTAACATCCTCCAACTTTAATCGATGCAAAACATGGTCATAGGGTTGAATCTTAGCATTTTCCAAATTCAACGATAATTCACCAAAAGATTGCCCTGAAACACCCAAAAAATCAAATAGCTTTTGGGTAATATTCGGACACACTGGGGACAAGTAAATATTAAGCATGCGAAGTGCATTTAACGCCACCGTACATACAATGCGTGCCGCCTCCTCATCTTCTTTGACCATGGCCCAAGGCGCTTTATCATCAATGTACTTATTGGCCATTTCGGCACATTCCATAATCAACCGCATGCATTTATTCGTTTCCAAGGCATCATATGCCGATTGAATATGATCGGAGTGCCCCATAATGTTATTTAAAAGAGCTGCCCCCTCATCATCAATAATTGATAATCGACCCGCCAGTTTTTTGTTAACAATGGCCCCAATACGACTCGCAATATTAATAAACTTACCCAAAACATCCGAATTGATTCGATGCACAAAGTCTTCCAAACTAAAATCAATATCCTCCATGCTTGCCGATAGCTTCGCCGCGTAATAATACCTCAATATATCGGGGTCCAATTCATCAGCATAATCTCGCGCCAAAATAAATGTGCCGCGACTTTTGGACATTTTCTCGCCGTTCACCGTTAGAAACCCATGAATATGCACCTTCTTGGGTTGCTGGAAACCAGACACCGCCAACATGGCCGGCCAAAACAACGTATGAAAGTACATAATGTCTTTGCCAATAAAATGATGAATTTCAACACCCTCGTTTTTCCAATATTGCTCATGAGATTCATTTTTTGTCTGTGCCCAGGACTCTGTCGTCGCAATATACCCAATGGGCGCATCCAACCACACATAAAAATACTTATCTTCAGTTCCAGGAATTTTAAATCCAAAATAAGGCGCATCTCTTGAAATATCCCATGGCTTTAATTCCCCATCCAGCCACTCAGTTAATTTATTTTTTACGGACTGAGACACAGGATTTTGATCCAGCCAATCCGTAATATCTTTCCTGTATTTTTCTAAATTAAAAAAGTAATGTGTCGAATCCTTTAACACCGGTGGCTTTCCTGAAAAAACAGACACTGGGCTCACCAAATCCGTCGCTGAATATGTCGCATAACATTTCTCACAAGCATCCCCATATTGATCCTCTGCACCACATTTAGGACAGATGCCCTTGATGTATCGATCCGATAAAAACAATCCCTTTTCTTCATCAAAATACTGTTGAATGTCTTTTTTTATTATCCCACCATCGGATTCTGCAGACCCAAAAACATATTCAGATAACTGTCGGTTTTCATCACTATGTGTGGAATAGTAATGATCATACTCAATGTTAAATCGCTCAAAATCACGAATATGTTGTGCTTTAACCCTATCTATAAATTCCTCTGGCTCAACGCCTTCTTTTTCTGCACTCAACATAATGGCGGTTCCATGGGCATCATCAGCACACATATAATAACATTGATGACCCATCAACTTTTGAAATCGCACAAAAATATCGGTTTGAACATGTTCAACCAAATGCCCCAAATGAATATCGCCATTCGCATAAGGTAAAGCACTCGTTACAAGGTAGGTTTTTGACATAGTTAAACGGTACAATTTTAACCCAAATATCGTCAACAAAGGAAACGGAAAACAAACACTCCTCCACTAAAACCGTCCCATTGATAAGACCTTGTCATTGATTATAATGCTGTAATGTGATTACTTCCCAAATCAATGAAACCCAATGTTTTAGGACCATCAATGATATTCTAGACAAACTAATCTATCCGATCCATCACAACTTGATGCACATAGAAACCAATGCGTTGAGGCCATAAAACCATGCATCGATGCGTTTAAATTGCATCACACCAACTGGCGGAGCTGCAGTGTATTATTTGATGTTTTCATTGAAATTATTCAACGCTTACACCCAATAGAACAAAATAACGCAACCATTGCATCGTGGTGGCATGACCTATTGGAAATTTATTACTCGAACGAATACAAAATTAATAAAACATATAAAGAAAACAAACCACCCTCCCACTTATATCGTTATTATAATCTTGAGGCATTTACCGATAACGATTTAGCCCAGTTATTCACACACATCAAAACCACCAACCCACACAATTACAACGATATCTTTGAATTATTGCCAACTTTTACTGACAACCCCATATCCACCCTTTCATTTTCAAGCGAGTCACCAATTAGAACAGAAAACGCTCAATTGATGATCGGGCATTACACCAAACAACGGCATGGCATTTGCATAAAATATAAGACAATGCCTGATTCAACACAAATTTTTTTATGCCCCATCGATTACGAATTGGTTTACGCTAATCCGATGACTGACTTTAAAAACGTCTACCACCCAGATACGATGCTTAGAAAAAAATTCACGTGTTGGAAATACGAAAAAGAGTGGCGATTGATCCATCGAAAACCTCACGGTTTGGAACCCTTAGAAAGGGTGGGATTAAAGATCAATTCATTGTTTTTTGTTCCAAATATTAATAAAAAAATAAAACAAATTTTGTTAGAACAATGCCGTCAACACACTATTGAACATTCATCATTGAATTGTTGGTTTGGCGGAGCTTTCATAACATCTGATATCATTTAACCGAATCAAGCAAATTGACACACCAGCATGGGATTTGGCACATGCAATTTTTATGGCTCCCAATCCAGCGTTGCCTAAGCGCTGAGCAATGTGTACAATAGTTGAACATATGAGCGATAACAAAAACCTGGTGGATATCAATCAATTATTCAATCATTGGATGAATCAAATCGAAACCAATGATCATTACAGAGAGCTAACCAAGGATGAAATTGAACGCATCCAACACAATTCCAAAGATTTTTTGTCTCGATGCATGAATTCCACCCCAGAGCTCTCAAATATTGACCCAACCGCCATTAAACCACTCCTAGAATTTTTAAGAAGCATTCGAAAAACTCATGAACAGCAAGGGTTATCCATCAGAGACACAACCCTACTGACACTTTCTTTGAAATCAAGTTTAACTGAATATTTAAAAACATTTGATGAATCCGCGCCGATGTTTCAAGAGCTTAACCATTTATTGGATATGTTTAGCATTTTGTCATTTGAACTTTATTCCAATGAACAAGAGTCAATGATTGATCAACAATCCGAACAGATAAAATACTTGCAAACAACTGAAGGCCGCGCCTTTGGAACACTCATTGGGCAATCACAAGCCATGAAAACAGTATATCAAGCCATTGGGCTAATTCTTGAAAATGATGTTAGTGTGCTTTTGCAAGGTGAAAGTGGAACAGGAAAAGATGTCATTGCCAATGTTATTCATCAATATTCCAATCGAAAAAATAAACCATTCATTGCCATTAACTGTGGCGCCATTCCTGATAACCTCATTGAATCGGAGTTATTTGGCCATGAACAAGGGGCATTTACCGGCGCGGATAAAGAACGAATTGGGAAATTTGAATTGGCCAATAACGGTACGCTATTTTTAGATGAAATTAGTGAACTAAGCCTAGATCAACAAACTCGACTATTGCGAGTCATTCAAAATCAAGAAGTTGAACGGGTTGGGGGCAGCAAAAAAATACCCCTCAATGTTCGACTGATTGCGGCATCCAACAAGCCGCTAGAGGTTCTTGTAAAAAACGGTCATTTTCGAATGGATTTATTTTATCGAATCAATGTGTTTCCTATTCATATTCCCAAGCTCATTGACCGAGAAAATGACATCATCCTCCTTGCCAATCATTTCATTGAAAAATACAGCCATAAAATGAACCTACCTAAAGCAAAACTAACAAAATCAGGCGCTCATTATTTAATGAATCAATCATGGCCTGGAAACATTCGCGAACTTGAAAATACAATTCAACGTGCCATTTTAGTTAGCAATGGAAAAGACATCACGGAAATGGCATTAAGCTTTAAGCCAGGACAACCCATTACACAGCCCATGTTACCCGCACCAGAAGATAAAATACCCCCCCCATTTGTCCCAACCACACTTGATGAAAACGAAGAAGCATTCATTCGACAAACCCTGAATTATTATCAAGGAAACATAAAAAAAGCAGCCGAAAATTTAGGGGTTTCAAGAACAACACTTTACAATAAGTTTAAGAAATACAATATAGACGCATAATTAAACCATCATAAAAATGGTGCGATCTACAAAAAAGGGATTAAGCGGCGATTTAATTCAAATGTTAGATTTGCTTTTAAATAAGCCATTGGATCAGAAGAACTGGTTGCATAAGATCGATTCATAGCCAAAGAAAGATCCAAGAAAATATTTTTTTTCCATACAATGCGCTGACCCACTTCAACAGATATCATCAAATCCCATTTATTATTGTGATTAAACCCAACCAACCCCTGCAAAAAAACAGAATTTTGCTTGCCGTAATTATCCAAATAAGATCGCCCACCAATCATTGCACCCAAATCACCGGTCTGATGATTAAATTCGGATTGTGGATTTGCATGCAAAAAAACCATGGTAGACCACCCATTGTTTTGAGGAGATTCATACAAAAATTGAATATCACCTCTTGCTATAACCGATTCCAAATTGGTACTTAACAAACGAACAACTGTATTGGAGGAGGAATGAACCACAGGACTCTCTTGATTTACTGGATTAATTTGAACCACAGGGGCCTCATCAACTTTTTTACTAGTATCTTCTTCAAATAACACTTGAGCTGAAACCGGCACACAAAAAATCATTAAAATGAAAAGACCATTAAAAAATCTCATAATATATATTATAATCATGTTTAAATAAATGATGCATTAACTTTCTTATGTTTTACTTAATTACCGGTGAAAACACCCCCTTAATCGAGGATGAAAAATCAAAAATTTGCTCAAAATTTCAGGGCATTCCCTTTAACAAACTCACAGAGAATACCTCCTTAGAAGACTTCATATTAAATACAGAAGCTTGCGACATGTTCTCCCCTCAAAAAGGACAAATAATCATTAATCCAAAATGGCTTAAAAAAATATCGAAAGAAACCATCGGATCATTTGAACGTTGCTTATTAACAGCCTCAAATTTTAAATTGCCGCTACTATTCATCATAAAAAAAATCGACAAGCGATCTATTGGCTATAAACTTCTAAAAAAATATAAGGTAATTGAAAAAGACTGTCCAGAATTCAAAGAATGGGAAAATCAAAAAGTAATCGACTGGATCATTTATTATTGCCAAAAAGAAAACAGCCCAATTGACATTAAAGCAGCGCAAATGTTAATTGATGCGTATGGATCAAATCTAGGAATTATCAAACAAGAAATTGATAAATGCATGGTCACCATTTTACCCAAAAAAAACATCACTTCAAATGACCTTATTCATGCGTCGAGCAATTCTGTTGGAGAATATGCCCTGCTGTCAACCGCAATTAAAAAAGGAAATATCAATAAAATAATTTTTCATATGGATCAATTAATGAATCACAAAGAAGATCCCCATAAGATATTTAACCAGTTTCTATTTCAAATCAATCAACTGTTGCCTCTGGCATTGGCCCATCAACAACGAATACACCCTGAAAAATTAGCCAAACAATTAGGAAAACACCCATTTTTTATAAAAAAACAAATGGAGTCGCTGATTAAAAACCCCCTAAAAAACAAACTCACTCAAATTTTAAAAACTCTTTCTGAAATTGACCGATTAATTAAATCGGGAAAACTAACCGCAAAACTAGCGCTTATACGTTTTGCAAATCAATTAAAATATCAATTATAATCAATGCATATTTTATGTTTTTTTGGGCGATACTCTAATTAAGAGGAATTGATATGACACAAAGCTTAAACATCAATAATGATTTTGAAAATAAATCCAACCATAAAAATAATGTTGAACTATCTGCACAAGAACGTGAAGCATTCAAAAACGAGTTTAAAAAAAACTTAAATGAATTGGACGCAATTAATAATTTAATCGAAAAACATTTGGACATTGAGGGTGTCAAAGCAATGGATTCTAAAACAGTCAATGAAGAATCGGACACATTGGAGATGAAACAATCATACAATGACTCTGCAAAAATTCAACGCGAACGTATGCAACGCATCGGCTTACTAAAAAGTGATCCAACAGGAAAAAACCTAAAGGCATCTGGAGAAGATATCTAGTGTCAGACATTAATGCTGTATTGGCCATGCACTCATTACTTGAACAAGTGATAAATGCACCGGATACTATTTCAGATCCCGCACTTCAAGCCGTAGATTCATCCACAAGTACCGATGAATTGCAAGACAAACTTCAAATCATTGAACAGGCCAATCAAGGCCAAAACATTGAATTAACCGCATCCATTCGTCGCATTCAAACCATGATCCAAAACGATGCGTCATTAATCGATATTAAGAATTCCTTCTAACAGCTACTAAAATGCTTGAGATACATTAAAGTGCAAAATGAGATCATTGCCATAGGCCAAATCCAACCGTAATGGGACCAAAGCATTTAAAAAACGAACCCCAACCCCATACCCATAATAAAAGGGGGCCGATTGAATGGCATCAGAAATAAAACCACCATCCAAAAATAAAACGCCCATCAAACCATCATTAAATTGATATCGTGGCTCTACGTTAAACGACCACCGATAATTTCCATAAAAAGACAACTCTTTATACCCTCTTAATGAATTGGACCCACCCAAACTAAACTTTTCTGTTTCAAATGTAGATGCATTTGTTTGCTTGTAATATACCCCACCAAATAATCGATAAGCAATGGTGGTTGAATTTTGAATAGGCACATACTGAGAATGCATTAGGCTAATGCGAGTAAAGTCAACGCCACCTAAAGTCACGCCAAAAATCTGACCACCTTTATCCATAATTAACTTCGACCGGTGCCCATTTTTAGGATTTAATGGGGCTTTAACCGTATTCCAATCAATAAAAACACTTAAAGAATTTAAATTATATGTAGAAAAAGCGTCCGTAATCTGTGGATAAACCCGTTCTGAACGAAAGCCTGCACCCGTTGTAAGAAACAATTTCTTGATGGGCTTCGTTAAAAAAATACTTCCACCAGTTCGAATAGTATCGTACGTCGTGGAATCGCCTTGATACAACTCAGATCGAAACATGGTAAAGGCTTTGACATCCAACACAAATTGATAAAGATTAAAAATCCATGGTTGCTGATAATGCATTTGATACGTTCGAATATTCCATTCATTTAAATACCCCAATTGAGCTTGCAATAACAAAAAGTCAGAATATATAAACATATGATACAGTTTAAATTTTGAAAAAATGCCCACCCCCTGATCTTTTTCAAGTTCCTCAATACCAATATCCAATCGATTGATTTTACGCTCTTTAACACGATAAGAAATTGTCACATTATCAGAACTAATGTAGTTAATGCTTGGGGAAGAAATTGATGAAAAATAAGGCAATGACGACAATGATTGGTAATCAACGTCCAAAAAATATCGATCAACGTATGTATGTTTTTTGGAAACTATTTCACGAAAAAGAACGAAGGGCTCTGTTTCTTTTAAGCCAAGAAATTCGACGCCTTGCAAACGTGGAGATTCTATTTCAATAACAATATCACCATCATCCAATACCTCATACGATCTAACTGAGGATAAAAAGTAGCCTTCAATATCCAAAACCTGATTAATATACCGAATATCTGACTCTAAATAACGAAAATTAAATTGACGGCCCTTTCTATTTTTTAATCCATTCATAAGCAAGGCATTCGAGATTGGAAGATCCTTAAATATTATATTGCGAATAACAGGCGTTTGAACAATATCAAAGGACAAGGTATTGATTCCATTCAATTCATTTAGTTCAAAGATCAACCGCTGATAATTTCCTTTTGCATTCATTCGTTGAATAAACTCTCTGATTTGACGATCCGTCACAAAACTTCCTTTAAAACGATTCCTTAATTCAGCTAATAGCGCTACATCAACAGATTTATGAACTTCTACATGATGAATAAACGCAGGAAAAATAACCACGGAAAAAAAGAAAAGATACCCAATAATTTTAGAAAGCATACCCATAATTTATTGAAAACCTTGGATCAAACGATGTGATCTCCGCATATTCATTAATATTTTTCATCCCAACACTAAAATTGGGCTCAAAAAAGTATTTCAATTCCAATTGCGTAATTTTAATGCCCCTCTCATAAGAAACAGATTCATCGGAAGATAAATTAACATCAGATCGAACTGTCAAAAACATTTTTTCTTTGTATAAATTAGATACCACACTTAGCCCCAACAAGTCTTGGCTTTGAAAAACGTCACTATCTGAATAAAAGAATGAGCGGCCAAAATCATAATCAAGCCTAAAGTCATACAGCCCAAAACGTCGTGCAAGACGGCGCTCATATGGACGAATGGAACTCTTAACAAAACTATTCACTTGCTGACGACCATATTGATTAAAATTTGAAGCTTCTGTATTGGTAATGATTTCAGGCATGACCAACGTTAAGCCATACTGCGATTGTTGAGACAATGATTGCTGGTCCAATAAGTTCACTTGGTAAGCCCCATAAAACTCATAATTTGGATATGTTGATTGATAAGAGTCCAACCCGAAATCCAATACTGTAAATCCTTGCGATATTTTCTGTAAATCACCATCCATTACCAAGCCAATCGCTGAAAAAGGCAAATTAAAATTTCGAATATTCTCAGTCGTCGCTACCGAATCTTTTTTTCGAAGGCCTCGCAAATGAATATCAAATCCTAAATGTGGCTTACCATCCACCTGGCTTGGACGAATAAAAACAAATTGCTCTGAAATTAATTCTGGCATCTCTTTAAAATAATGAGATTGCTGGTCAGTGCGAATTAATTCATATACGCCATCAAAAATAGTCACAGAGCCTTCATAAAAATGAATGGCCGTTGACATATTCGGTGAATTTAACATTCCCGACACATTAAATGGCAAATCCTGCATTTTCTCATGAATTTCAAGTGATACATTATTGGCTAAATTATAAACCCCATCACCAACAATACTTCCCTGAACATAGTTCCCTGGACCAATAATCACACTTAAGTCAAGCCCCATTCTCATTTTTCGTTTTTTTGCACCCAACTTAGGAACATTAAAAACACCATCTCGAAATATTATCTGCCCATTAAGTGTGGGACCAGACTCATTTTTAGTACCCAATGTATTAAAAACCACCTGCCTTCCAGAATAACTAAATGGGTATGTTTGCTGCCCAGAAAAAGTTAACTTAGATGATAGTATATCTCCAGAATAAATCAATGGAAAATTAACAGAGAAAAAGGATGGCAATATATTCAAATCATATTGCGCCATCAATTCCATGCGATCCATAAAGTCGAGTTTATTAATTGTTAGGGAACCATTTAATACAAAATTATTTTTTTTCTCATTCCGTGTTACTCGTCGATAAGTGTCAACACCCTGCCAATCAACGTCAATTGAATCAAAATATATTACATTATTATTCAACCGTAAATCACTACGGTCAACCATGATTGAAGAATTAAAATTTGAACGCTCAGAATCAAACGACAATTTAAATTTGTTTAAACTAAGCTCTGAAAACACCAACGACATTTGATCCAATGGCCCGGACAAAGAAAACTTGACCCGCCCATCATTACGAATGGTTTTGATCGGCACAAATACAAAAGACAGAATGGATAAATCGTTTTTCTTTAAATCCATATTCAAGTCAAAAAAACGATCATCCAAACGATACGACCACGCCATAATATTATCTATTGTTAAACCATCAAATCGAATATTTTGATCCGATGATTTTATGACCCCCTGCTTCGGAAAAAAATGAATTAATGTATCAAAATAATCAATTTGAGCGTCGTTATAAATAAAGCCTTCCATGGATAATTTAAAATCTTGGCGCTGAGTATCGGGCTTAGTTGATGCTATACGAAGATGTTTAGCACTAAATATGTCAAACAAACGAAATTGATCCACTGTTAAATCAATCGCGTTATCATCTATTTGATTGGTATTAACGATAATATTCCCATTCATTTTCCCTTCAAAATTCCAAGGATTTTTTTGGGTTGAAATAGGGGCGTTATAATCATTAAAAAGAGATAAGTTATCCAATTGATATTTATGGTAGGCAAATCGGTTGGTTAAATTAAAATCCAATAGAGAATCAAGACTCAATTCATTCAAATGGAGATACGATTGATAAATATTTGAAAAAAGTTTGATGTCAAAATTTGAAAAATGCAAGTCCAAATTAAGCGCATAATCAAATTCATCTCGGGGCATACTCAAACGTTGAATATTTCCGTAAATGTCCATTTTTCCACCATTATGTTCAACCAATAACCGCCGAAAATCCACTGTACTTGATGATGCACTTAAATCAGAAAATAAGTAATCAAACCGATGCCCATCAAATTCAAAATCATCCGACTCAATGGAACCGTCATATTCAAAACCAGACGATGATCCTTTAAATGTCCCAGCCAATTTTACATGACCAAATAGTTTTTGTTTAGAAAAGTAATCAAATGCATCCAATCGTATCATACTACCAGCCATTGGTGACAACTCAAATGCGTTCATTGATTCTAAATGCCCCGTTAGATTCAAATGGTGCAAACCCCTTGAGCGAAAGTTAATAATATCATATCCCTTACCATGGTTTACCATTTCAATAAATACATTCCCAAGTTGTCCTTGTATAAATGAGAGGTTTTCAATGTCAATCACCATATCCAGATTCGGTACCCGAGGATCATATCTGTAAGAAACCCGTCCTGTTGATGTTCCAGAAATATCCAGTCCTTTAAGTGATGGAATAAATTGAGACATGTACTTTAATTGCAATTGAGAAAATTTAGCATCAATGAATTTCAGGTTTTCACCATCAAATATGATTTGCCCATCAAATCGCTGTCCTTCAGAATAAAAATAATCAACATCTAATAAGTATTCGTCCGCATTTCGAGATAAGCTAAAACCATACTCACTAATAGGAATACCCAAAACCTTTGCCCCAGCACCAATGATATTGCTGGTTACTTGCACATCCCAATGACCATTTAAATATTGCATGTTTATTTGGGATTCCATGGAATCAATGCGCTGAGAATTCATTAATTTAGATAGTTTTTGCAAACCACTTTGATTTAAATAAAGCATTCGATGTTGAAAATCATAACCACCTTCAAAAAAAAGTTTCTGAGTGTTCTCTAAATCTATGGACATATCAGAAATGGCCAAGCGATCCGCACCCAATACTACATTGGATTGAATTTTATTAATGGTATAACCAAATACGTTCTGATGTAATTTTGGTAGCGTTATCGAAGTTTTTAATGCATCCATTGGACCATATGCCTCAAAAGAAATCTCAACAGGATGATCAAATATAGGCACGTCTATTTCTTTAAAATCCACTTGAAGATCCACTAAATTTTTAACGATTTCTCCAGAAACAAACACTTTCGATGGGCCCAATGACTTAATTTCAAAACCATCTCGAGTTTTAGAAACATCCAAATAAACACGACCAATACCGTAATCCCCAACAAAAACTGAATCTGATCCAATATGAACATTAAATTTGGGGTGCCTAAACGAACCGGTTAACTGCCCCGTTAATGATGCATCATAATCAACGCCTGGTATTGTTTGAATGCCGAGAAAATTCACCATATAATCATGATTGACTGTAGCTAAGGAACGAAGACGAAGATCATACGTTTTTGTATCAAAGTATATTGACCCATTGGCCTGCATGAGTAAATCGTGATATTCCCCAATAACTGAATCAATTTTTAATTCAGGTCGATCAATATTAATCAATTTAACCCTACCATTCAAATTGGTTCCTTTTATTTTCTGATTTGGCAAAGTTAAGGTTAAATAGTCAAATAAAACATCAATATCATAATAAAACCCACCGTTCGGCTGTTTCAATAAGTCTCTGTTGGTTAAAGTTCCTCTAATGGTTACAATATCATCAGAAACATCAACCAATGGAGTTGGAACCAAATAAGACGACCATTGATCCACATTCAACTGATTAACATCAAACTCAAACATATATGTCCCGTCTTGAATACCACCTTGAATAAATAACTGACCCGATGGTTCCTCCAATGAAATTGAAACAGATAAATCCAAATTACCATCTCGATCAACATCAATTCTGCCCTTGCCCTGAGTAAATGAGTGCTCAAAATGCTCAGGAACCCTTCCCCACCCACGATAATCATGATATTCCCCTGAAACATTATCAAAAACAATGGAAACATTATTAAAACCATGCCCAATATTTGATAAATCAAAAAAATCAAAAACATTAACTTTCTTATCTCTATTCCGAATAACATTCAAAGAAACATCCTCGAATGTAACTTTTTTTAACAACTGAGCATTGGCTAAAAAATGAAAAAATGACACATCAAAAGACACATGCTTCACCACTGCAAATACGGATGGACTATATTCATCAGAATTTTGAATAACAACATTAGAAAGAACAATGGATGAAAAAAATGTTCCCTCAACATCTTCAATTGTTACATCTTTGGATAATGCATCCGAGATTTGAGCCTGTATAAAAGAATGAAGAATGGGCTTCGTCATTGGAATAACAAACAGATAGCTTCCCAATAGATAAATAACAACCACAAGTCCTAAACATACTTTAAGAGCCAAGGTAACTCGAGTCATTAATTAATGTGTAGAAAAAATTGAATCAGATACCGCCTTATAATTCGCTTCAACGACTTCTGGTTCAACAGAAACCTTGATGGCTTGATCTGGATCTTTTAACCCATGACCTGTAATAATCGATACAATTTTATCCGTGGGCTTAAAATTATATTCTTGAGCCATTTCGACCACACCAGCAATGGCAACGGCACACGCTGGCTCACAAAAAACCCCATCTTTCTGTGCCAATAATTGTTGGTATTTTGTAATGACTTCATCAGAAACCATGCCAATATGACCATTGGATTCATCTCTAGCAGCTTCTGCAAATGACCAACTGGCAGGGTTTCCTATTCGAATCGCGGTTGCAATGGTTTCAGGATTATCGACAACATGCCCTCGAACTATTGGTGCCGCACCATCCGCTTGAAAACCAACCATTTTAGGTAGTGCATTAATTTTACCCAATTCAAAATATTCCTTATACCCCTTCCAGTAAGCCGTGATATTTCCCGCATTACCAACCGGCATGAAATGGTAATCTGGGGCCGTTCCCAGTTGATCAACAATTTCAAATGCACCTGTTTTTTGCCCTTCTATACGATATGGATTGACTGAATTCACCAAAGCAATCGGCTTCTTTTCTGCAATTTCTCTGACAATATTCAATGCCACATCAAAGTTGCCGTCAATCTGAATAACCCTTGCACCATGCATCATCGCTTGAGATAATTTTCCAAGTGCAATTTTCCCCTTTGGAATCAATACAATGCAACCCATATTTGCTTTTGCGGCATACGCCGCGGCAGATGCTGAAGTATTTCCAGTTGAGGCACAAATAACGGTCTTCATTCCATCTTCTTTCGCCTTAGTAACCGCCATACACATGCCACGATCCTTAAATGAACCGGTGGGGTTAAGCCCCTCAAATTTAACATACCATTGAGCATCAATTCCCAAAAATTTCGCTAAGTTCTGTACAGGAATTAATGGGGTATTTCCCTCACACAAAGAAACAATTGGTGTTGCTTCCGTTACAGGCAAATAATCTCTATACTTTTCAATTAATCCATTCCAAATCATTGCTCTTACCTCTCCAATAAATTATATCTAAAATCGTCATCAATAATAAAAGGCTCTTTTGAGTTCACAACTTCTTTTATAACCTCAACTTTATTTTCATCGATACTTTCACTATACAGATTCATCACCTTTGCGCCAACTTTTGTTAAGTGGCCGGTAATGCCCGTTGCTTCAAATAAATCATTATTCAAGTTTGAAATAAATGTTAACACTACAACCGTAATCATAACAGCCTTTACCCCATTAAATACAGCCCCAGTTAAACGAAGCATAATGCTTACTCCTGTTAACTTGAAAACCCCCGTCAAAATTTTAGCCGCAACTGTTATCACCAAATAAAAAAATAACCATACAAAAATATAGATAATGGAAGGATTTGCCTTGGCTGAAATTCCCAGTACATTGGTTGAAAAAACAAGCATTTTCTCTTGAAATAGCCAAGCCAACAAAGAGGCACCATAAATACCAAATATACCCACAAAAACGTTAAAAAAACCACGCATAAAACCAACAACAATGGCATAACCAATGTATATGAGCAATACCGCATCAATAATTTGCCCACTAATCATGTTCTGTCACAAATTCTTGAATTTTTTTAGCCGCGATTTTTAATTCATTAAAATCAGTGGCAATGCAAGCTCGAAAATACCCCTCTCCAGACTCACCAAACACATTTCCCGGAACAACAGCAACCTGATATTCTTTCAATAACTTTTCAGCAAAAGAAAGTGAGGACATCGATAACGATTGAATGCTTGTAAAACAATACAACCCTCCGCTTGGCATAATCGTAGTTAAACCAACGTCATTCATCATCTTTGTGAAATATCGAGCCCTTTCCAAATACGATTGTCGCATTTTTTGAACCTCGTCCGAAGAATTTTGGCACGCCTCCACAGCCGCATACTGAGATAATGTTGGGGCACACAACGCACTGTATTGATGAATTTTATTCATAGCTTCAATATATTCTTCATTTGCACACACATAACCTATCCGCCATCCTGTCATTGAGTGTGCCTTTGAAAATCCATTTAAATAAATAATGTGATTTTTCATGTTAGGAATCGAAGCGATGGATTGAAATGAATCAAACGATAGGTCGGCATAAATTTCATCCGTAATAATTAAAAGATTATGCTTTACTGCAATGTCAGCAATTTTAGAAACCTCAGATGGTGGAATAGATTGCCCTGTGGGGTTATTCGGATAAGATAATAATATGGCTTTTGTATTCTTCGTAACCAATGCTTCGATATCAGATGCTCGAGGAATAAAATCAGTTAATGATGTATCCAAGGGAACCGCTTTACCATCACACAGATCAATTAAAGGCCGATAACAAACATACGAAGGCTCAGGCAATATAATTTCATCATTCGGGTTAATAAAAGAACGAAACACAAGGTCAACCGCTTCAGAAACCCCACTTGTAATTAAGATTTCATGTTTGTCATAAGCGATCGAAAATTGCTGCTTTAAATAATGAGAAATCGCCCCCCTCAATTCCTCAAGTCCCTTATTTGACGTATATGTTGTAAATCCTTTCTCCACACGATAAATGGCCTCATCTCGAATGTTCCAAGGCGTTAAAAAATCTGGCTCTCCAACACCAAGTGAAATAATGCCCTTTGAGGAAAGCACTAAATCAAAAAAAACACGAATTCCCGATGGAGGTATTCGGTTAACTCTGTCAGATAAAAACGTCATGGCAAAATGGCTAAACGAGACGAGCTTGCTGCTTCTTCCATTAATACACCATGCTCTTTATAGGATTTAAAAATAAAATGCGTAGTGGTTGACTTTACATTTTCAATGGTGGCTAACTTATCAAAAACAAAATGTGCAATATCCTTATGATCACTTCCCTCAACAACCAACAAAAAATCATATTTTCCGGAAACCAAATAATGTGAAACCACATTATCATAACTAAATATTCGTTGAGCAATTGCATCATAACCGGTTCCTTTTTCAGGCCTAATGCTTAACTCTACCAAGGCTCTTATGGGATAATCATCGATGTTATTATCATTGATAATCGTTGTGAATTGTCGAATAATGCCATGCTCAATCAACCCTTGTATTTCTGTTTCAACAACAGATTCGGACACATTCAACATATTAGAAATGTCACCATTTGAATACCTGGCATTTTTTTTAAGAAGCTCTAAAATTTGATTTTGTATTAAATTCATAACATTTTAAGTATAAAGGAAGCCACAACAACTGAAAACAAAAAATATTTATGCTAATACACCAAACAAATACTGATCAACATTTTGTTTAAAAGAATGCACATCAAAATCTCCTTTATTCATCACACTATACACATTGAGATCAATAACGTCCTCCCGTTTAACTTGAGCACTTACACCAGTAAAAAAAATAATGCCAACCATACGGTTTTTCTTTCTTAATTGTCGCACAAATTCCAAGCCATTCATTCTAGGTAAACCAACATCACAAATAATTAAATCAACGGAAGATGTTTCTAACCATCGCAATGCATCCAAGGAATTATGCAAAGAATAAACTTCAATGTGATCGGAAAATAAGACACTCATTAATGAAACATGAATCACTGGATCATCATCTACAATTAAAATCAGACGCTTCACAGAACCTCCAGAAATATAATGGAACAAAACAATAATACAAAAAAAAAAGAAGCGAATCAATACGGTTTTAAGCTTCTTTTAACATCTAAATCATTCGTGTATAATGCCCTGATTATGGGAAAATTTGGAAATACACTTAAATATTATAGGGAACGTCATAATATAACAAAATTATCATTGGCCAAAGGTATTGGAACATCTGATGCTTATATACGGCAAATTGAAAACCAAAATTATAAGCCACCGACGTTTGACGTTTGTGAAAAAATAAGTGTCTTTTTATCATTATCAAAAAATGAAAAGTTAAATCTGTATGAGGCCGCCTTTCTCGAACGAATTGATTCTGAGAAAGAGTTTTATGAAATCCTTAAAAATACTATATTTGTCAAAACAAAAAACAAACCTTGTGAAGAATTGTCCAACCATATCATTACTTGGCATATTCGAAAAATGGTGTATAAAAGATTGCAGAAAATTGATTCAGAAGTTTGCCATATCATCAAAGTATATGCCAATAAAAACCAAATTGAAGTATCTAAGGTCTGCATTTATGACACATTGATTCAATTAGAAGTTAAAGAAGCATCCATTGAAAAAATTCAATCCGCCATGCCAAACCTAATGAAATTAACTTCTGGAAAAATAAAATCAGAATTTCAGGGATTTTCAGCCATCCCAAATATTTGGAAAAATAACTTTGAAATTTCCAAAGCAACTGCTGAAAATTCATTAAGCGAAACTAGTCACTTAATTGCCACAAAGGGGCAATGAAAACCGCACCCACCAACCCAACAGCATTAATTCAAATTTTTAGTAGCAACATCGGCGAGTTTTTATCTTTTACTATTGCGTTGGCTAATGGCCTTGCAAAACTAACACAGCCACCTCCCAGTTTATCCCCTGAACAAATTTTTATTGAAAAAGAAAATAATAATTAGGCCCTGCTGACGGAGGCTAAAAACAGCCAAATAAATCGTGATATTGAGTGTAAGATGAGGTAAAATAAAGGTATCTTTACAAGAAGAAATAAACACCCAAGTGCACGGATATTAGCTTTAGACAGTGAAAAACCGTGCACTTGAAAG